>CAYVOD010000087.1:0-6885 GCA_964453055.1 uncultured Treponema sp. | reverse complement strand
TCTGCAAAGTGGCTCCCGAATCCAAGCTCGAGGAGATGGCGGTGCTCACCGACGCGGTTGCCACCCCCTACCACGCTCTGAAAAGCGTTGGACCTTTAAAGGAAGGACAGTCGGTGCTCATCGTGGGCGCGGGAGGCTTGGGCTTGCACGCGGTGCAGCTGGCCAAGCTCGCCGGCGCCAGGGTGGCGGTGGCCGACGTCAAAAAGGACGCGCTGGAAGCGGCGGGCCGTTTCGGCGCCGATCTTCTGGTAAACAGCGCTGAGGTGGATCCTAAAAAAGCCATTCTCGACTGGACCGAGGGTAAGGGCGTGGACGTGGTTCTCGAGGGAGTGGGGCGTCAGATTACCGTCTCCTGGTCGCTCTATTGCCTTAAACCGGGCGGCACCCTGGTGATCATGGGTTACGATCCGCCTAATCCTATCACGGTGAACACCAAGGACATGCATTACAACGAGTGGAAGATCTGCGGCACCAGGGCGGCCACGAAGCAGGACTTGGTGGAGCTGATCGCCCTCACCGAAGCGGGAAAGCTCAAGCCTGTGGTATCGGCGGTGTTGCCTTTCGAGAGGACTAACGAGGGCTTGGCTACGGTGGCTCAGGGGAAGAACTTGGGAAGGATAGTCATTAAGGTGAATTAAGTTCTTGATGAGGGGGCTGCCGTAGCGACATGCCCCTCCCGCGCGCTCGCGCGACCGGGAAAAAGAACGAAAGCGGCCGCAGAGGCACCGCCCCCGCGACCGCTTTGCCGGCGAGTTTCGAGGACCGATTACTTCTTGCTCTGGATTTTCTGTTTTTCCTTGGCGATTTTCTGATCCAGTTTCTCGATCAGCGCGTCTATCCCCGGATTGATCTCGAATGAATTTTCCTGAAGGTGGGCCTGCAAGCCCCAGCGGAAATTCGTGGTGACTTCCAGTTTATAGTTTTTGGAATCCTTGGTGAAAACGAACAGAAGATCGACGATCATGTCCTTCGCGTACCCGATCCTCTCAATTTTTGTTGCCAGATACTGCTTGCTTTCCTCGCTGAGGTCGAAATGTACGGAACGAACGTCGATATTCATGTGCGCCTCCTTGAGCGATTGCGCGGGCCTTAGGCCCGCGCCGATCAATACTTCCGGCGGCTGAAGGACGAATCCATATCCAGCTCGCCGCGATATTTCGTCACCGTACGGCGGGCGATCTTGATGCCCCGTTCGGCGAGAATATCCACAAGCTCCCTGTCGGAATAGGCGGGCTTGTCCCCGTCCTCTCTTTCCAGGATCTCCCTGAGCGTGGCTTTGACGCTCTCCTTGGAATGCTGCACCGCGCTCGCCGAGGTGGACGACACGGGATTGGTGAAAAAACGCCGGAGCTCCAGTATTCCCCATTCGGTCTGGACGTATTTGCCGTTGGCTATCCTGGATACCGTCGTCTCGTGCACTCCCACTTCGTCCGCGACATCCCTCAGGGTGAGCGGCTGCATCGCCTGCGGCCCTTCCACGAAAAACCGGGCCTGGAACTTGGCGATGACCTTGGCCACCTTCAGCAAAGTCTGGCTGCGCTGCTGCAGCGAACCGATGAAAAACTTCGCCCGCTCGATGTTCTCCTTTACGAAAGATACCGTATCCTTGTCGCGGGAACCGCCCTTTTTGGATGAAAGCTCCGAGAAAAAGGGGTTGATTCCCAGAAGGGGTATCACTTCGTCGTTGAGCTCTATCACAAATTCGTCATTTTCCACCCGGATCGCCAAGTCCGGAACGACATATCTAGTCTTTTCCGTGGAAAACGCGCGCCCGGGAAAGGGGGAAAGGGTTTTTATGTAGGCGAGGATTTCCTCGATCTGCGGGTCCTTCATCTTGAGGCTGCGTCGGATCTCGGCGTGCTTGCCCTTCTCGAGCTTGTCCAGGTGGGCGGTCATTATCTCGATGACGCCTTCGGGCGCCCCGGGATCCAGCGCGGCCTGGACCAGGAGGCTTTCCCTGTAATCCTTGGTGCAGGTCCCGTTCGGGTCCAGGCCGCGCACTACCTCCATGGCCTGCTCCAGGTCCTCGGGCTGGCAGGCGGGGCAGAGCTCCTCCGGCGGGCTTCGGTGAAAGCCGTCCTCGTCCAGGTTCTGGATGAGCCGCTCCCCGATGCCGCGGATAGCCGGAGGCAGGGAGAGCATTCGAAGCTGGGCCAGCAGGTGATCCTGAAGGCTTTCGGGCAAGGCGATGGCGCCCTCCAAAAACTTGTGCTTGGCGTCATCGTCCGATTCGGTCCGGCGGTAGGAGTAATCCTCCGTTCCATCCCCCCAATCTTCCCCGGAGTCGTCGATCTTGGCTTCGGCGTAGGATTCCAGCGACAGCTCAGACCTGTCGTCCAGCACCTCGAGGGCGGGATTCGCCTCAAGCTCGCCGCGGATTTCCTCGGTCAGCTCGGCAACCGGCATGGCTAGAATCTTGATGGATTGCAGCATCCTGGGGTTGAGCTTTTGTCGTTGTTCGGCCACCAGGGCCGGTCTCTGCGCCTGCAATGAAGACTCCTTCATCTGCAATGGTAAGGTAGAATCCGGTAAAGTCAATGGCAATATTGACGTTCGAGGCCGGCATTATTATGTTACTAGGGTACGTTTGTCGCTCAATCCATCACGTCCCTAAGGTAGGAACATGTCCAAGCATAGACACGATTCAGAATCATCCAAGGAGAGGAACGTAAACCCGTCCGCGGCCCAGGATCGGCCAGAAGACTTCGCGCAGCCCCAGGCCCCCGGCGATTCCGGCCAGGCGGCGGTACGGGAACCGACGAAGGGCGACGCCAAATCCGACGGTTCTCAGGATCAGGCGGCCGGATCCTCGGCCAGGCAAGGCCTCGCCGGCGAGCTGGATACCCTCCGCAAGGAGAATGCCGCCCTCAAGGCCGAGATCGAGGAACTTAACGCGAAGTACTTGCGCAAGCTGGCCGAGGAAGTGAATTTTCGCAAACGCATGCTCAGGGAAAAGGAAGATGGGCAGAAGTACGCCCTTTCTTCGATCTTGAGCGATCTTATTCCCATACTCGACGATTTCGACAGGGGCATGAAGGCCGCCGCCGCCGCCCACAGCTTCGAGACGCTCAACGAAGGCATGGTTCTCGTCCACAGGCAGTTGTCGCAAATGCTGGAAAATAAGTATGCTTTAAAGAGATTCGACTCCGCGGGCAGCCCCTTCGATCCGACGATGCACGAGGCGCTCTTCGCCGAGCCGGCAGAGGTCGAGGAGACCGTTGTCTCCGAGGAGTATCTCCCCGGGTACAAGCACCACGACCGGGTGCTCCGGTCGGCTAAGGTAAGGGTGAAGATCCCCAACGGGGCCAAAAAGGCCGCGGACCAGGATGCCGCGTCCGCCAGCGAGCCCGGGAACGATCCCGAGGCCGGCCAGCGTCCGGAAAACGACGCCGGCCGAAATTGATAGAGAAAGTCTTAGTAAGGAGAATTTTATATGGGCAGAATCATAGGTATCGACCTCGGTACGACCAATTCCTGCGTCTCCGTGATGGAGGGCGGCGAGCCAATCGTCATCGCCAATTCCGAAGGCCAGCGGACGACCCCTTCCATTGTCGGATTTACCTCCAAGGGCGAACGCGTGGTCGGTCAGCCCGCCAAGAACCAGATGATCACCAACGCCGAAAACACCGTCTATTCCATCAAGCGTTTCATGGGCCGGCGCTTCGCTGAGCTCCAGACCGAAATCAAGATGGTGCCCTACAAGGTGGTGGACAACGGCAACGACGTCCGGGTGGATATCGCGGGCAAGATGTACAGTCCCCAGGAGATCAGCGCCTTCATCCTCCAGAAAATGAAGAAAACCGCCGAGGACTACCTGGGCGAACCTGTCACCGAAGCGGTCATCACCGTGCCGGCCTATTTCAACGACGCTCAGCGCCAGGCCACCAAGGACGCCGGCAAAATCGCAGGCCTCGAGGTCAAGCGCATCATCAACGAGCCAACCGCGGCCTCCCTGGCCTACGGCTTCAACAAGGACCAGAAGAAGGAACGCACCATCGCCGTCTACGACTTGGGCGGCGGCACTTTCGATATTTCCATCCTCGAGCTGGGCGAAGGCGTCTTCGAGGTCAAGTCCACCAACGGAGACACCCACTTGGGCGGCGACGATTTCGACCTCAGGATCACCCAGTGGCTGGTGGACGAGTTCAAGAAGGACTCGGGCATCGATCTCTCCAAGGACCGCATGGCCCTCCAGCGGGTGCGCGAAGCGGCGGAAAAGGCCAAGATCGAGCTCTCCAACGTCCAGCAGGCCGAGATCAACCTGCCCTTCATCACCGCCGACCAGACCGGGCCTAAGCATTTGACCAAGAGTCTCACCAGGGCCCGCTTCGAGCAGATGTGCGCAGACCTTTTCGAGCGCACCAAGGAACCCTGCCGCAAGGCCATCGCCGACGCGGGGCTCACGGTGGACAAAATCGACGAAGTCATCCTCGTGGGCGGCTCCACCCGCACCCCCAAGGTCCAGCAGGTGGTCAAGGAAATCTTCGGCAAGGAACCCTCCAAGGGCGTGAACCCGGACGAAGCCGTGGCTATCGGCGCCGCCATCCAGGGCGGCATCCTGGGCGGCGACGTCAAGGACGTGCTGTTGCTGGACGTGACTCCCCTCTCGCTGGGCATCGAGACCTTGGGCGGGGTGTTCACCAGGCTCATCACCCGAAACACCACCATTCCCTGCCGCAAGAGCCAGATATTCTCCACCGCCGCCGACGGGCAAACAGCGGTCTCCATCCACGTGCTCCAGGGCGAGCGCGAGATGGCGGGCCAGAACCGCACGCTGGGCCGCTTCGACCTGGTGGGCATCCCCCCGGCGCCTCGCGGCGTGCCTCAGATCGAGGTGACCTTCGACATCGACGCCAACGGCATCGTGCACGTCTCCGCCAAGGACCTGGGCACGGGCAAGGAGCAGAAAATCCGCATCGAAGCCTCCAGCGGCCTCAACGAGTCGGACATCGACAAGATGGTGCGCGAGGCCGAGGCCCATGCCGAGGAGGACAAGCGCGAGCGCGAGCGGATCGAAGCCCGCAACGAGGCTGACGCTCTCATCTACCAGACCGAGAAGACACTCAAGGAGCTGGGAGACAAGGTGGGCTCGGGCGAGAAAGACGCGATCGAAAACGCCGTCAAGGATCTGAGGAAGGCCATGGAAGGCTCGGACCTCGAGGCTATAAAGCAGAAGACCGAAGCCCTCAAGCAGGCTTCCTACAAGCTCTCCGAAGAGCTGTACAAGAATGCCCAGGGCGCGGGCGGCGCTGGCCAGGGCCAGGGCGGCCCCGGCGCCCAGCCGGGCTCGGATGGCGGCTTTAGCGGCCAGGCAGGCCAGGACGCCTCCGGCGCCGGGCCCGATACCAAGAATGCCGACGACGTGGACTACAAGGTCGTCGACGACGAGGACAAAAAATAAATTCTGCTCCGGGCGGCTGTAAAAAGCCGGCCGCCCGGCGCTAGTCGAGGACGGAATAACGTGGCGAAGCGAGATTATTACGAAGTCCTGGGCCTCCAGAAGGAAGCTACTAAGGACGACATCAAGCGGGCGTACAGAAAGCTTGCCATTCAGTACCATCCCGACAAGAATCCCGGAGACAAGAGCTCCGAGGAGAAGTTCAAGGAAGCCACCGAGGCCTACGAGGTTCTGGGGGACGACCAGAAGCGGCAGGCCTATGACCAGTTCGGGTTCGCCGGCGTCGAGGGTATGTCCGGAGGCGGCCAACAGTACTCCACCGTATTCAGGGACTTCGAGGATATTTTCGGCGGTTTCGGCGACTTTTCGTCGATCTTCGGATCCATTTTCGGAAACTCCGGCGGCTTCGGCCAGGATCGACGTTCCGACAGGCCTCGCCGGGGCTCAAATCTCCGTTACGACATCGAGCTGCCCTTCGAGAAAGCCATTTACGGCACCAGCGTCGAAATTACCTACACCAAGGACGATACCTGCAAGACTTGCTCAGGATCGGGCTCCGCCGACGGTTCGGGCCACAAGGTATGCGGCACTTGCAAAGGCTCGGGCCAGGTGCGCCGGAGCTCGGGCTTTTTCTCCATATCCCAGCCCTGTCCCACCTGCGGCGGCGAAGGTTCGGTGATCGACAAGCCCTGCCGCGACTGCTCGGGCAGCGGAATCACCAAGAAAAAGCAGAAAATCAAGGTAACCATTCCTCCCGGCGTGGAGGACGGCAAGCGGGTCACCATTCCCGGCCAGGGCGACGTGGGCCCCAACGCCGGCGCCCCCGGAGACCTCTATGTCTTCATCCATGTCAGGTCCCACGAGTACTTCGAGCGCCACGAGCAGGACCTGTATTGCGCCGTGCGCGTCGACATGAGCACCGCGGCCTTGGGGGGCGAGGTGGTGATCAACACCCTGGACGGCAAGAAGATCAAGCTCGCAGTCCCCGCCGGAACCCAGCACGGCAAACTCTTGCGCATCCGGGAAGAGGGCGTGCCTAGCTCCAGCGGGCGAAAGGGAGACCTCTACATCAAGGTCCTCGTCCAGGTGCCTGCAAGGATTTCTCGTCGGGGAAAAGAATTGCTTGAAGAATATCGAAAACTGGAAGGCGAGAATACGGAGCCCCAGACGGTGAAGCTCTCGGAAGTGGCTAATTCATGAACGATAACGCCGGCGCCAAGGCTGCCGGCATTATCGAAAAGTTTCTGTTTACATAGCTAGATTCTCGTTAAGCCTCGCTCAGGGCATTATCGAGCTCACCGAATACCCCGCCTCGGCGACGGCGGCGCGCAGGGCCTGGTCGTTCAGGTTCTCGCCCTCCACCATGGCGCTACGCTCCAATAGATCGACCTTGGCGGATTTGACGCCGGGGACATCTTCCAGCGCGGAGCGGACGTGCATGACGCAGTGGCCGCAGGACATGCCTTCGATCTTCAATAACTTTCTCA
>CAYVOD010000086.1:0-6948 GCA_964453055.1 uncultured Treponema sp. | reverse complement strand
GGGTAGACGGACTCTAGCTTTTTCCCTTCGAAGCTTACCGATGAAAGCCGAAGGGTTTTCTGCTCGGGATGGGCCAACAAAATCCTGACGAGTTCGGCGCCGGCATATCCGGTGGCGCCGAGAATTCCAATTTCCAGCATTGCAATTCCTCCTGGAAAGACAGAAAGGCCGTAAATATCCGCAGGCCTCCCTGCCAGGGATCTGATGTCTTCGCCGAGGCGAAGACGCTATACATGTATGGGGATTGTGGGGTGTGGCGGTCTGCGCCTTATCTACGAACGCGGAGGAGGACTAGGCTCAGTCGTTCCGCTGCCCGGAGGCTTCGGGCGGTTGGAAGGTAGTATGGAAACGAGGGTCTCATGGGCTCCTCCCAGAGTAGAATAGGACAATAAAAGTACAAAGAAGCCCGACTGTCAACGGGGGAAGCTGAATAAATATACAAATATTTCCATAAAGCTCTTTTAGGCGGAAAATTTTACTTGCGAGGTTTTTTACTACACCGTATACTCTTAGGGTCCCTTTACAGTGCAGAACTCATCAGGAGGTTTTATGGGGCTCGGTCTATGCATAGGAGCCGCGGTCGTCGCCGCGGCGTTAGCGTTGATTTATTCCATCGGCAAAGCCCGCTCCATCGGCTCGATGCCGGTTGAGTCTTCGCATCTAGTCCAGATTTCAGGATATATCGCCGAAGGAGCCAAGGCGTTCCTAACCAGGGAATATAAGGTTATCGCCTATATCGCGCCGATAATCGCGGTGCTCCTGGCGGTGTTCAATACCGGGTTTCTGAGGCTCCAGGCGGCGGCGTTCGCGTTGGGCGCCCTCTGTTCCGCCCTCGCCGGCTGGTTCGGCATGTCCGTGGCGACAAAGGCTAACGCCCGCACCGCCCAGGCAGCCATGAAGGGAATGGGGCCGGCACTCGCCGTGGCGTTTTCCGGCGGCTCGGTCATGGGCATGACCGTCGTGGGTCTTGCCTTGCTCGGGATTTCCATCGTCCTCTCGTTCATGAGCGCCCTGGCCGGAAGCGACGCGCAATCGCTCGCCCAGGCAGCGTTTCCCGTGCTTTCCGGCTTCTCGCTCGGCGCATCCACCATCGCGCTCTTCGCCAGGGTAGGCGGAGGCATTTACACCAAGGCCGCGGACGTGGGCGCCGACTTGGTCGGCAAGGTCGAAGCGGGCATCCCCGAGGACGACCATAGAAATCCCGCTGTCATCGCCGATAACGTGGGCGATAACGTCGGCGACGTGGCGGGCATGGGCGCCGACCTTTTCGAGTCCTATGTCGGATCCATCATAGGTTGCGCCGTTCTCGGTATCGGGATCGCCGCGAGCGCTGACACGAGAATCAGCCTTGCCTTTTTCCCGCTTTTCATATCGGCCATTGGGGTTTTCGCATCGCTCGTCGGCACGCTTTTCGTTCGAATGAAACCCGGATCCTCTCCCCAGAAAGCGCTCAACGCCGGTTCCTTCGGTGCGGCAGCGTTGACTATAGCGCTCACCTTTCCCAGCGCATTCTTCATCATCGGCGATGGGCGCTTCGGAGGCTCGGACGGTTCGGCTTTCAATTGGCTCGGTATAGCGCTCGCGTCGATTGCCGGCCTCCTGGCGGGCACCCTAATCGGGGTGATCACCGAATTCTTCACCGGCACCGACACGCCGCCGGTGCGGCGCATCGTTAACGCCTGCGGCACGGGCTCGGCGACCACGATAATCTCCGGCCTCGGCGTCGGCATGATGTCCACCCTCCCTCCCGTCCTGATCATCGGGGCGGCTATCGCCGGCAGCTACGCCTTGTCGGGACTCTACGGCATAGGCATCGCCGGCTTGGGCATGCTCCTCACCTTGGGGATCCAGCTGTCCGTGGACGCGTACGGCCCAATCGCCGATAACGCCGGCGGACTGGCGGTGATGGCCGAACTGCCGCCGGAGACCAGGGATATAACCGATTCCCTGGACGCGGTCGGCAATACGACGGCAGCCATAGGCAAGGGTTTCGCCATCGGCTCGGCCGCCCTCACGGCCTTGACCCTTTTCGTGGCATTCGTAGAGGCCGCGGGGATAGACCCATCCTTGATCACGGTCACGAATCCATTGGTCCTGATCGGCATGTTCATCGGCGGAATGATTCCCTTCCTCTTCTCCGCCATTGCCATGGATTCCATAGGCTCGGCGGCCTTCGTCATGATCGAAGAGGTGAGACGGCAATTCCACGCTTTCCCGGGCATCCTTAAAGGAACCGAGGTTCCGGATTACCGTAGCTGCGTCGACATCTCCACCAAATCGGCCTTGAAAAGCATGATAATTCCCGGCGTCCTGGCCATACTCGCGCCGGTGGCGGCGGGCTTCCTGGGGGGGCCGGGGCTCTTGGCGGGACTCTTGGCGGGCTCGACGGTTACAGGTGTGCTCTTGGCCATATTCATGTCCAACTCCGGCGGGGCCTGGGACAACGCCAAGAAATTCATCGAATCCAGAAAGACCGAAGGCAAGGGCTCGGCCGCCCACAGAGCCGCGGTGGTGGGCGACACGGTGGGGGATCCCTTCAAGGATACCGCCGGCCCCTCGCTCAATATCTTGATCAAGCTCATGGCCATCATAGCGCTCGTCATAGCGCCGCTTCTCCGCTCTACCTGGAGGTAATCATGAGGGACGAACGACATCTCTATCTGATCCTGCATCCAAATCATTCCCTTATCGCGTCCCAGCTAGGACCCGAACAGTTCCTGCGCCATTACGTGCAGGGATCCACCCGTTATTTCGAAGGAAGGCTGCTCTTCGTCGAAGTCGATCCCGACTTTAGGCACGAATACTTCGATATCGACAAGGCTTACGCCGAGCTGGTGCCCCACGAAGACGGCAGGCCCAAGGCGACCAAATTCATCAAGAGCTACAGAACCTTGGAACACATGGATTTCGCCGCCCTGGGCAAGCTGTACATGGGCAATTCCCTCGGCGACTACGTCGAGATGGATAGCGCCGAGTACGATCCCGCCAAGGACCACGAGGAGTTCCGGATCATGCTGGAGATAAATCCGGTTAAGTTCATCGTGCTGACTCGATATAATTTCAGGGACTTCGGCACCTATATCGCCAATCCCGCCAATTCCAAGGGCGCTCCTAAAAGCTTTTTCTCGGAGCTGGAATTCTCCACCGAGGATTTCCTGAAGGAATACGAGGAGAATCCCCTCATCCGCTGCTATGTTCCGGGCATCCATCCGGCGAGGCTCAGGAACGCCATTCTCGAGGTTAAGCAAACCCCGGGAAAGCAGGTGAAGGGCTTATCCCTCGACTGCCCGGTGGATCGCATCTCTTATAAGCACTTGAGGGACGGATTCATGTTCGCCAGCCCCGAGGGGTGCAAGTATTATCCCCTGCTCAAGCTTGACGATGTGGAGCGTCGATTCTACCGCTTCTGGAAGACCATGTAGGCGCGAGCCGGCGTCGAATAAGGCGATGCCGCCGCGCCGGACTTGATGCGCCGCCGCTTTCTCGCTATCGTTCCAATTCCCAATGACAAGAAACTATATGGACAGAGAGCGGCCGATAGCCGCTCTCGCCACCGCTCCGGGCCGCTCGGCCCTCGCGGTGATCCGCTGTTCCGGCCCGCGGGCAATCGAACTCTGCGCCCGGTGCTTTTCCCCCGGCGATGCCCTCGCCGCGGCTCTGGGCTACGGTATGGTCCACGGCTGGCTTATGGACCCTGGTAACGGCGAACGCGTCGACGAAGTCATCGCCGCCGTTTTCAGGGCTCCCCGCTCCTTTACCGGCGAGGATTCGGTGGAAATCTACTGCCATGGTTCCGGCGCGGTCACGACTCGGGCATTAGCCCTTCTGGAGGGGGCGGGCTTCGCGCCCGCACTGCCCGGGGAATTCAGTTTCAGGGCTTTTATAAACGGCAAGACCGATCTCGTCAAAGCCGAGGCGATCAACGAGCTGGCGAGCGCCAACTGCGAAGCCGCCCGGCAGGACGCCCTCCAAAGGCTTTCGGGCGAGCTTTCAAAAGCATATAAGGATCTGCGCGACGACCTCTTGGACCTCTTGGCCGAGCTGGAGGCGCGGTTGGATTATCCGGCCGACGAGGGGGAAGGGGAGGGGCTGGAAACCGAAAGCGGGCTCCTGCTTCGCCTGAACACCTGCCGGGACAGGGCGCGGCGTCTGGCCGAAGGATACATAGCGGGGAAACTCAGGCAGGAAGGCGCACTCGTGGTCGTCGCCGGAAGGCCCAACGCGGGCAAGTCAAGCCTTTTCAACCTGATCGCGAGGGAAGAACGGGCGATCGTCAGTTCGGAACCTGGCACTACCAGGGACTGGCTCGAAGTCTGGGTGGAGGTTTCGGGCTACGCCCTGCGCCTGGTGGACACCGCCGGGCTGCGCCAAGCCCTGGGGGAAATCGAAGCCGAGGGAGTACGGCGCAGCCTTGAGCTCAGCGCTCGGGCCGATATCGTTCTGTACATGGTCGACGGCAGGAAAGGTCTTGTCGCGGAGGACGAAGACTTCCTCTCCCGGCACCCCGAAGCCATCAAGCTGTGGAATAAAATTGATCTAGGCGAATGTTCCGAACCGCCCGCGGGCTGGCTGGGTTTGAGCGCCAAGAAAGGCGCCGGCCTACCGCTGCTAGAGGCCGCGATTATCGGCAAACTCGCCGCTCTTTCGGGCGGCGGCGCCGCATCGCAAAAAGAAGCCCCGCGCTTGGCCAGCGCCCGCCAGAAAACCCTCCTGGACCAATGCCGCGCCGCCCTGGACTCGGCCCAAGCCGCCGCCGCCCGTGGCCTACCCCTGGACGCTCTCGCCCTTGACATAAGGGAAGCCGCCGATTACCTCGGCCAGATCAGCGGCGAAATCACCAGCGAAGAGGTCTTCGACCGGATTTTCGGCGCCTTTTGCCTGGGCAAGTGAGGAAGCATGGGTGATTACCAAGCCATAGTGATCGGCGGAGGCCACGCGGGCGTGGAAGCCGCCCTGGCCCTAGCCCGCCTCGGCGCAAAAACCCTTTTAATTACCCAAAACCCGGACACAATCGGAAAAATGTCCTGCAACCCCGCCATCGGCGGCCTGGCCAAAGGCAATCTCGTCCGCGAAATAGACGCCCTGGGCGGCCAGATGGGAATCCTCGCCGACTCCTCTAGCCTGCAGCTGCGCATGCTCAACCAGTCCAGGGGCGCCGCCGTCCAGGCGCCCAGGGCGCAGTCCGACAAGGCCCTCTACGCCCAGCTGGCCCGCGAGAGCCTTGAGGAACAACCCAATCTCTCCATCTTCATGGACACCGTGGTGGACATCATCCCCTCGGGGGACGGCCGCCGTATCGAGGGAGTCCTCACCGAGCGGGGGGCCAGGATAGGCGCCAAGGTCGTCGTGCTCACCACCGGGACCTTCATGGAGGCGAAGCTCTTCATCGGCCAGTGGAGCGGCGCCGGGGGGCGGCTCGGCGAACCCGCCGCCGTCGGTCTCGGCTCGGCCCTGCGCTCCCGCGGCTTTCCCGTGGGCAGGATGAAGACGGGCACTCCCGCCCGCATCGCCGCCTCCAGCGTCGATTTTTCAAGACTGGACATTCAGCTGGGCGAAACGAGGCCGATTTACTTTTCGTTCCTGGAGAAGGATTACCAGCGTCCCAGCCTGCCCTGCCACGTGCTCTGGACCAGCGAGACGACCCACGAGCTCATCAGGGGCGGCCTGGATCGCTCCCCCCTCTTCTCGGGACAGATAGTCGGCAAAGGCCCCCGCTACTGTCCCTCCATCGAGGACAAGGTCGTGCGCTTCCCCGATCGAGGCCGGCACCAGGTCTTCGTCGAGCCCGAAGGGCAGTATACCGACGAAGTCTACCTCAACGGCCTCTCCAGCTCCCTGCCGGAAGACGTCCAGCTCTCCTTCTATCGAAGCCTTCCGGGCTTCGAGAAGGCTCGGATCGTCAGGCCGGCGTACGCTGTGGAGTACGATTACCTGGAAGCCTCGGCCCTCTACGCGTCGCTTGAATCGAAGCTCCTGGCGGGGCTCTATGTCGCCGGCCAGACCAACGGCACCTCTGGTTACGAGGAAGCGGCCGCCCAGGGGCTCATGGCGGGCATCAACGCCCGCAGGAACCTGGACGGGCTCGAGCCTGTCATTCTCGGCAGGGACGAAGCCTACATCGGGGTATTGATCGACGACCTGGTGACGCTTTCTCCCAAAGAACCCTATCGCATGTTCACCAGCCGGGCGGAGCGAAGGCTGGCGCTGCGCCAGGATTCGGCCGACCTGCGGCTGACCCCCATGGGAATCTCCCTCGGTCTGGTTTCGGAGGAACGGAAAGAAAAATTCGAACGACGCCGAAACGGGATCGACGAGATACGGCAGCTTCTCTCTTCCCGGCGGGTCGGCGCCGCTGACATCCAGGGCATGGAATCCCTGAAGCCGCACCAGGGCGAATCCTTGGAGCTGGCGCTCCGCGATCCCGCCATAGGCGCTCTCATGGACGAATCCCCTAGCGCCCGGGATTTCCTTTCAGCCCTGATACCCGCGGCGGAGAAGTATCCCGAATCCTGGGCCCAGACCGCCCTCCTGGAAGCCCGGTACAAGGGCTATCTCGAGAAGGAATCCAGGCTCGCCGCCCGCTTGGGCCGCTCCGACCGGCTCAAGATCCCCCCCGAGTTCGATTATAGGACGGTTCCCGGGCTTTCCAAGGAGGCGGTGGAAAAGCTCGAAGCCGTCAGGCCGCTCACCCTCGGACAGGCTTCCGGGGTGACGGGGGTGCGAAAATCGGACCTTGCGCTTCTGTATATCGTCGTTAGCCGCCGCGAATGAATCGGCTGGAATGAGCCGGCGAGCGAAAACCGGCGGGGCGCGGCCGGCGCTGCGCGACGCCGGCCGGGGGCCCATGCGGCCGCTTCGCCGCGCCGCCGGCGAAGCGCCAAGGCACTAAAAAAAAGCTGTCCCGGCGGGGACAGCTTTTCGTTCACGAACCTCGCTTTTCAGCTCTCG
>CAYVOD010000085.1:0-7015 GCA_964453055.1 uncultured Treponema sp. | reverse complement strand
TCCGCCTTGTAAGGCGCCGCGAACCCCAGTGTCGCGATCATCGTCACGAGAACGAATGCCATGATGCGTTTTTTCATTTTAGATCCTCCTGATTCGTAGTATTCTAATCTGAATCGAATAGGCGTCAACCTGGCCCGGGAAATCGTTTAAAGCACGAAGCGCTTACATTCAGCCCGGAACTATGATGTACTATGCACAGGATTGTCGAGGTGGCGCATGAATATACCGTTCAATTACAAAGAACTGCAGGACATAATGCGCGCCGGGGCCATCGATCTCGCGGTGGCGAGTTCGCGTCATAATGTTCGCTATTTGCTGGGCTCATACTACTACCATTTCCACGAGCGTTCAACGCGTATGGCCCGAAGCCGGTACCTACCCTTCGTCGGGATTCCCGCCTCCGGGGCGGACGGCGCTTTTTACGTGCACCGACCCGACGAGGAAGGCCAAATCGGCATTACGGGACTCTGGGTCCCGCACTTCGTCGGCGCTCCGCGGGGCACCCTCAGCTCGGCGGCGGCGCTCGTCGGTCACCTGCGGGGCATGGGTCTCGAAAAGGTCAGGATCGGGCTCGAAATGCCCTTTCTGCCCGCCGACGCGTTCCTGGCCTTGCGCAAGGAGCTGCCCGAGGTGGATTTTGTCGACGCGACGCCTGTCTTCGAGGCTTTAAGGGCGCGCAAGACCCCGGCGGAGATCGCCGTCATGCGGAGCGCCTACGCGGCCCTGGCCGAAGCCATCCACGAATCCTTCCTGGCGTCCGCCGAGGGCGACACGACCCAGGAAATCGCCAAGCGCGTCGAGGTAAAAGCGGCGGAACGGGGTCTGTCCTTTCTGTTCGCCCTCGTCTGCGCGGGTCCCGGCTTCTTGCGAGCCCCTTCGGCGGCGCGCTGGGAGAGGGGCAGGATATTGCATATCGACGCGGGGGCCTCGGACAGGGACTATATCGCGGACATCTGCCGCATGGGCTGCATAGGCAAACCTTCTCCCCTCGCCGCGGAATTGCATAAAGCCTGCATCCACGTCCAGGACGAGACGCGGGCCATGGTGAGGCCCGGCCTGCCATGCAAGGATCTCTTCGCCGCGGGGGAAAGGGTGTCGAAATCCTACCCCTTCTCCCGGTATTCCCGCTTCGTCGTTCACGGCATCGGCATGGTCCCCTACGAGCGGCCGATATTCTCGCCGCCCGGCGACGAAGTTTTGGAGGAAGGCATGGTCCTGTCCATCGAAACGGACTTCATCCACCCAGAGGTCGGCCACGTGAAGATAGAAGACGCCGTCGCCGTCACCGCGGACGGGCATGAGGGCCTGGGCGACTCAGGCCGCGATTGGACGATCCTCGAATGAAGGTACGCCTGCGCCTTTTCGCTTCCCTTCAAAAATTCCTTCCCGAGAACCCCGTCGAGGCTTTAGTGCCCGAGGGCAAAACCTTGCGCGAATTCCTGCGCGACCAGGGAATACCCGAAGCCTCGGTCGCCATCTGCATCCGAAACGGGGACAAACTGGCAAGCCTCGACGCGGTCTTACGCGACGGCGATAACCTGGAATTGTTCCCCCTCATCGGGGGAGGCTGAAAACACGCGACGAGAACCTTTTTGAAGGATCTTCACCGCGCGAGATTACCTAATTTCCTGAAGCGCGGCTTAAAGCGAAAGCTCGCGTCCAAGCTCCTCGCCGCATAGGACACCGACATCCCTATAAAGAGGGCGTTTAGGAGGGTGCCTATGCCGATCCCCGCGAAAGAGCCCAGCTTCCAGTAACCCAACAGCGCCGAAACGGCGATGGCGGAGAGGTCGAACGAGGTGCGAAGAGCCTTGTAGGCTATCTTGAAATGCACGGAGATTTCCTTCATGAAGGTGTCGAAGGGAAGGATGGGCATTTCGCACCGGATGAGGAGAGCCGTTCCCAAAGATAAGCCCGAAAAACCCAGAAGATAGTAAACCCCGCGCACCGCGAGCGAGGCAGGCAAGCCGGCTATCATGGACGAGAACGTGTCGATGAGAAGGCCGTAGAAGATGGCCAGGCCGAAGGAGAGGATAAAGCCGAGGTTGATCTTCCTGACCAGCAGGACGAGGACGATCATCATCGAGCACTGGATGAGATAATTCCAGGTTCCGTAGGAAAACCGCGGGAATACCTTGTTCAGGACGTAGGAAGCGAGGGCGAGGGTCGACATCCCAAGGTCGGATTTGGCGAGAAAAGCCACCGCGCAGGCATTAACCGCGAGGCCGAGGAGGAGTGCGAGTTCGCCGTAAAAGGGCCGCCGCCTCATTCGTTCGTCAGTATCACCTTTATGTCGCTGGTCTTGCCCGAGGCTAGTTCCTCGAATATGCGCGGTCCCTCTGACATGGGATAGCGCGACGTGATCATCTGGGCGACGTCGAGCTTGCCGTCTATGATCATCTGCAAGCCCTCGCGCATCTCGGTCGTGTACATGTAGCTGCTCTGCATCCGCAGTTCCTTGACCACCGCGTGCTTGTACTCGATTTCCATCTTAGGGGAGGCCATGCCGACCATGAGGAGGGTACCGCCGTTGCGCGCTATCTCGATGCCTGCGTTGATCGTTTCCGGGAGTCCGGCGGCGTCGAAAACCACGTCGAGACCGACGCCGTCGGTAAGCTTTCGGGTAAAACCCATCACGTCTTCCCTGGAGTTGACCGCGTGAGTCGCCCCGCATTGCAAAGCCATTTTCAGCCTTTTTTCTACTATGTCGATCGCGAAGATACGTTTGGCCCCGAAGCTCTTGAGGCACATAACAGCCATAAGGCCGATCGGCCCCGCCCCGAAGACTGCCGCGTTTTTGCCCACTAGGCTGCCTGCGTGCTTGGTCGCGCGCAGGGAGATTGAGAGAGGCTCGACCAGGGCGCACTCGTCGAAGGAAACCGAGTCGGGCAGGGGCATTATTTTCGCCGCGGGAGCCACCACGTAATCGGCCATCGCGCCGTTATAGCTTCCGGCCTTCATGGTGGTGCCGATGATGCGGCGGTAATCGCAGACGTTCTGCAGGCCGTCCTTGCAGTCCTGGCAGACGCCGCAAAAGAGATTGGTCACCACGCCGACCCTCGTCCCCGGCTTCAGCCCGGTCACTCCTTCGCCGAGTTGGGCGATTTCGCCAGAAAACTCGTGCCCCATGACAAGGGGAGGCACGCGCATCGCGGAGCCGCCCTTGTAGCCGGACAGATCCGACCCGCAAATCGAGACCGACCTCACCTTGACCAATACTTCGCCCATTTTCGGTTTAGGCGTTTCCACATCCTCGTACCGAAGATCCCGGGGACCGTGATACACCAACGCTTTCATCGCCTACTCCTTTGGAGCCCTGTAAGGCTCGATTCCCTGCGTCTTGAAGAAGCCCACGCACTCCCGTATCTCCCTGGGAAAGTCCTCGAAGACCGAAGCCTCCACCGAGAGTATCCCCTTGTACGCTATCCGTTTCAGCGTTTCCAAAAAGGGAGCGTAGTCGAAGCCGTCGTCCAGCCTCGGCACGACCCTCCTGGGGAATTCGGACAGGGGGTTGTCGAGATGGACGTGCTTGATCCACGCTTCGTATTCCTCGATCTCGCCCAAGGGGCGGCCCAACTCGACCATGTAACGGTAATCGACGAAGGTTTTGAGATTGGGCCTGCCGAATTTCCTTATGAAACCGACCGCTTCGGGAAGGCTGTTTACGATATTCGAAAGCTTCTTGCCCAGCGGCTCGATGAGCACGGTGATGTTCCGCGCCGCGCATATGTCGAGCAGCATCGAGAAGAATTCGTCGAACTTCGCGGCGGCGGCGGCGACGTCGCCCTCGACGGGAAGGCTGCGCGCCTTGCCGTTGCCGAACACGAAGTAGCGGGCGCCCATCTCGGCGCAGCGGTCGGCCGCCTTTTCGAGAAAGCCTCGGTAGTATCCTAAGTCGAATGAAGGATCGTGCACCCGGGAATCGAGGGGGATCGGGTTGTCGAAAACCTCGGCGGGAATTCCGCAGTCGCGCAACTTCCTCAGCGCGCCGGCGAAGCCTGACTCGTCGAAGGCCGCGATTTCCTTCACATGGAGTTCCGCGCAGTCGTAGCCGGCGGCCGCGATGTCGTCCAAGTCCTTAATGAAGCCGAAACAGCTCAATCGCATTTTCACCACGATCTCCTCGTCGGCCTATCGCTTCAGTCCGGCTGAAGCTCCGTGGCCATGAAAACCGCCTTGGTCGTCGTCTCGTACTGATGCCAAGGATAGATGCAATCCTTGTCGTACATCGGCTCGTGGGTGCAGCCAGGCGACATGGGGTCCTCGCGGTAGAGGGTCGAAACGTCCTGTTCCCTGCACTGCTGCATGCGTCCATAGCCGAGAATCTGCGTATGCGCCTCCCTGATGGGCCGGTCTCCCCAATGGGTCCTGTGGAGGCCTACCTTAAGCGGCACGGCGTCGGCGAAGCACATGTTCACTTCCAGGTTTCCAAGCTTTATTTTCGGGGAGCGATACAGCCGCACCCCCTTGTGACGTTCGAGCTTCGTCAGCTCGTACATGAGGGTCCATGTTTTCCTGATCCGTTCGAAAAGCCCCTCATGATCCGAATAACGCTCGAAATGCTCTATGACGAAACAACGTTCGACATGTTCTATCGCGAAATTCGTTACCACCGTCGATTTAAAAAATCCCAAGCCCTGTCGGGCTATGGATATGGGCTTTTGCGCGAGGTTTAGGATTATGCTCCTTTCTCCCACGAAGAACCTATCCTCGCCCAGGAGGTATTTGACCGGAAAGAAGGGTTCCGCGAAATCCAAGTTCGTCACGCTCATGGTCTTTTCCTCATCTCATCGCGCCGCGCCAGCGGGGCTTCGGCCTCGGTCCTCCAGCAGGACGCCCAGGCGGTCGAAGGCTTCGGCACCCGCGCAGAGGATAGGGATACTAAGGCCGAGGGCCCTTAGCTTGTCTTCGATCATGCCGAAGGGGATCTGGCCCATGAGGACGCAGTCCACCCCGCTCGCGGCCAGCTTCTCCACGTCGCGCAGCACTATCTCGTCGTGCCGCTCGAACTCGCCCGAGTTGAATAAGTCGAGGGCGCGGCTGTCGCCCGCGAAACGCAGCTTTATCCGCCTACCCTCGGTGAGAGCCCTTGCCTCGAGGCCCTCCCTCACGACGGGCGGGGTGTGATCGGTCGTCGTGATTACGCCGATGTTCGAGAATTCCGCCACGGCGCGGTCGAGGAGAAAGCCGTCGAGCTGCAGGCAGGGGATGTCCACTACCTGCCTGGCGAAGGCCGTGGCCTTGGGCATGAGGCTGCAGCAGGACACGACGGCGTCGCAGCCGGAGCTCTGGAGCTGTTCGGCGAAGTTCGCCCAACGCAGTAGATTGCTCTTCGGCATCGTTCCGGCAGGTGACGAGAAATTGGCCGCCTTGACGTTACCGTCGTAAATATGCAAATAGGCGACGCCTGGAAGCCTCGATTTCATGAATCGCTCGACCATGCCGATGGTGGCCGGCGTCGTATGGAGAAACCCGATTTTAGCGTCGCTCATCGTTCGGTTCCGCCTCTACGCCTTCGGCCACTCGAAGAACTCTATTAGCCCGACATATTTGTGCCGCAGGAAGCAGATCAAGTTTTTCTGGAATACACCGCTGGTGATCGGTTCGTAGACGCTGTATTCGCCGGTAGCCATGAGCCTGTCGAAAGTGGCGCGGATGTCCTCGACGTCGTAGCAGAGGTGGTGGAGCATGAAGGGAGCGCTCGTCGTCGACAGCTCTCCCGATATGAAAGAAGGCTTCGACAAGTCTGCTGGCGCCATAATCTCAACGATGGTTTCGCCCAACTTCACCCGCTGCACGAACATGTTCTTGGGCTCGTGATGTTTCGGGTCGGCGTGCACCTTCTCGTAGCCGAGCTTCAGGAAGGCATCCACAGCCGGGGCCAGTTCCTGGGCCGCGTATCCAAGATGATTCAGTTTCATCACATCCTCCTATTTTACGTAGCCTAGGAGCCTGGGCAGGAACATGGACAGCGGCTCAAAATACGTAACAAGCAGGAGCGTGGCAACCGACGCCATGAGGAAGGGCAACAAGGCCTTGGCCACTTTCTCCATAGGCCGCTTCGCGATATTGCAGGCGATATGAAGACAGAGACCGACAGGCGGCGTGATCAGGCCGATCATGAGGTTGAGGACGACGATGGTGCCCAACATTATCGGGTTGATGCCGAAGGGTTTCGTGATCTGGAGAAGTATAGGCACCAAGATTATGAGCGCTGCGGTACCTTCCATGAAACAGCCAACGATAAGAAGCATGATGTTGATGGCGAACAGCAACATGTACTTGTTAGTGAAGGTCTTGCCGATGAAGAGCGCCATGGTCTGAGGCACCTGCTCCACGACTAAGGCCCAATTGAATACGTTGGAGAGAGCGATGAGGAGAAATACCACGCCCGTAGTCTTCGCAGTTCCGATGAAGGATTCCTTAAGGCCTTGCCAGCTGAGGTTCTTGTAAACAAAGAAGCCTATTACCAAGGCGTAGATAACAGCTACCGCGGCGGCCTCGGTGGCTGTGAAAATGCCGCCCAGGATGCCGCCCAGGATTATGAGCGGCATGAGGAGGGGAACGATGCCTTGCCCAATGGCCTTCGCCATTTCCGCGAAGGTCGGCCATCGTTCCGATCTCGCGTAATTGCGTTTATGCGCCATGATGGCGTTCACGATCATCTGGCTGACGCCCAGGAGAATACCGGGCAAAACCCCCGAGAGGAAGAGCGCGGCCACTGACTGCGAACTGATGAGCGAATAAACGACGAAAGGGATGCTCGGCGGTATAATGGGACCAATCACCGAGGAGGCGCAGGTAATCGCCGCGGCGTAGTCGGCGTCGTAACCGTCCGCCACCATGGCGGGGATGATCAGTGGGCCTTCCGAAGAGGTGTCGGCCACCGCCGAGCCAGAAATTCCCGCGAAGAACATCGAAGTAAGCACGTTCACGTGGCCGAGGCCACCGCGGAGCCTGCCAACGAAGACGTCGGCAAGGTTCACCAGGCGCTTGGATATGCCGAGGTGGTTCA
>CAYVOD010000084.1:0-7073 GCA_964453055.1 uncultured Treponema sp. | reverse complement strand
GATAAAAAGGCAACCTTTTGATGAAGACAACTGCATGCCTCGAAGTGATCGATCTCTCAATAGAGTACTCCAGTGGACACAAGGCGGTAAAAGACCTGACCATGAATATCGACCGAAACGCGGTCACCGCTATAATAGGTCCCTCAGGCTGCGGCAAGAGCACGGCCCTGCGGGCTTTCAACAGGATGAACGAGCTTATACCCGGGACCAAGACAAGCGGCCAGGTGCTTTTTCGCGGGGCGAACATTTATGGTCCCGCCGTCGATCCCGTCGAAGTCCGACGCTGGATAGGCATGGTCTTCCAGAAACCCAACCCCTTTCCCAAGACCATCCACGAAAACATAGCATGGGGGGCGAGGATTAATGGCTACAAGGGCGACATGGATGAATTGGTAGAATCCAGCCTCAGGCAAGTAGCCCTCTGGGACGAGGTAAAGGATAAGCTCAAGCAGAGCGCCATGGCCCTCTCCGGCGGCCAGCAGCAGAGACTCTGCATCGCCCGGGCTCTGGCTGTGAGCCCTGAGGTGATCCTTATGGACGAGCCCACCAGCGCATTGGATCCGATTTCCACCGCCAAGATCGAAGACTTGCTCGGCCAGCTCAAGGGCCGCTATTCTATCGTCATCGTAACGCACAACATGCAGCAGGCAGCCAGGATATCGGATAACACCGCCTTCCTGCTTTCGGGGGAGCTGGTCGAATACGCCCCGACAAAGGACATATTTTTCAATCCCAGAGATGAGCGTACCGAGAACTATATCTCGGGCCGCTTTGGCTGATAGTCGGTCGTTAGGAGAAGAGATTCATGAGCACGAGAATAGCGCTCCAGGGGGAGCTGGCGAAAATTCGTTACGATATACTTGGCATGGCCACCAGGGTCGAGGAAAATCTCGCCAAGGCCGTAAACGCCCTGAAAAACCAGGACGTATCTCTCGCGAAAGAGGCCAAGGCCGGGGACATGGAGATAGATAGGCTGCAGCTCGCCATAGAAGACGCCGCTGCCGTGCTTATAGCCACCCAGCAGCCCGTGGCCAGGGATTTGAGGGAACTCGTCACCGTCTTCAAAGTGACGTACAATCTGGAAAGGGCGGGGGACTATGCCGCCCATCTGGCTAAGACAGCTATAAAACTGGCAGGCGAAGCTCCCTTCCGCCAGATAGGCAGGCTCGATCTCATGGCCGGCGTGGGCTTGCGGATGATCAAGGGCGCGGTGGGAGCGTACCTGAATTGGGATGTCGAGGCCGCAAGGGCGACCGCCTTGATGGACGACGAGATCGATCACGAACACAAGGCTTTGATCGAAGAAACCCTGGGCCTCATGAAGGATCATCCGGAGCTAGTCCAGCGCGCGTCCAAGCTGCTCACTACCTCCGGCTATCTCGAGCGCTTCGGCGACCATATGACCAACGTCTGCGAGGCGGTGGTATACATGGTGGAAGGGCGACACCTCGAACTGAATGATTGATTCTTCAAGCCGTGGACGCGATGACGCGCTCGATGGCGGATCGGATTAGCCGCGAAGCTCGTTTGTGGAAAATCAGTATTTGGAAGCCTAGGAGGGAGGATGGCTAAGGTCAGGATCCTGGTGGTCGAGGATGACACGGACATACGGGAATTACTCTCCTATACCCTCCAGGCCGAAGGTTGGGACGTGCTGTCCGCGGAATCCGCCGAAGAAGGGCTCGTCCACCTGCAGGGCCGGGATTTCGACTGCGTCATCCTCGATCTCATGCTGCCCGGCATCGACGGATTTGAGTTTCTGAGGCGCTCAAGGAATCTTCCGGGAAAGTCAGGGATTCCTATTCTGATCACCACGGCCAAGGGCGAGGACGCCGATGTCGTGGCCGGCCTCGAGCTGGGGGCGGAGGATTATGTGATAAAACCCTTCAGCCCGCGAGTTCTTGTTGCCCGGATAAGGGCTGCGCTGAGGCGAGCCCAGGAACGGTCCGGAAATCCGAACGCCCAGGAAAGGCTCTGCAGGGGGGCTCTGGTTCTGGATTCCCTGCGGCATGAGGCGTTTTTTGATGAAAAGCCGCTCGAGCTTTCGGCCACGGAATTCTCAATCCTTAAATGCCTCATGGCTGACTCCGGGCGGGTATTCGCCCGCAACCAAATCATCGACGCGGTCAAGGGAGAGGATTACCCCGTCACCGACCGGTCAGTTGACGTGCAGATACTCTCAATCAGGAAAAAGCTCGGGGAAGGCGGCTCCCTCATAGAAACCGTCCGCGGCGTGGGCTACAAATTCAGGGCTTAAGCCCCGAGATCGAAGCGCGGCGCCAGTCGATAACGGCTGCCTGAGGTATAGGGGAGGGACGCGCGGATTATGAAGACGCTTTTCGGCAAAACACTGGCATCCCTCGTAGGCTTGAGCCTGGCCTTGAGCCTAGTCTTCGCCCTCATATCCGTCATACTTCTAGGGCAGATCCACGGCGAAATAAACGACCAGGCGCTTGCCGAAACCGCCCGCCTTCTCGCGGCGTATATGCCCGATCCTGCCGACGCGGCCTCG
Organism: uncultured Treponema sp.; assembly: GCA_964453055.1. Taxonomy (GTDB): domain Bacteria; phylum Spirochaetota; class Spirochaetia; order Treponematales; family Rectinemataceae; genus UBA2256. The sequence continues at coordinate 4,561 of CAYVOD010000084.1, read as the reverse complement.
CTGCGTCGTTGGGCTAAGGAAGCTGGAGGGGTCTCCTCCTACAGGATAACTATCGTACTGCCCGACGGAAAAGTGGCGGCTGACTCCAAAGCCGATCCTAACGCTATGGAAAACCACGGAAACAGGGCTGAAATCAAGCAGGCCTTGTCGGGCGCCCAGGCCAAGGCTGCGCGGAAATCGAGCACACTGGGCATGGAGCAGCGATATATCGCCCTGCCGGTAAAGGACAATAAGGGGAATGTCATCGCGGCTTTCAGGCTTTCCCTGGATACCCCGGCCATGGAGTCCAGGCTTTCGGAACTGAGGTTCCTCCTAGTTACCATCATAGCCTTCGCGGCGGTCTTGGCGGCTTTGGTAGCCATATTCCTCTCCAGGGGCATAACGCGGCCCCTGGGAATCTTGGCTGCCGCGGCTGAGAACGCGCCCGCCGCCAGCGAGGCGGCGGGCGCGCCGCCTGCGGGCCGCTTTCCGCTCAAGAACAGGCGTCTGTTGGAGCGCAGTTCCCGGGAGATACAAGTTCTTGGCAGAGCCCTGGACTCCATGGCCGGAGAGCTCTCCTCGCGGGCCGAGTCGGCCGAGTCCAAGGAGAGGGAGGTTCAGGCAATCCTCGAGGGTATCTCCGAGGCTGTTCTGGCAATGGATCCTCGCCTAAACCTACGATTAGCCAACAAGGCGGCCCGTCAGCTTTTCGAAATTGCGCCTGCCCCCGAAGTCGCCATCTCCGCCAACGATGCCGCAGTAGCCGTCCCGCCAAGTCCAGCCACGGCAGGCAAACCCTGCCTGCTCGAAATCGCCCGCTCCCCGGAGCTCGAAGCGGTTGCTCACCGCGCTCTTGAATCGGCTCAGGCGGCGGAAACAGATATTGAGCTTTTCAACAAAGGCGTCCGGCGCAGCTTTAAGGTTTTAGCCGCCGCCTACGGAAGGCAAGACGGCTTCGGGGCGCCTGAAGGCGTCGTCCTGGTCCTGAACGACCTCACCGTCCTGCGCCGCTTGGAGACTATCCGCAGGGATTTCGTCGCCAACGTGTCACATGAGCTCAGAACGCCCGTGCAGCTGGTCAAAGGCTTTGCCGAAACCCTTTCGGGCGGAGCCCTTGAAGATCCCGAGAAGGCACGACGTTTTACCCAGATCATAGGCCGGAACGCCGCCAGGATGGAAAGGCTCATCGACGACCTGCTCTCCCTGGCCAAACTCGAGGAGCAGGAGAGGGGCAGCCTGGAAACGAGGAAGGAGAATGTCCGGGAACTCATCCTCGAATCCTTGGCATCTGTTGAGCACGCGGCGGCGGCGAAAAAACTCGGCGTTGAGCTTGACTGCCCCGAAGATTTGATTGCCCAAGTGAACGGAAGCCTGATAATACAAGCTGTTTTCAATCTCTTGGACAACGCGGTCAAATATTCCCCCGCAGGAAGCAGGGCCAGCGTCAAGGCTTACCGGAACGGCCCAGCGTTACGTATCGAGGTTCGGGACCAAGGCCCGGGAATTCCCGCCGCCCAGCTGCCCAGGCTTTTCGAGCGCTTCTACAGGGTTGACAAGTCCAGAAGCAGGGAACAGGGCGGCACAGGCCTCGGCCTGGCGATCGTCCGCCACATCGCCGAGGTCCACGGCGGGACAGTAGGCGTGGAAAGCTGGGAAGGCGAGGGATCGCTGTTCTGGATCGAGCTCGTCGACAAGACCTGATTCGAAGTGGCCACCCCTCTGGTTTATTGTTTATATTTTCTTCCGCTAGAGCTCATTCTGCTTTCGAGGAGAGATGATGGAAGCATTGATAGGAGGGGAAGATCGGTTCTATCTAGGTGAGAAAGACAAACCCTTGGCGATGATCGAATTCTCCCGGAAAGACGCCTGGATTATAATAATCGAACATACTATGGTCTCCGAGACCTTGAAAGGGCAGGGCGTCGGCGGCCGCTTGGTGGAGGCGGTGGTGGAGCTGGCTAAAAAAGAGGGCGCGAAAATCCTGCCTAACTGTGCTTATGCCCGGGCCTATCTTCTGAAAAAGCCCGAATACGAAGACCTTCTCGTCTAGAGGTTCCGCCAGGCACAAAAAAACCGCCTTGAAAAAGGCGGTCGTTTTTTCGTGGAGGTGAGGAGAATTGAACTCCTGACCTCTTGAATGCCATTCAAGCGCTCTACCAACTGAGCTACACCCCCGAAAGCGAGGGGATACTACCCCGAAGCTGGCGGGAGTGTCAATAAGCGGTATCGGAGAGGGGCTGATCGAGATTCATTTTCAGGCGGGTTCCGCGTAGTTTTGTCTGTTCAGGCTCCCGACAGTTTCCCCAAAATCATGTAGATTCCCGTGCCGCCCAGAATGCTCAGGAGCGGATTACGTTTCCATAGGTGAAGGGCGACGACCATAAGTCCGGCCAGGAGCTCCGGCAAGCCGTGGGGAGCCTTGCCCCAGTCCAGGGAGGCGTAGGGCGAGAAGGCAAGGACCGTCATGGCCAGGGCTGGCATGTACTTTTCCACGAAGGATAAAAATCTCGGGGTTTTCTTGCCCGAAAAAAACAGAAAGGGCAGGGATCTGCAGAAAAGAATCATCGCCGCCATGGCCAGCGAGGCGGCAAAGGCTTGAGAGACGCTAAGCATGATCGCCCCCCTTCGCTTTTCTTCGTTCCGCCCTGTCGTAGAGGGCGAGGACAGCGGAAGCTATGAGCAGGCCCAGGGCAATGGCCCCGCTGCCTTCCATGACCTGGTAAGCAAAAAAGATGGAAATGCCGGCGATGACAAAGGGAACGGCCTTTTTCAGCCTTAGGGCCTGCTCCACCGCCAGCACGATGAAAAGAGCGTTAAGGGCGAAGTCCAGTCCCTCCACCCTGCCGGGTATCAGTGAACCGGCAAGCGCTCCCAAGGCTGTGCCCAAGACCCAGTAAAATTGGTTCAGCGCCGATACCGCCAGCAGGAAGCCTCCGTCACTCCTCTCCTCCGGCTTGGACGAACTTAATAGCGCGTAGGTCTCGTCGGTCAGGGCGAAGATGAGATAAGGCCTTATCCTGGGATGAGCCCTGTAGCTGGCTATAAGGGAAAGCCCGTATGCCGCATGCCGTATATTGGCCACTAAAGTCACGAGGACGATTTCGGTTATGGAAGCTCCGGCGGCGAACAGGCTGATGCCGATATACTGGGCCGCCCCGGCGAACACGAAGACGCTCATGAAGAGCGCCAGCCAGACAGGATAACCTTTGTTTACCGCCAGGAGGCCGAAGCCGAATCCAATGGTCACGTAGCCCAGGAGGACGGGAACGCTCGCCTTGAAAGCGCTGGGCAGGACTGGCGCGGACTGGCTCTTTGTCATGGGGCAACAATAGGGTCTTGAAAGGTACCTGGTCAATCCTGATCGGAGAGGCACCGCACTAGTCCGCTGCGGCTTTCGCCCGTCTGCTTGCGATCCCGGCGCTCCGGCCTCTCAAGGCGCCAGCGGCACGGCGGGGTCATTCTCGCCAGCCTTGTGCAAGAGCCTTATCTTGTCCATACTGAAAGCCATGGGAACAGCATTCAAGGGAATAGCCCTCTGCGCCGTCGGACTGGAAAAGATCACCGCCCAGGAGCTGGTCAAGCTAGGTTTGAAGCCCCTGGACCGCAGGCCGGGCAGGATTAGTTTCGCGCTGGAAAGCGACAGGCTCGCCATCGACCTCGCCAGGGCGAACATTGGGCTCAGGACGGCCGAACGGGTGCTCCTGGAACTCGGGCGATTCCCGGCGCCGGACTTCGACGCCTATTTCGAAGGCATAGCTTCCCTTCCCTGGGAACTCTGCTGCTATAAAGATTCCAAGATTCATATAGAGCGTGTGCGCTCCAAGGATTCCAAGCTCGCTTCACAGGCCAGCCTCCAGGCAATGGGCCAAAAGGCGGCCTATTCCCGGCTCATGGAAAGTTTCGACATGCGCACCATGCCCGAAACGGGGAATTCAGTTGGCGTGAGAATCTACCTGGATAGGGACGAGTGTTCGGTTGGCGTCGACACCTCCGGCGAACCTTTGCACAAGCGGGGGTACAGGAGAAGGACGGTCGAGGCTCCTTTGAAGGAAACCATCGCCGCCTCCCTCCTTTTCTTCTCCGGTTGGAACAGGAAATACGCCCTTCTGGATCCTTTCTGCGGATCCGGGAGCATAGCCATCGAGGCCGCGCTCTACGCCCTGGACTTCGCGCCGGGGCTCACCAGGCGCTTCGCCTTCGAGCGCATGCCCGTCGTGTCCCCCAAGCAGGTCCACACCGTCCGGGAAGATTTCGAATCGCGGATACGGAACGACGTCGAGGTGGACATTAGGGCTTCGGACATCGACCAGGGCGCCGTGGAAACGGCCAAGGCCAACGCCGCCGACGCCGGGGTAGGAGATTGGATTCAATTTTCCTGCGTCAAGGCACAGGACCTAAGTCCCTTTAGCGACAAGGGGCACCTCTTGGCCAATCCTCCCTATGGAAAACGACTAGGCAGCCAGGAGGAAGCCCTGGCTCTTTACGCGGACCTGGGAGCCATGAGGGATCGATTCAGGGCAAGAGGCTGGAATATGGGATTCATCACCGACCGGGAAGACTTCGGAGAAATCTTCGGCCTGAA
>CAYVOD010000083.1:0-7243 GCA_964453055.1 uncultured Treponema sp. | reverse complement strand
GACGATTCCGAAGATGATCTCATCACGAGAATCGCCTGGCTCTACTACAAGGAAAAACTAACCCAGGCGGAGATCGCCGACAAAATATTCCTCTCCCGGCAAAAGGTCCAACGTTATCTGGAAAAGGCAAGGGACCTGGAAATCATACGATTCACGCTCAAACACCCTCGGGTTAACCTCCTCGGCGTAGAGGAAAACCTAAAGAAAAAATTCGGGCTTGAGGATGCCCTCGTCATCCCCTCGACCGACGACGATCCGGAACGCTTGAGAAAGTCCTTCGCCATGGGAGGAGCCTACTATCTTGAACGCAGGCTGAGCGCCGCCGGCGACTGCACGCTGGGCGTCGGTTGGGGCAACACGACCGCGTATCTAGCCGATTATTTTGAGCCCCATTCGGTAGAGGGCAAGGTAAACGTCGTATCGTTGATCGGTAACCTCATGGTCAACGTATCGATGAATCCATTCTTATTAGGACAGAAGATCGCCGAAAAGCTGGACGCCGAATTCTTCAACATATGGGCCCCGGCCATCGCCCAGACCAAGGAAAGAGCCGCGGCCTTCAAATCGGAGCCCTGGATACACGAGGTGCTCGATATCGCCTGCAAGGCCAATATCAACCTAATTTCTATCGGCGAGGTATCCCACTCCGCGAGCCTTTTTCAGATGGGATATCTGTCGGGAGAGGATTTGAAGCGCTTGACGGGCAAAGGAGCGGTGGGAGACATATTAAGCCGGTTCTTCGACGAGGACGGAAACCTGGTCGACGACGAAGTGCACGACAGGGTCGTCGGCATTCCGCTGGACGCGCTTAAGGACGAGCGGAAAATCCGTATCGGGGTCGCCGCGGGATCCTCAAAAATCCGGGCGATCGCCGCGGCGATACAACAGCGATATATCAGCGTGCTCATAACCGACGAGCGAACGGCTGGTGAACTGATCAAGTACTAAGGCGCCCGATCGCAGGCTTCGGCTTTCGGTCGGTCGGGGAATGAGAAAATATTAGGAGGGAATATCGTGGAGAAATCCAAGGACGCGCTGGGCATGATAGAGACAAGAGGTTTCGCGGCGATGGTGGAGGCCGCCGACGCTATGGTAAAGGCCGCCAACGTCGAGCTCATCGGCTTCGAGAAGACCGGGGGCGGGTATGTCACGGCGATCGTACGCGGGGACGTAGCCGCCTGCAGGGCGGCCGTGGACGCGGGAACCAGATCCGCTGAAAAAGTCGGCGAGGTAATATCCACCCATGTGATCCCCAGGCCGCACGATTCGGTCGACCGGGCCTTGCCGCTCGGAAGAACCGGAGAGAGGGTATAAATTATGGCAGTCGATTTGAGAACCTATGTTTTTCTCGATTCCCTTCAGTTGCAGAATGCCTCATTCATAGCAACCGTCAGCAAAGGCTATTACCCGATTGGGATGCAGGCTTGCTGCATAATCGAAATTGCGCCTGGCATCGAAATTAATAGGCTTACCGATATAGCCCTGAAAGCGACCAACGTCACGCCAGGGCTTCAGATCGTCGAGCGCGCCTACGGCCTTCTGGAGGTGCATTCGGACAACCAGGGAGACGCGAGGATGGCCGGAGAGGCGGTGCTCAGGGAATTGAAACTGAGCGAGAAGGATCGCCTCAAGCCTCGGGTCATGACCAGCCAATTGATCAAGAACATTTCGGACCACCATGCCCAGCTGATCAACAAGGTCCGCCACGGCAACATGGTCCTGCGAGGTGACACGCTTTATGTTCTTGAGGTCGAACCCGCGGGGTACGCGTATTACGCCGCCAACGAGGCGGAAAAGACTTCGGACGTCAATATCATCGAAGTTGTCGGGTTCGGAGCCTTCGGCAGGGTTTATATAGCCGGAGCCGAGGCTGAGGTTATCGAGGCGAGAAAAGTAGTGGAGGCTCGCTTGGCCGATATCGACGGCAGGGCGTTAGCCGCCAACGCGGCGAGAATTTAAAGGAGAATCGGTATGGCAGATACGAACGATGCGCTCGGAATGATAGAGACCAGGGGTTTCGCGGCGATGGTCGAAGCCGCCGATGCCATGGTCAAAGCGGCCAAGGTGGATCTCGTCGGCTTTGAAAAAACCGGCGGGGGCTATGTGACGGCGATCGTGCGCGGAGACGTTGCGGCTTGTAGGGCCGCCGTGGAGGCGGGCACGAGGTCGGCCGAAAAGGTGGGCGAAGTCGTGTCCACCCACGTGATTCCCAGGCCTCACGAGGCGGTCGACTCGGCGCTTCCCTTGGGTAGAAAACCAGTCTCGGCATCCAAATAAGGAACACGCTATGCAACTTGCGCGGGTGAAAGGAACTGTCGTTTCGACGCATAAGCCGGCCAGCATGGAAGGGCTGCGGCTACTGCTTCTCGAAAGGATCGATCCTGTAAACCTCAAGGGCAAAGGCGATTTTGTCGTCGGCATCGACGGTGTCGGCGCCAACGCCGGCGAAATCGTATTCTATGTGACAGGGTCGAGTGCCAGGATGACCGAAACAACCAAGGGTAAGCCTTCGGATGCCACCATCATCGCCATCGTGGATGCGATCGAGAAAGACGGCGTTTTCACGTACGAAAAATCGGCGGCGACGGAATGACGTTAGCTCGGGTTCGCGGCGCTGTCGTGGCGGATACACGGTCAGACGGGGTCGTCAATCCACGATTCCTTCTCATTGAAGACTGCGATCAACGAGGAGAAGGCAGAGGAGAGTATCTGGTCGCTCTCGACCTCGTCGGGGCCGAAAGGGGGCATCTAGTGCTAGTGGCGCAAGGCAGCTCTTGTCGCTGGACTTCCGCTACCGCCGACAAGCCCATCGATTGTCTTATCGTCGCGATAGTAGATCGAATTGATCAACGAGGCATCGATGTCTGGGCTCAGGATTGAATTGGAGAGGGATTATGGCGAATCTGACTGACGGAATCCAATCGATCGTCGAAGAGGTGATGCGGAACCCCGAGATAGCCGCGCTTCTCAAAGCGCAGGATTCGGTCCATCGAAGTTCCGTCGCGGCTGCGGCGAATTCTCAGGCTGAAGCTTCGAGCCAACAGACCCGAATCGGGGCGGGAATATTCTCCGATCTCGACGCTGCCGTGATAGCCGCCAAGATCGCCCAACGAGAACTTATTGCCCTTCCCTTGGATACGCGGCGCTCGATCATCGAGGCGATGCGCCGTGTCGTCCTCTGGAACAACGCCGACCTGTCGGCCCAAGCTGTCGCGGAAACGGGTATCGGGAATGTAGAGGACAAACAAGCAAAGAACAGGCTCGCGGCGACGAAAACCCCTGGCGTGGAGGACCTCGAGCCGAGGGTCAGCACCGATGAGCACGGACTTACCCTCACCGAGCTCGCTCCCTGGGGCGTCATCGGGGCGATCACGCCGGTGACCAATCCCATTGCCACCATTGAGTCCAACGCCATCGGCATGATCGCCGCCGGCAACAGCGTCGTCTTCAACGTCCACCCTAACGCCAAGGCTATTTCCTGCCGCCTTATCAGCATGCTCAACGAAGCCATCCACATGGAGGGAGGGCCGTACAACCTGCTTTGCGCTATAAGCGAGCCGACGATCGAAAGCGCTAACGCCTTGATGAGGCATAGGGACATTTCCCTCCTCGTGGTCACCGGCGGCCCGGGCGTGGTAAAGGCGGCCATGGGAAGCGGGAAAAAGGCGATCTGCGCCGGCCCCGGCAACCCTCCCTGCGTCGTGGACGCCACCGCGGATATCGTAAAAGCGGGCAGAGACATCGTGCTGGGCGCCAGCTTTGACCACAACGTAGTCTGCATTTGCGAAAAGGAAGTTTTAGCTGTCGCCCAGATCGCGGACAGGCTCAAGGAAGAAATGCGGAAAAACGGCGCCTTCGAGTTGACGGGCGCCCAGATAGACGCGGTGACGAAGCTTGTGATCGCCGAATCCGGCGGACCCGAGAGGGAAGGTTCTCCAAATAAGGCCTTTGTGGGAAAAAGCCCTGTCGCGATTGCTGCGGCGGCGGGCATCGCCGTGCCAGCGGAGACGAAACTTCTTCTCATGGAAGTTGGACGCGAGCATCCTCTCGTCTGGACCGAGCAACTTATGCCGGTCCTTCCCCTCGTCAGGATAGCCTCGGTGGACGAGGCCATCGATTTCGCGGTGATCGTGGAGCGAGGCTGCCGCCATTCGGCTATGATCCATTCCCACGATATAGAAAAACTCTCCCGGATGGCGAAGGCGATGAACTGCTCCCTCTTTGTCAAGAACGGGCCCTGTTATGCCGGATTGGCCCAGGGAGGCGCCGGTTACACCTCGTTCACGATCGCCAGTCCCACCGGCGAAGGCATAACCCGGCCCCGTACCTTTACCAGGGAACGGCGCTGCACCCTGGTGGACGCTTTCAGGATAGTGTAAGGATGGTCCGATGAAACTTGGAAAAGTGATCGGCAGGGTGGTGAGCACTAAAAAACTCCCATGCTATGACGGTCTCAAACTGCTCCTCGTGCAACCTTTGGACTACGCTCGAAAGGAGGCAGGACCTGCCTTAGTGGCCTGGGACACGGTCAAGGCAGGCGAGGGAGACTTGGTGTTTTTCGAATCCGGCAAGGAAGCTGCCCAAGCGAACCCGAACGGATGGTTCAACCCCGGCGACGCGGCGATCATCGGCATCGTCGATTCGGTCAATACGGAAGAACGTCTATGATGCTGGCAAAGGTTGTCGCAAACGTTGTCTCCACGGAAAAACACCCGCACTACATCGGGCATAAACTATTGATGGTGCAGCCCATAGACGCCAAGGGCGAGTACAGGGGGAAATCCATACTCGCGGTCGACGGCGTGCAGGCAGGCATCGGCGATATCGTGATTGTCGTGGACGAAGGCGGTTCGGCTAGGAACGTGGTGGAAGACGAAGACGCCGTCACCATACGCACCGCGATCTGCGGGATCGTGGACGAAATTGACATCGAGGAGAATACGTGAGCGATGAATTGAACGGCAAGGCTCCTGACAAGGTCCGTAGCGTGGCGATCGGATCTGACCACGGGGCGGTGGCGCAGAAAAAAATGCTCGTCCAGTACCTTGAGCTTCTGGGGTATCGCGTAGTGGATATCGGATGTTTCGGTACGGATAAAGTCGATTATCCGGACATCGCCCAGGCGGTTTGCAAGAAGGTCGTCAGCGGTGATTGCGACCGCGGCATCGTCCTCGACGGAGCGGGCATAGGCTCTTGCATGGCGGCGAATAAAATCAGGGGAATCCGTGCAGCCATGTGCTACGACCTAAAAACCGTGGTGAACAGCAGAGAACACAATAACGCGAACGTGCTCAGTCTCGGCGGTCCCCTTCACAAGCCCGAAGAGCTCGCCGAGATGACGCGAGTCTGGCTCGAGACCCCCTTCGCGGGAGGACGGCATATCGTGCGGATCAATAAAATTATGGCCTTGGAGCGAGGAGGCTCGGAATTCTGATGGACCAGAACCAGTTAGTGCAGAAAATCGTAGAGGAAGTCCTTACGAGGATGAATACCAAGTCAGGCCAAGCCGCTCCCGCAGCTTCCCCGACCGCGCCCGATGCGGCGTCCGCGAACGCTCCGAAACCGCCCACCCATGATCTCGGCATTCTCCCGTCGGACCTGCCTCGATACATCGACCATACCCTGCTAAAACCGGATGCCTCTGCGGAGCAAATCAACGTTCTCTGCGACGAGGCGGCGAAGCATCACTTTTATTCCGTCTGCGTAAACTCCTCCTGGGTCGAACACTGCGTCAGACGACTAGGCGGAACCGGGGTAAAAACCTGCGCTGTTGTCGGATTTCCCCTGGGAGCCATGGATTCGAAGGCCAAAAGCTACGAGGCGCGAACGGCGGTGTCCAACGGGGCCAACGAGATCGACATGGTGCTTAATGTCGGAGCGCTCAAGGCTGGCAATCTAAAGCTGGTTCGAGAAGACATGCTGGCCGTGCGACGAGCCTGCAGGGCCGGGATATTGCTGAAAGTCATCATCGAAACCTGCCTCTTGAGCGACGAGGAGAAAATCATAGCCTGCCAGCTGGCCAAGGATATCGGAGCCGATTTCGTCAAAACCTCCACGGGCTTCAGCAAGGGAGGAGCCACAGTAGCGGACGTAATGCTGATGCGGAGGACGGTAGGCCCTAAAATGGGAGTAAAGGCTTCGGGGGGCATCAAGAGTTTCGACGATGCCGTAATGATGATAAAAGCTGGCGCGACCAGGCTCGGGACGAGCTCCGGCGTCCTCTTGATCAGCGGACAAAAAAGTACGGGCAGTTATTAATACATTCCAAAAGGGAGCATAAAATGATTGGTCCGAGATTCGAAGGAAAGGTCGCTCTTGTCACCGGCGCGGGACAAGGAATCGGAAGGCAGATTTCCATCGATCTAGCCGAGGAAGGCGCGCGGGTGATCGTATGCGACATAAACCCTTCAAGCGCCGCCGAGGTAGTTAAAGAAATCAGGGATGGAAACGGCGAAGCCGCTTTAGAAATCTGCGACGTATCCGATAGAAATCAGATTGACCGGTTGATTGGCACCATCGTCGCTGCCCATGGCCATCTGGACATTGTGGTAAACAACGCAGGCATACTCGTCCCGGCGACCATAGAGGAGACGAGCGACAAGCTCATCGATGACACGATTAACATAAACCTGAAAGCGGTGCTCTGGATGATTCGAGCCGTCACTCCTATAATGAAAAAAGCCCGCTACGGCAAAATCGTGAATCTATCTTCGATCACGGGAAAAAACGGGGACAATACTTCCACGTTCGTTTACGGCGCCACCAAGGGCGCGGTGATGTCCATCACGCGTTCCGTAGCCCGCCAGCTAGGTCCGCACGGAATCACCTGCAACGCCGTCGCTCCCCACGCGATCATGACCAATATGATGACGTACTGGGACGACGCGAAAAAACGCAGCATTTCGGACAAGATTCCGGTCAGGAGATTAGGCACCCCCAACGATGTATCGCGGGCGGTGCTTTTCCTCGCCGCCGACGAAGCATCCTTCATCAACGGAGAGGTGATCAATATAAACGGCGGATATTACATGGATTGAGCTGAGTAGAAACAAAAGCAAGGACCCTTCCAATATGTAGAAGCGCCCCTCGGCCTTCCGAAGCGAGGCGGCATCGCGCTTCTACTTATTAAAAAGACCGGCAGGGCGGCCATTCTCGCGCATGGCCTGTCCCTGCCGTTACGCTTTTTTTAAATCACATCGCAAGATATTTTTCTACATTTTCCTTTGTGACGATTCCCAGATCG
>CAYVOD010000082.1:0-7327 GCA_964453055.1 uncultured Treponema sp. | reverse complement strand
GTGGCCGGCGGCTTCGCGAAACTGGTGAACGAAAAGGAACCCCGCGTTACCATCAAGGTCATCCCGGGCGGCGGGCTCACCAACCCGATTATGCTCGCCCAGGGCGATGCAGAGATGGCCTGGGGCGTCGCTTGGCTGGACAAGGCCGCCTACGACGGGACGGCGCCGCTTTTCAAGCAGGCCTACAAGAACATAGCGTCGGTAGCCGGCGCGTTGTCTGCCGATCGCTACCACCTGCTCGCGGCCAAGGATCAGAACGTAACCACCATCGAGGAGTTCGCGAAAAAGATCAAGAACGGTGAAAAGCTTAAGGTAACCGGACCTATGACCGGAACCTCCGAATTCGTCCTCATCGGCAAGGTCCTGGAGTACTACGGCGCCTCCTTCGACATGATCAAGAAGAACGGCGGCACCTTCGTCCAGGCCATCTACGGCGACATGACCAGCCTCTACAAGGACAGGCACGTTGACTACGCCCTGACCTGCGTCGGATTGCCGGGCGCCATCATCACCGAAATGTCCCTCGGAAGACCGTCGGTCCTCATGTCGGTGAGCGACGAATGCGTGGATTACTTTGCCAAGAATCTCGGCCTTGTTACCAAGGAATCGGGGCTTGCCAAGGTACCGGGCGGCACCTATGCCGGAATGCCCAACGATATCCAGGCTCTCGCCCACGCGACCGAGATACTCGTAAGCCCGAAAATGTCCGATGATGTGGCCTATGTAATCACGAAGGTCCTCAATGAGAACAAAGCCTACCTCGTGCAGATGGGAGCGAGCTACGAAGTCTTCGATCCCAAGACCACGGCCTTCGCGGTCCAGGTTCCTCTCCATCCAGGAGCCGTGAGGTATTACAAGGAAGTCGGAGTAATTAAATAATATCAGCACTCGGCACCGGCCTACGGAGCCTCGGGGGGGCCAATCTGCCTCCCCGAGGCCTCTACAAGCCGGTGTGTACATTCTTCGTCATTCTTTAAGCAAAGTATCGACAAGGCGGAAAATATGAGAAAGCTATCGGGGCCTCTAAAGACAATAGTAGCGGTGTGGGCGGCGTTGGTGGCGCTCTTCATCATGTATACGGCCATATTCGGCATTTTTCAGCCGCGTATACAGCGTGGGGTCGTTCTATTCTTCCTACTGCCATTGGGGTTCATACTTTATCCGGCGACCAAGAAATCGCCCACCGAGAGACCGAGCTTCCTCGACTGGATCTTTGCGATCGTCTCGATGCTGCCGGTGCTCTATATAATTATCTCCAACGATCGACTGAACCTGCGGATGATCATGGTCGATCCTGTGAGCACCCTCGAAGTAGTCCTGGGTATCATAAATATTGTTCTCGTTCTCGAGTTGGTAAGGCGGGCGGTCGTGCCGGCCATGGCTATCCTCATAGTTTTATTCATTGCCTATGTCTGGATAGCGCCATTGCTTCCCGGCGTTTTCTATGCGAGACCGACCAGGCTCCCGAGGTTGATAGAGCTTAACTATCTCGTGCAGGACGTGGGCATCTACGGTTCCCTCATGGGGATCATGTCCACCTTCGTAGCGATATTCGTGATTTTCGGCAACTTCCTTGAAGGTACCAAGACAGGCGTATTTTTCACCAATTTCGCTTCCCGGGTGGCGGGAAGAGGACCGGGCGGAGCGGCTAAGATATCCGTCGTGGCATCCGGCCTTTTCGGCATGATCTCGGGCGTGGGCGTGGCGAATATGTATGCCACGGGCACCTTCACCATCCCTTTGATGAAAAAACTCGGCTACCGTCCCCAGTTCGCCGCCGCGGTAGCCTCCGCGTCGTCCACCGGCGGCCAGCTCATGCCGCCCATCATGGGCGCGGCGGCCTTTGTAATGTCGGAAATCACCGGGATTCCGTATTGGACAATCGCCGTTTCGGCATTTATACCCGCCGCGTTCTACTACGCCAGCATTTTCATGCGCGTTCATTTCCTGGCGCTGAAAAACAATCTCAAACCTATGGATGAAAAGGATATGCTCAGCTGGAAGCAGTTGCTGAAGGATTCCTACCTGCTGCTTCCTCTGGTGGCCCTTGTCATCATGCTTATAATCGGCTTTTCTCCCTTCATGTCCTGCACCTTGGCGATCGGCATGACCTTCGTCCTGAGCTTTTTAAATAAAGAAACCATGCTGACGCCCAAGAAGCTATTCAAGGTTTTCGAGACCTCTGGATACAACTGCATCATGCTGGCGATCACCTGCGCAGGCGCGGGCATGGTGATCAGCGTCATCACGAACACAGGTCTGGGTTTAGGGATCGCCACTCTGGTAGCGAAGTTCTCAGGCGGATTACTCCTTCCGGCGCTCATGCTCGTGGCGGTCACCTGCATTCTCATGGGATTGGGTATGCCTTGCACGCCCGCCTATATCATATCTGTAGTTATCGGCGCGCCGGCGATGAACGCCCTGGGCATAGCCACGCTGCCCGCCCATCTCTTCGTGTTCTATTTTGCTATTTTAGCGGAACTAACGCCTCCGGACGCCATCATCGCATACTGCGCCGCGTCTATCGCCGAGGCAGACCCTTGGAAAACCGGCTGGGAAGCCAGCTTGATGGGAATCATGGGTTACATCATCCCCTTCGTGTTCGTGTACAACACCTCTCTGCTCTTCATCGGACATACCTACACTACTATCGCGACTGTCCTTTTACTCTTCATCGGTGTCACCTTTTCCTCATCAGCGATAACCGGCTATCTCTTTAGACCGCTAACCCTCATACCGCGGATTCTCCTCGGCGTGCTTACCTTGGGTATTGTTGTGCTTTCTACCCAAGCGACGCTCCTGGCTTCATTCGTGCCGGCAATGATCGTCATCGTTATTGGAAGTGCCTTCCTCGTCGGATTCTATATTTTCAATCGAAAGATGGTAAAGCACTTCAGAACTGAAACTCGAGCAGCCGCATGACTGTAAAGGGCGGCTATGGCAGTTACGGCCAGGACCTGGGCATTCTTATGCTGGATACCAGCTTCCCCAGGATCCCCGGAGACATTGGGAACGCCAAGAGTTTTCCCTTCCCTGTCCGCTACAAGCGGGTAGTGGGAGCATCGCCCAAGCGGGTGGTGGAAGAAGCCGATCCCCGGCTCCTGGACCCCTTCATCGCCGCTGCCAGGGAGCTGGAGGCCGAGGGGGTCAGGGCGATCACCACGAGCTGCGGCTTTCTCGCGCTTTTCCAGCGCGAACTTGCCGCGGCGGTGAACGTACCCCTGTTCAGCTCCAGCCTCATTCAGGTTCCCCTGCTCTATGAAATTTTCGGCCGCAGGGGCAAGGCGGGAATCCTGACCGCCAGGGCCGCCTCGCTCACCGGGCAGCATTTCGAGCGCTGCGGAGTACAGGGGATACCCTTGGCCGTGGCCGGTATGGATGAGAAACCAGAATTTACCCGCGTCTTCCTAGAAAAGTCCCCGCCGGGGGCAGAGCCGAGCCTCGATGTGGAAAAAGCCGAAGAGGAGCTGAAAGCCCAGGCCTCCGCCCTCGTGGCCGCCGAACCGGAGATTCGTTTCATGGTGCTGGAATGCACGAACATGCCGCCTTTCAAGAAGGCGATTCAGGAAGCCTGCGGAAAACCCGTATTCGATATCATCAGTCTTGCCGGATTCGTGCATTCCGGCTTGCTGGGAAGCTGAGGAAGGCTATGGCGTACGCGCGTTGCGATGTGGCGATTCTCGGGGCTGGAGTAAACGGTACCTCCATAGCCTATGAACTCTCCAAGCGGGGCAAGAAGGTCCTGCTGATCGACAAGATTGTCATGGGCGCCGGCGCCTCCGGTTCCTGCGACGATATGATACTGCTTCAATCCAAGAAGCCCGGCATTCTCCTGGAAATGGCCTTCAAGAGCCTGGAGCGCTTCGAGAGCCTCAAGGACGAACTTCCCGCTGATATCGAGTTCGAGACCAGGGGGGGGACGATTCTCATAGAGGACGAGGAGCACCTGGCGATAATGGAAGACTTTGTCGCCAGCCAGAACCGTTACGGCCTGGAAGTCGAGATCATCGACCGGAAGCGCCTGTTGCAGCTCCAGCCTCTGGTGGCCGAAGACATAATCGCCTCGACTTACAGCGCCAGGGATTCCCAGGTGAATCCAATGCTCCTCATGAAGGCGTTTCTTCTGGGAGCCAGGCAAAAGGGGCTGGAATTCCTATCCAGGACAAGGGCTGTAGAGATGAAGCGCCTTGATTCGGGCTGGGAGCTGCTTCTGGATTCCGGCGACAGGGTGGAAGCCGAAGTGGTGGTCAACGCCGCGGGAGCTTGGGCTAACGAAATAACCAAGCTGGTAGGCTTCGAAGTGCCCATCACTCCCCGCAAGGGACAGGTGATCGTCACCGAAGCCATACCGCCCCTGGGAGCCACCAACGTGTGGAGCGCCCAGTACATAGTTTCCAAGCTAAAGCCGCACGAACCGGCTAAAAATCCCGGGTGGGAAGCCGCGGCCCAAACGCCGGCCGAACGTTTCGGCCTGGGTTTCGCCTTCACCGGCACCCATAACGGCAATTACCTGATCGGCAGCACCAGGGAGAACAGGGGCTTCGACAAAAGCACGGATCCGGAGGCGATCAGCCTCTTGTCCGCCCAAGTGGAGCGGTTCTTCCCCGTGATGTCCAAGATCAATTTCATCCGTACCTTCGCCGGGCTTCGTCCCTCCACCCCCGACGGCATGCCCTTCCTGGGGGAAATCCCGGGAGCGCCTGGCTTCTTCATCGCCGCCGGACACGAGGGAGACGGCATAGCTCTTTCGCCCATCACCGGCCTCGTGCTTGCCGACCTGGTCACGGGCAAAAAGCCGGCGTTTCCCATGGAAGCCTTCGATCCCGGACGTTTCGGCGGAAAGGCAGGGCTGTGAGCCTATGAAACTGGACCTTGACGAAAGGGATCTGATCCTCCTGGAGTGCATCAGATCCGCGGGCGAACCCCTGGGCTCCTGGAGCCTCGTCGAGGAGATGGAGAAGCAGGGTTTCAAGGTGAGCTCGGCTTCCATCGGCAGGATTCTCTACAGGCTGGAATCCCTGGGGCTGGTGGAAAGCCAGGCCAACAAGGGAAGGGTGCTGACCAAGGAGGGCCTGAAAGCCATCACCAAGGCCAGGGTGAGCAATTCCATAAGCCGGCACAGCAAGGAGCTGGAAAAGCTGATTGACTCAAGCATTCTGGATGAGTACATCATGGTCCTCCAGGCCAGGAGGGCGATAGAGCGGGAGACTGCCAGGTTCGCGGCCGAGAATATCAGCGAGAACAGGCTCCGCCAGCTTGAACAGATCATCGAGGATCAGGAAGATAAGGCCTCCAGGGGAGAGAGCATAGCCGACGTGGATATCGCCTTCCACAGGAACATCGCCGAGGCATCCAAGAACTCCGTTCTCTCGGCGGTCTACGGCATCCTTGCCATGCTCGGACAGCAGACGGAGCTTTTCGAGTATATGCGAAAGAGCGTGGGAGCGTCCTATCGGACGGCCCATCGTTCGATCCTGGAAGCCCTGCGGAAGCACGACCCGGAGGAGGCTGAGCGCTGCATGCTGGCCCACGTGGACGGGCTCATGGAGAACGTAAGAAAGTACTGGGAACATTATAGGGAGTAGGCAATGGACGATAAAAAGGGCCTCGGGGACGAGAAGTACATCTGCCGCTGCGAAGAGGTGACGGAAGCGGAGATACGGGAGGCGATAAGGGCGGGAGCCCGGAGCGTGGTCGAAATCAAGCGCTGGACCAGGGCGGGCATGGGCATCTGCCAAGGCAGATCCTGCCGGCGACTGGTGGAGCGCATCCTGGCCGAAGAGCTGAAACTCAGGCCCGAAGAGGTCGAAATCTCCTCGTTCAGGCAACCGGTGCGGCCTGTCTCGATAAAAGCGATGGACGAATAGGAGGATAGGATGGAATTCGGAAGATTGATGGTCGCCATAGTCACGCCATTCAAGGATACGCTGGAACTGGATACCGAAGCCGCCGGCGCCCTGGCCAAGCGATTGGCCGGCGAGGGAGTCGAAAGCTTCGTGGTGAGCGGCACCACCGGGGAATCCCCGACTCTTTCCAGAGCCGAGAAGATCGAATTGATAAAGGTGATCAAAAAGGCCACCGGGTTGCCGGTGATCGCCAACGCAGGCACCAACGACACCAGGGTCTCGATCCAGAACGCCAAGGACGCCGAGGAAGCCGGGGCCGACGGGCTCTTGCTGGTGGCGCCCTATTACAACAAGCCCGACCAGGGCATGCTCTACGACCATTTCTCCATGATCGCATCGTCGGTGAAGATCCCCTCCATGCTCTACAACGTTCCGGGCAGGACGGCGATCAGCATTCGGCCCGAGACGATCGTGAAGCTTTCCAAGGATGTAAAGCAGATCACCATGCTCAAGGACGCGGCGGGCAACCTGGACGACACTACGGTAGTCATCAGGGACGCGGCGCCCGGCTTCAGGGTATATACGGGCGAAGACGCGCTCACCCTTCCGACCCTGGCGATCGGAGGCTACGGCGTGGTGTCCGTGGCGGGGCACGTGGTGGCTCCTATCATGAATAAAATGATCGAAGCCTACCTCGCCGGCAGGCATGGCGAGGCGGCGGCGCTGCACGTAAAACTTCAGGCGATCAACCGGGCCCTCTTTTTGCAGCCCAATCCCGTGCCAGTCAAACGTGCCCTCCAGCTTTGCGGATTCGAGGCCGGACTCTTGCGGCCCCCGCTAAAGCCCGCCTCTCCCGAGGTGACAGAGGCTCTTAAGCGAGCCTTGAAGGAACTGGGGCTGGGGAAATGAGCGCAGAAAAACCTTCCGACTCGAGGATCGCCAAGCACGCTGTCCTCGGGGATTTGCCTATGCAGAAGGAATTGACCATATACTTCGAAGGGAAGCCCCTGAAGGCGGTGGAGGGCGAGCCAATCATGGCGGCCCTGGTGGCCGCAGGGGTGACCGTGTTCCGTTATACCAAGAAGGGCTCGCCCCGCAGGATGTTCTGCGGGATCGGGCGCTGCACCGACTGCGTCATGACCGTGGACGGGGTGCCGGGGGTGAGAACCTGCGTCACCGAAGTGCGCCAGGGGATGAAGGTGGAGCGTCAGCAGGGCGTGGGCAGCTGGAACGTACAGGCGGAGGCCGGCCATGCTCAATGAAGGAACACCCGCCGTCGTGGTGGGAGCCGGCCCTGCGGGGCTCTGCGCGGCGATAGAGTTGAAGAAGGCGGGAGCCCCGGTGGTGCTCATGGACGAAAATTCCAAGCCCGGCGGCCAGCTCTTCAAGCAAATTCACAAGTTCTTCGGCTCCCGGGAGCACAAGGCCGGCATAAGGGGCTTCGATATCGGCAGGGAGCTCCTGGACGAATCGCTGCGCCT
>CAYVOD010000081.1:0-7396 GCA_964453055.1 uncultured Treponema sp. | reverse complement strand
AATAGACGTCATTTTTAGCGACTGAATGATCTCGGGCTGATCAGGAAGTTCGTCCCGGTCGTCCGGATCGAGGAGGGCCACATGAAAAGGTTGTTACCGAAGGCTCTGATGTTGGCGCTGGTCGCCATGCTCAGCCTATCACCCGTGATGGCGCAGAAAAATCAGCCCGATGTGTTCAAGATCGGGTTTCTTTCTTCGCTGACTGGCTCTCTCGCCGGACTGGCCGAGGGTCAGAGAAAATCCTTCCTGCTTTCCGTCGAGCAGGTCAACGCCGCCGGCGGCTTGAAAATGCCCTGGGGCAACGTGAAGGTCGAAACCTTCATCGCCGACGACGAAGCCAAGCTGGACGTGGGCGTGCGCCGATTCAGGGAAATGCTGGACAAGGGCGCCCTGGCGGTTACCGGGGGTATTTGGAACCCGATGTCCGGAGCGCTGAACGAAGAGACCAAGATTAATTCCGTCATTTATCTTCCTGGTTTTGTTCCCGCCAAGGACGCCCTGCTCAAGGGCAACCCCGCCGACGCCATGTACACCCCGACCTTCACGCCCTGGAGCATCGGCTACATCACCGGCAAGTCGATCGTGAAGACTCTGGGCAAGAAAACGATATTCTACGTGGAGCGGGCAGACTCTTGGGGCACGACGATCCGCGAGGGCCTCGAGGCCGCCAGCAAGGACTTCGGGGTCGTGATGGTAGGCAGGGACGCGGTGAATATGGGCACCACGGATTATTCCGCCGTTCTCTCCAAAGCCAAGGCTTCGGGGGCCGATTTCCTGGTGAACAGCCTCACGGGCGCCGACGGCATCGCCTTAGTCAAGCAGGCGATCGACATGGGCATCGACAAGCAGATGGATATTTTCTACTGCTGGATTTCCAATACCGAGTCCAAGGGATTCGCGCCCGATGTTTTGGCAAAGCTCTACGCCCAGACCTGGTTCTACTACGACGTGGGCGGCTTGGTGGACAAGGAGCTGGTGTCGAGCATCAAGGCGTATTCCGACGCTTACATGAAGCGCTGGAACGAGCCTCCCGACAACATGGGAACAGCTTGCTACGTGGCCACCCAGTATATTTTCCAGGCCGTGGAGAAGGCGGGATCCTTCGATCCCAAGCAGGTAGCCAAGGTTCTGGCCACCGGCACCTTCAATACGGTGAAGGGACCGGCTTCCTTCAGGATCGACCATCAGCCCATAGCCAAGAACGTGACGTTCATCATGAAGGGCAAGGGGCTCTCCGAGCGGAAGAACCCGAACGATTGGTACACCGTGCTCGAATCCTACGGCGGCGAGGAAGTGCTTCCTCCCTTGTCGGTGATGAAGTACTAAAGTCCTTTTTTCGGGGCGTCCTCCCTGGACGCCCCTTTTCAAAACCAATTATCGAAGCCCGTCCCGGGGCGAGAGGCGCTTCCGGGACGGCTTCGAATCGACGAGAGGTGGACGCGATGCTCAAACGAATGGAATTGATGACGTGGAAGGAGTTGGCCGACGCGGTGAAGACGACGAAGACCGTCGTGGTGCCGATCGGGGCCATAGAAATGCAGGGACCGCATCTGCCTTTGGCTGCGGACTCGATGGCGGCGGAACATGTGGCCGCGCTGGCGGCGGAAAAATCCGGCGCCGTGCTGGCGCCCCTCATCACCGTGGGAACCAGCGAATGGCACAAGAATTTTCCGGGGATGATAGGGCTTTCCAAGGAGAGCCTCATGGACTACCTGCGCCAGTACTGCCGGTGCCTGGTGCGAAACGGCTTTACCCATATTTTCTTCGTGAGCCCCCATACCTTCAACGACGAGCCGATAGGCACGGTGGGGCTGGAATTGAGGGACGAGGGGATCATGGTGGGATCGGTCAACCTCTGGCACGTGTCCAACGAGGTGATGGCCGCCAGGAAGATCGATATCAAGGAAGGCAAGTTCACCCACGCCGGCGAGATCATGACTTCGGTTATCATGGCGATCGCGCCCGAGACGGTGAAGATGGACAAGGCGGTGGCCGAGTCGCCGGCGGTGCCGATTCCCGGGGCTCCTTTCGCGGGGCTGCACAAGATCAAGTTCAAGGATATCAGTTTCTCGGTGTATCGATCGTCGAACGAGGAGACGAAATCGGGCTCCTTGGGCAATCCGATGGCAGCCACCCCCGAAAAGGGCAAGGCGATCATCGAGGGCTGGGTGGACGCCACTGTGGCGTTCCTGAAAGAGTTTTCAGCCTGCTAATGATCGCGGGTTAAGGGGCGCCTAACGCTGGTGTCGCGTAGCGCGCTTCGGCAATTTTTGACAAAGGAAGCTAAAGAATGGGTTCTGGACAATTCAAGGATAAGGTGGTGGTGGTGACCGGCGGCGGCATGGGACTGGGCAAAGCCTATTGCATGGCTTTCGCCGAGGAGGGCGCCGCGGTCGTATGCCCTGATTACAACGAGGAAGCGGCCACGCAAACGGTGGCGGAAATCGCCGCCGCCGGCGGCCTTGCCAAAACCATGAAGGTGGACGTGACCAAGGGCGACCAGGTCGAGGCAATGGTGAAGTCCATAATCGCCGACTTCGGCAAGATAGACGTGCTGGTGAACAACGTTGGGTACCTTAAGCGCCTGCCCTTGCTGCAGACGCCGGAGGAGACCTGGGACAAGATCATCGACACGAACCTGAAATCGGCTTTCCTGGTTTCCAAGGCCGTGGCGCCATATATGATCGAGCGGAAACAGGGCAAGATCATCAATCTTTCCTCGGTCGTGGGCCTGGTGGCGGTGGCGTCCCCTCCCTACAGCGCCGCCAAGAGCGGCATGATGGGGCTTACCCGGATTCTGGCCCTGGAGCTGGCTCCCTACAAGATCAACGTGAACTGCGTAGCCCCCGGATTCATAAGGACCCCGGGCTCTTCCGCGGTCCACAACTCGCCGGTGGGGCGCAGGGTGAACGAAGCCGTGCCCCTGGGCACGGGAAACACCGATTGCATAGTGCCGGTGGTGCTCTTCCTTAGCTCGCCGGGCTCCGACTACATCACCGGCCAGACTATAGTGGTGGACGGAGGCTTCACGGCCGCCCACGATTTCGGCGACGAGTTCAGAACTTTGGATGTGGGCAAATAAGGTTACGCGATTTTAGGTAACGAGGCTGACGAAGCGCGGCCGGGCAGGCCTGGGGCCTGCCCGGCCGCCTGTTATAAGGGGATTGGATTATGAAGGCGATGGTACTGGAATCGTTCAACGCGGACTTGAAGCTTTCGAGCCTGCCCGATCCGGCGGCGGGGCCTAAAGATATCGTGATCAAGGTGCGGGCCTGCGGAATGTGCCAGACCGACGTGAAGCTGGTATCGGGCCAGCTGGGGGCGGGCATCCGCCTGCCCCACGTGCCTGGCCACGAAGTGGCGGGCGAAATCGTAGCCTTGGGTGAGGATGTCCGGGGCCTGAAGTTGGGCGACAAGGGTGTGGCGTTCCATATACTTCCTTGCGGGAATTGCGAGCTTTGCCTGACGGGCCGGGAGAACCTCTGCACTTCGATCAGGCGTATCGGTTTCGAGCTTTACGGAGGCTTCGCCGAATATCTCGCGCTGCCGGCGGCCAACTTCTGTTCATTTGAAGCGGAAATACCTTTCGAACGAATGGCGATTCTCCCCGATGCGGTGGCCACGCCCTATCATGCTTTAAGTCGTCTTGCGCGGCTGGGCATGGGCAACTCTGTGTTGATCATTGGCCTGGGAGGCCTGGGAATCCACGCGGTACAATTGGCCCTGGGTATGGGAGCCCTGGTTATAGGAGCCGACGTGAACGAAAAGGCCATAGAGCTTGCCAAATCCTTCAGCTTAGGACTGACGACTAACCCTCTCAAAGAGGATTCCGCCGCGAAGGTTCAGGATCTTACCAGAGGCAAAGGGGTTGATATAATTATCGATGGCGTGGGCAGAAAGGAATCGGTGGACTGGTCCTTGCGTTGTTTGAAGAAAGGTGGTCATTATTATTCTCTTGGATACGATCCTGTAAATCCTGTCTGTTTTAACATGCTCAACGTGCACAACAACGAGTGGACGATCCATGGCATCAAGGCGACTACGCGACAGGAGTTGCGAGAAGTAGTTTCCATAGTGGAACGTGGACTTATAAAACCCTATGTGTCCAAGACTCTTCCGCTGGAAAGGGCGAACGAAGGCCTTGCGGCGATAAGGATGGGCCAAAGCCTGGGGCGTACTGTTTTAGTGATGAGTTAGACGTTGCGCGCTTGATTTTCAGCAGTCGCGTTGGGCGTTTTTAATCGTTTCCGAATTTACTTTCCACGCTCAGCGTCGGCGATAAAACTATTCATGACATCGGTGGCTTTGTCCAAATCGATGCTATTGCCCATGTGGCCCAAGATAGAATCGTAGGCGAAGAGTTTGGCGCCGGGAATGCCCATGGCGACACGGTGGAATTCTTCGGCCGGCGGATAGAGGGCGTCGCTGTTCACGCCCACCACGAGCGTCTTGGCTTTCACCAAATGTAATTTGCTTTCCACGTTGAACGATATCATCGCATGGTTGCGCCAAATAACGTCGTTGGCGTCGGCTTTGGCGTTGCCCATGCCCGCGTCCTCAAGACCTTTCATGACAGCTTCGGGGCTTCGGTATTGGAGTTGGTAGTAGGCGGGAGCGAAATACCAGAGGTAGGTGCCCATGAAGGCTCTGCGCAGCCCGTCCTTAGGCTGTTCTGTATAATGTCCGCTGCGGTAAGCGGGATCGCACTTGATGGTCTCGGACATGAGTCCCCAGATGCCCACGACTCGACCTGTGCTCGAAGGGCCTGTGGCGATGGGAATGGCCCAGTCCATGAAATCGGGGTAGTCGCAGATCCACTGGAGGGTCTGGTGGCCTCCCATGGAGCCTCCGGCGATCCCTCGCGCGTGGGAGACGCCGAGGTGTCGAGTCAGCAGAAGGTGCTGGGCTTGGACCATGTCGGCGATCGTGTAACGCGGAAAATCCGGGCCCAGGCCCGAGCTGGAAGGGCTGGAAGACCCCGGGGAACCCAGGGCTGATGGGCATATTATGTAATACCGCTCGGGGTCGAGGGGGCGGCCGGGGCCGAAAGCCTTGCCGTAGAGAGCGGGACCCTGGATGTATGATCCGCTCCAGCCGTGGCACCAGAGCACGGCGTTCTCGATTTCGCCCCGGGCGTTCAGCTTCGGGCTGCCCAGGGTAATGTATTCGACTACCATTTCGGGGAGGATTTCGCCCGAGACGAGGCGAAAATCCCTCACCTTGAAATATTCCGGCTTAAGATTTGCCGCGATGCCGTTCATAGAGCATCCTCCCCGAAAAGATGGGTGATTTAGCCGAGCGTCTTGAGTTCCTGGACCGCCTGCTTGCAGACCTGCTGGATGAACTTTATGTCGGTGCCGTAGCCGAGCATGCGCATGCCCCGATCTTTCCACTTCTTCACCTGCTCG
Source organism: uncultured Treponema sp. (assembly GCA_964453055.1). Classification (GTDB taxonomy): domain Bacteria; phylum Spirochaetota; class Spirochaetia; order Treponematales; family Rectinemataceae; genus UBA2256. The sequence goes on along the minus strand of CAYVOD010000081.1, from coordinate 1,988 downwards.
ATGTTCGAGAGGTGGATACCGGGGACGATGTTGTGCTTGCGGGAAACGTCGATGACCTTCTGGATGGCAGCTTCGACCACCGGATCGGTGGCCTTGCCGGGCTTGCCCAGGGAGGCGGAGAGGTCGGAGGGGCCGACGAAGGCAACGTCGATGCCGGGCACCGAGAGTATTTCGTCCAGGTTTTCGATGGCGTCCCTGGATTCGATCTGGACCGCGATGAGGACTTCCTCGTTGAGTTTGGCCATGGTTTCGGAAGCGACGCCGGGGTCGAAATGGGTGTGCTGGCGCTCGAGGGCCATGCCGCGGTCGCCCAGGGGCATGTAGCGGGTCCAGGCTACGATGTTCTCCACGTCTTTCTTGCACTGGACCTGGGGAATGAGGAGGCCGGAGGCGCCGATGTCCAGGGGGCGGGAGAGGGCTTCGTGGGACTCCCTGGTGGGGGGGCGCACGATGATGGGGATGTTTGAGGCCCTGGCGGCCATGACATAGTCGCTCACGGTCTGGAGGTCGAAGCAGGAATGTTCGGTATCGAGAAAAAAGAAGTCGAATCCGGCGTTGGCGAAGAAGGTGGCCATGCCGGGGCTCCTGATCTCCGAGATCATGGGTCCGTAGACTGTCTTTCCCTCTTTGAGGGCTCGCTTCATGCTGTTCTGGAAAACCATATATGCTCCTTATGTGGCTTCCGGCCCGGCTTCTGGCCCCAAGGGCCTCGCTGGCGCCGGCTGAGTGCTGATGGAACAAGGGCGACCCATGTATGGGCCGCCCTTGGTTTATTCGTATTCCTTAATTAAGGCGTCGAACTTTTCTTTTTCGCCCTCGATCATGTGGTAGCAGTGCTCGTCGGCGGGGAAGGCGCAGGCCTGGACGTCGGCCACGTAGGCTTTCATGGCGTCGGTGACAACCGTGGCCACGTCGGCGTATTTTTTGACGAACTTGGGCGAGAAAGCCTGGAACTGGCCGATGAGGTCGGCGATGATCAGGAGCTGGCCGTCGCATTCGGGGCCGGCGCCGATGCTGTACACGGGGATCGTAAGTTTCCTGGCGATGAAGCCCGCCACTTCGGGAGGGATGGCCTCCAGGAGGATGAGCTGGGCTCCCGCTTCCTGGACAGCCAGGGCGTCCTCGATGACCAGGCGGGCGGATTCGACGGTGCGGCCTTGGGCCTTGTGGCCGCCGAGCTGGCCGGAGCTCTGGGGGGTGAGGCCGATATGGCCGCAGACCAGGATTCCCGCGTCCACCAGGGCGCGGATGCGGCCGGCGACGCGCGTGCCGCCTTCGAGCTTTACTGCGTCGACGCCGGCTTCCTTCATGAAGCGGCCGGCGTTGATGATCGCGTCGGCGTCGGAGACCTGATAGCTAAGGAAAGGCATGTCGCCGATGACGAAGGTGTTGGGGGCGCCGCGGCGCACCGCTTCGGAGTGGACGATGCACTGGTCCATGGTGACGGGGACGGTGCCGGGATAGCCGTAGACGCACATGCCCAGGGAGTCGCCCACCAGGAGCATGTCCAGGCCGGCGGCCTCGGCGAAGGTGGCGGTGGGATAATCGTAGGCGGTGAGCCAGGTCACCTTTTTCCCTTCCTTCTTCATTTTGTAGAAGTCGTGGATCATGAGTTTCTTTTTCACAACCATCCTCCTTAAGGCGTTCGCCGAGGCCGCCGGCCCTCGCGAGGCGCCGCCGGCCGATTTTTGAAAAACCGCCCGCCGAGCTGCCGGGATCAAATCCCGATTGCCCGGAAAGCGGGTCTTTTTCCGCTTCTTACCGCAGGTACCGGCCGCCCACGACGTCCAGGGTGATGCCGGTGATGTAGCTGGCCTCGTCGGAGGCCAGGAAGATGACGGCGGCCACGACTTCCCTGGGCTCGGAAAGGCGCCTCAAGGGGATGTTGGCCACGGTCTTGGCCCGCTCTTCGGCGGTCTTGTCTTCCCAGAGACCCTTGGTGCGGTCGCCGGTGAGGGTGACGGTGGGGGCCACGGCGTTGATGCGGA
>CAYVOD010000080.1:0-7416 GCA_964453055.1 uncultured Treponema sp. | reverse complement strand
CTCCTTATGGAACTACCGCGCTTGAGCAACGCTCCGAGCGCGGCCTCGTTATCCCGCCGAGCGCGGCCAATCCGCGGCCGCGCCGCGGATTGGCCGCATACCCGCCTGGTTACAGATTCGGTAAGAACATCACCAATTGGGGCACGTAAATGATCAGCAGGAACACCAGCGTGAGTATCAAAACCATCGGTATGATAGGCTTGGTGATTTTCCCCATCGGAAGACCGGTGATTGCGCTGGCGACGTAAATGTCGATGGCTACGGGCGGAGTGGCCATGCCTATAGCCAATCCCACCACCAGGACCACGCCGAAGTGAATCAGGTTTCCCCCGATTCCGGTGATCGCCGGTATGAAGATAGGCGTGAGGATGATCAAGGCCGAAGCGGTTTCCATGAACATTCCCGCGAGCAGTATGATCAGGGCGATCATCAGATACACGAGGAAGGGAACGTTGTGCGCTAGGCCAAGGATCGCGCCCGCCACGACCTGGGGAATTTGGTAGACGGCCAAGCCCCAGCCGAAGAGCTTGGCGGTGGCGATGATGAACATGATGAGGGCCGAGGTTATGCCCGATCCGACCACGAGCTTGTAGAATTTCTTGAAGTCCAAGGCCTTGTAGACGAATTTGGCCACCAAGAGGGTATATACCACCGCGATGGCCGCCGCCTCCGAAGGGGTGAAGACGCCGGAAAAAATCCCTCCGAGGATGATTACCGGCGCCATTAGACCCCAGCTCGCCGCGCTCAATCTGCGGAGTACTTCCTTTCCTGGGAGTTTTACGCCGGCTGGATAGTTTCTCCTCTTTGCGACTATCAAAGCCCAGATTATCAGCCCGATTCCCATCAATATCCCGGGGACGAAGCCGCCGAGGAATAACTTCGCTACCGATTCCCCGGCTATGACGGCGTAGAGCACCATGGGAACCGAAGGCGGAATCACGACGCCGATCGTGCCCGCCGAGGCTATGAGGGCGGCGGAGAAATCCACGTCGTACTTTTTTTCCTTTAGATCGGGGAGAAGGGAAGCGCCCACCGCGGCGGTGGTCGCGGCCCCCGAGCCGGAGATGGCCGCTATGAACATCGAAGCCAATACCGATACGATGGAAAGTCCGCCCTTTATACGTCCCAACCCTGCTTCCGCAAAGGCGACGATCCTCTCGGAGATCCCTCCCCGGGCGAGTATGTCGCCGGCGAGGATGAAGAAGGGCACAGCCACGAGCGCGAAGGAGTTATTCCCCTCCAACAAGGTTTGAGGAACCATCTGCAGGGGAAATCCACTGACGATGAAGACAGCCAGGGCCGACAAGCCGATAGACAAGCCTATCGGCACGCCGATGATGAGGAGGAGGAAGAAGGAACCGAATATCAGATATCCCATATCAAGCTCCTTCCCAGATCCGCCAGATCCAGTCGGCTATATGCAGAATCGTCACCGCCCCGATCACCGGATACATGAGATAAATCCAGCTCATAGAAATACCCATGGCGGGGGTAAGCTGGCCGGCTTCTGCCTTCATTAGGATCACGCCATAATACGCCACCACGAAAAAGAAGAATAATCCCAGGAGTGCGATCACGGTCTGGGCCATTTTCTTGGCTGGTCCTTTCAATTTATCAACTATGAAGGTGACAGCGATGTGGCTTCCCTTCTTGAACGCGACCGCGGTGCCCAGAAGGCTTACGAAGACCAGGAGAAAGCAGGACAGCTCTTCGGACCAGGTGAGGGCGTCGAAGAAAAACCTGAAAACGACCTGTAGGACCGACACTATTACCATCAGGACAAGTCCGGCGAACAGCACGGCTTCGGAAACCGCGTTGACCCGATCGCTCAAGGTATGGAGAAAGGGGGCTTTCGCCCCCTTCTCCCTTTGCGTGGGAGACATAGACAGTCCTTATTTCGTGGCAAGGATGGCGTCGATGAAGTCCTTGCCGAACTGGGCGGAGTACTGCTCGTACACCGGCTTCACGGCATCGAGGAAGGGCTTGAGGTTTGGCTTGGAAATGACCATGCCCTTCGATTCAAGCTCTTTTTCCCACTGAGATTCGTTTGCGTTGTTGAAGTCCCGCTCGAATTGCGCAGCTTCCTTGGCCGCCTTGAGCACGGCTTCCTGCTGGGCCGGCTTGAGCTTCTTCCAGGTCATCAGGCTCATGATGATAGGGGCGGGGGCGTAGGCGTGGCGGGTGATCGTCATGTATTTCTGGCTTTCGTAGAGCTTGAAGGAGACGATGACGTTCAAGGGGTTTTCCTGGCCGTCGATGGTTTTCTGCTGAAGGGCGGTGAGCGCCTCGGTCCAGGCCATGGGAACCGCGTTCGCGCCCAAGGCCTTGAAGGAGTCCACGTAGATCGGATTCTGCATGAGCCTGATCTTGAGCCCCTTCATGTCCTCGGGACTGTTGACGGCTTTCTTGCTGTTGGTGAGGTTCCGGAATCCCCGTTCCGCCCAGGAAAGGCCTTTCCAGCCCTGCTTTTCGAGCTCCGCGAAGAGCTGGTCGCCGATGGGGCCGTCGAGAACGGCATAGGCATGGGCGGGATCGCGGAAGAGGAAGGGCAGGTCTATGGCGCCGAACTTGGGAACGAAGTTGACGAAGGGACCGCCTGTGATGATTCCAGCGTCGACGATGCCCATCTTCATCCGTTCGAGAAGGGTGCGCTCGTCGCCAAGGACGGCGTTCGGGAAAATCGTCACCTTCACTTCGCCGTTTGTGTATTTCTCGGTCAGTTCCTTGAACTTGGTAGCCGCGAGATGGAAAGAATCCTGCTCGTTGACCACGTGGGCAAGCTTGATATCCAGGGCGAATACTGGGGCGGCCAGGGCTAAGGCGATCGCCAGGCAGACGAGAATGCGTTTCATACAATCCTCCTATTTCTGGTCTTACCAAGGTAAGACCATTGTTGCTTAAATCGTAGACCGGCTGTATTATGATGTCAAGGCAAAAGAGGAGCGCTTATGGAGAAAAAAAGGGAAGATCTCGTCAGGCAGCTTCAGAAAATGATCTTGGATCCCGATGTTTTTTCCTCCGGCAAGCTGGCTCCAGAGCGGGAACTGGCCTCCCGCATGGGCGTGAGCAGGGCGCTTTTAAGGGAAGCGATCATCACCCTGGAAGCCTTGGGGTATATCGAAATACGGGAACGTCAGGGCGCCTTCATCAAAGCCCCGGAATCCGCCGATTTCTCCGCCAGCATGAAATACGCGATCTTCTGGCCCGGCGACTTGCTCATAAACCTCATGGAAATGCGGCTTCTCATCGAACCGCCCATCGCCGGTCAGGCGGCCCTCCGCCGGACCGATGAAGAACTTTCCCGTATGCGCGCATGCATCGCACAGCTCGACGCCGCGCAGAACACTCCCGATTTCGGATCTTCTTCGGGCGCCCAATGGGACTCGATGCTTCACATGCTCGTGGTGGAGGCGGCTAAAAATCCTCTGCTCACCCGCCTTTACGAAGGCATGCGCTCAACCATGGATAGCTACATCATCATCAGCCGCCAAAGACTTCTCGCCCTGGAAACCTGGCCCGCGAAGATCCTGAGCGAGCATACCGCCTTGGTAGACGCCATCGAGGAGCGTAACGCCGCGAAGGCCGAAGAAGCCCAGCGGCGCCATCTTTCCAGCGCCCTGCAGAAGCTGCGCGATATTTCAAATTCTCCGGGCCCAAAAATCGATGCCGGTTTGGATCGCGCTTAGAGGACGATCAGATCATGGATATCGAAGCAGTGAAAAATTCGGTTGGCCGTGCCGCGCAGTTCGAGTTTTCCCGCTCCGGGGGGCCCGGCGGCCAGAATGTCAACAAGGTCAATACCAAGGTTACCCTCAAGGTGGCAGTGGAGGCGATAGAAGGATTGAGCGAGGCTGAACGGCGAAGGCTAAGGGAAAAACTGGCAGGGAGAATAAACAGCCAGGACTTTCTGGTCCTTCAGGCGCAGGACGAGCGCAGCCAGACGGCTAATAGGGCGACAGCCCTGGAACGCCTGGCCACGCTGATCGTCACGGCGGCCAGGCGCCCGGCTCCGCGCATACCCACCAAGCCCGGAAGGGCCGCCAAGGAACGACGCCTTTCGGTGAAAAAAGCCCGGGGCCAATCCAAGATCGAGAGAAAAAAGCCGGACGTCGACTAAGCGGCCGCGGCGGCTTTATCGCGCTCAGTCCCGATTCTCGAACTGGCTATTATATAGATCCGCATAAAATCCGCGTTTCCGCAGAAGTTCCTCGTGCGTTCCCTGTTCCACGATATCTCCTTTGTCCATTACGAGGATGAGATCGGCGTCGCGTATCGTGGAAAGCCTATGGGCGATGATGAAGCTGGTCCTGCCCTTCATGAGGTTGCCCATGGCCTTCTGGATCAGTACTTCCGTATGGGTATCCACCGAGCTGGTCGCCTCGTCCAGGATCAACAGGGGAGGATCCGCCAGGATAGCCCTGGCTATCGTGAGCAGCTGTTTCTGCCCCTGGGAGATGTTGCTGGTCTCCTCGTTCAGCACCGTGTCGTAGCCGTCGGGGAAGGCGCGGATAAAATGGTCGGCGTGGGCTGCCCTGGCGGCGGCGTACACATCCTCCTGGCTAGCCCCTTCCCTGCCGTAGCTTATGTTTTCCATGATAGTGCCGGAAAAAAGCCAGGTATCCTGCAGCACCATCCCGAAGAGCCTGCGCAGGTCCTTTCTCGGGTAGTCGGCGATATTCCTGCCGTCCAAGGCGATTTCGCCTGAGTCCACATCGTAGAAGCGCATGAGGAGCTTGACCATGGTGGTCTTGCCCGCACCAGTGGGGCCAACGATGGCCACCCGCGTGCCGGCCCGTATCCGGGCGGAAAAATCGCGGATTACCGGCGCCTCCTTCGAATAGCCGAATTTCACGCCCTTGAAATCGATACCGCCTTCAACCATTGGCACGGTCGCCACTGCAGGGGCGTCGGATTTTTCCTCCGCTTCCTCCAGAAACGCGAAGACCCTTTCGGCCGACGCGGCGGTCTGTTGAAGCACGTTGGAAATGTTGGCGATCTGGGACATCGGCTGGGTGAATGACCGTATGTACTGAATGAATGCCTGCACGTCGCCGAGCGTTATCGCCTTGGTGGCGGCCAGATAGCCGCCCAGGATCGTCACGCCCACGTAGCCGAGATTGCCCACGAAATTCATCACCGGCATCATGATGGACGAAAGAAACTGTGATTTCCACGCAGAGTGGTAAAGAGTATCGTTGAGCGCGTCGAAGGCGGCCTGGTTCCTGGCTTCCCCGTTGAACGCCTTCACGACGCCGTGGCTGGAGAATATTTCTTCGATGTGCCCGTTTACGTGGCCAAGATATTCCTGCTGCCGGCTGTAGTATTTTTGGGACTTTCCGACCACGAAGCGGATGATTCCCAAGGATATCGGAACGATGACGAAGGCGACGGCAGTCATCAGCCAACTTATGCTGAGCATCATGACGAGCGCGCCCAGTATGCCCACCACGGATATGATCATCTGGGAAAGACTCTGGTTCAATGTTTGATTGACAGTATCCACGTCGTTGGTCATTCTCGACAGCACTTCGCCGTGGCTGGTCTTGTCGAAATAACTCAATGGCATGCGGTGTATCTTGGCCTGGAGATCCCGCCTAAACCGCTTTGTCATCGCCGCCGAGACCCCAGCCATGATCCAGCCCTGGATATAGGACAAGAGCGCAGAGACCAGGTAGAGCGCCAGGACGATTCCCAGAATCCCCCCCAGCGCCTTGAAATCTATTCCAGGCCCGCCCCGCAGGCTCGACATGACTCCTTCGGCCAATTTCGTGGTGGCTTTTCCGAGAATTTTCGGTCCGAAGATCGAGAACACCGTCGAGAGGGCGGCGAGGACGAGCACGATCCCCGCCTGGTACTTGTAAGCTCCCATGTACCTAAGGAGCTTCGTCATGCTGCCCTTGAAGTCCTTGGGTTTTTCGCCCTTGAGCATCGCGTGCGGCCCGCCTCTGCCGAATGCCGCCCCGGGGCGCATTGGCCTCGTCGCGGATGGGCCGGCCGAGTTGTCGCCTTCAAACGCGGTCTGGTTTTCGTTTTTCTTTCGCTCGGCCCCGCTCATACCAGCTCCTCCTGGCTCAGCTGCGAAAGGGCTATATCCCTGTATACCTCGCAGGTTTCCATCAACTCGACATGACGACCCTTCCCTACCATCCTGCCTTCATCCAGCACGATGATCTGATCGGCCGCTTTTATCGTCGCCACCCGCTGGGTCACCAAAATCACCGTGCTATCGGCCAGCTTCTCGGACAAGGCCGCCCTGAGCTTCTTGTCGGTCGTGAAGTCGAGAGCCGAGAAACTGTCGTCGAAAATGAAGATCGGCCCCTTTTTCATAAGCGCCCTGGCGATGGTGAGTCGCTGACGTTGGCCGCCCGAGAGGTTCGTCCCGCCCTGGGAAACCGGCGCGGCCGCTCCCTCGGGAAGCGCTTTCACGAACTCCTTCGCCTGGGCGATTTCCAAGGCTGCATCAAGGTCTTCGGGATCGGCATCCTCCCTGGCGTAGCGAAGGTTGCTTTCAACCGTGCCCGAGAAAAGCGAAGCCTTCTGGGGCACGAACCCGATGAGATCGCGCAACGCTTTTTGCCCCACCGACCTGACATCCACCCCGTCGACGCTCACGGAGCCCTCGGTGACATCGTAAAACCTGGGCACGAGGCTCACCAGAGTGCTCTTGCCGGCGCCCGTGGTTCCCAGGATCGCCGTCACCTCGCCCGGGCGGGCGGTGAAATCGATCCTGTGCAGCACGTCCTCGGTCGAGCCGGGATAGCGGAAACTAACCTTGTCGAAGCGCACAACGCCTTTGACTTTTTCGGGAAAGGCCGCCGGCTGGGCGGGATCGACAACGCTGGTCCCCGTGTTCAGCACCTGATGGATCCTGTCGGCGGAGATGGATGCCCGGGGGATAATGATGAACATCATGGACATCATCATGAAGGAAAAGAATATCTGCATCGAATATTGCATGAAGGCCATCATGTCGCCGATCTGTATCTGGCTCTGGGCGACTTCCTTGGCTCCCACCCAGACTATGAGAATCGAGATGCCGTTCATGATGAGGGTTATCAGGGGCATCATGAGAGCCATGATCCGGGATACGAAGAGCATGATTTCGGTAAGTTCCGCGTTGACTTCGCCGAATCGCCGCTCTTCCTTATTCTCGGTGGCGAAAGCCCTGATGACCATCATGCCGGTCAAGTTTTCGCGAAGCACCAGGTTGAGCTTGTCCACGAGAGCCTGGATTCGCTTGAACTTGGGCAGCGCGACTGAGAACGCGGCGAGCACTATGGCCAGGAGGATGCCCACCGCGAGGGCGATGATCCACCACATGGCCGAAGCCTTGGAGGTAGCCCGGATTATTCCGCCTATTCCGATGATAGGGGCGAAGAACAGCATCCTCATGGCCATGTTGCTGACCATTTGTAT
>CAYVOD010000079.1:2340-7475 GCA_964453055.1 uncultured Treponema sp. | reverse complement strand
AGTTTTTTGGCGAACTCCTTTTCCTCAGCGCTGGCTTCAGGCAATGGCAGTCCCCGCATCGACGCAAGAAGCGTATCTTGTATTGTCTCGTTAGGTCGGTAGTCGCATTTTCCATGCTTGATCTCTACCGTGAAGCTCGTCTCGGTCATGAGGCAGGCGCCCCGGGCGGCCTTGCTGAGTCGCGCCATCACCGTCCGCACCGTCGCGGCCGAGGGTGCCCTGATATAGAGGAAAGAAGCAGCGCTTTCTGGCACGATGTTCGGCCGCTGGCCTCCGTCCGTCACCACGTAATGAAGCATCACTCCCGGCTCCAGGTGCTCCCTCATGAACTCCATCGAAAGATTGAAAAGCTGGACGGCGTCCAAAGCCGAGCGCCCGGCATAAGGAGCCATGCCGGCATGACTCGCCCTCCCCTTGAAAGAAAAAACCGCCGCGAGGTTGGCGCTGGTGACATAGCGATGAGGCGTATTCACGTCCGCCGGGTGCCAGGTGAGGATCGCCGAGGCGTCGTCGAACCGTCCCGCCTTTACCATCGGAATCCGCCCCAAGGACTCCTCCGCCGGACAGCCGTAGAGGCGAACCCTGGCCGCGACGCCTCGGCTCTCCAGCAAATGCGCCAAGGCTTCCGCCGCCACCAGGCTCCCCGCTCCCAAAAGATTATGACCGCAGGCATGGCCCGGCGCGCCCTCTTCCAGTGGCCTGCGCTCCGTCGCGCAGGCCTGGGACATTCCAGGCAGCGCGTCGTATTCGCCCATGAAACCTATAATGGGCAAGGTGGCAGCCGCATGCGCCTCGCTCGACGCCACGGCCGGCGTTTCGGTCGGCGCAACGCCCCGTGACGTGCTCGGCGCCGCGACTATGGACGCGCTCGGCCCTGCGTCTCGCGATGACGCCCCCTCATCTCCCCGGATCACTTTTTCCGCGACGAAGGAATTTTTCAGTTCAGGCAGCTCTGTCACGCTGAAGCCCTGAGACGCTAGGCGCTCCCTGTACAGGGCCGAAGACCGCTTCTCCTGAAAGGCTGTTTCCGGATTTTCCCAAATGTCTCGGGCAATGGCGTCATACTTCGAAGCCCAACCATCGACGAAGCGCCGCAGTTCCTCGATGAGCCCGTCGCCGTTGGCAACTTCCCGCCGCGAAATTCCGCTTTTTGCGTTCATATTATTCTTCATACCGTTCTCGCTTTGATAATAGGGCGGGATCTCCGATTAGGCAATCTAGTCAGAACCTCCTGGCCGCCCGAACGCGCAGGAGCTCCCCGACATATTTGACGACGTTCCACGACGATTTAACGGGATCGAAAGCATACACCTGCGAAGGGATCATCAGGAGATCGTAGTCTTCGGCGCTGGAAGACCAATACGGCGCTGATGCGAAAATACCCGGACCGATCGGGTTATCGGTGAGCGCGCGTATCGATCTCAGTTCTTCGAGGCTGGGCAGGAACCAATCCTGGAAACCTCCCGACTCGTACGACAGGCATGCCTGGGCGGCCGAAACAACTATGCGGGAGTCGCCCGCGATGGTCTGGGTGTTCTCGAGCCCCGCGCCGACGCTTTTAGGCAGCGGGCTTGTGCAGAGGAACATGACATTGTCTGGACCCCATATCATTCCATCGCTGCAGTCCGCCGGCGCAACTTCCATAAACCGCCAGCCGCCGGAGCGGCTTCCCTTGTCGTAAAAGACGATGCCACCCGCGGGGCCCGTGTCTCCGACCGCGTACACGAGCGACCAGACAGCGAAGAGCACCACGTCCGATTCACCGATCTCCAGCTGCGGGAGCGGGCTATCAACAGGCCAATACTCGTCGATCGCGTTCGGGTCCGTAGACCATCCCTCGAAGGAATATCCGGTCCGTTCAAGCGTGGTATTCATCTCGATCATCACGATATCGCCCGTCAGGTGCGGGGAGTCGGGATCGATCGGCACCGAGCCCCCTGTCGCGCCGTTGCCGTCATAGGTCAGCGCGTATCGGGGGACATAAACAGCGCCAGAGGAATCCGGCTCCACGCAACCGGCGACCGTCAAAACCAGCAGGATCCCAGCGATCGCGCGCATGAGCGATCGAATGGTTGGCAACCTCTTCATCGCGTCCTCCCTCGCGTCTCCGCGAAGCGTACGACTCAGATGCAGTTGCTTTCACAACAGAGTTTTGACATAAGTAAACATTTTATTTTGATACTTTTACGGTAAGGATAAAAACCGTCTACCGGCGAGCTTGGTTACAAGTAGACGAATTTTTATATATTAAACAATAGAAATAAAATATATTATCAGTTATAATTAGTCCAGTCCATTTATGTCCGATATAGTGAGATTTTCCATGCGAATCTCGCTAGAGGAGGAACATGAAAGGAGCTCTGCTACTTATAAGCTTCTCCATAGCACTTCTTTTCTTAAGCTGCACGAATCCAGTGGTATCTCCCCCGCCAAAAGCTCCAACTATCTACTCAGGGGGATTTTATAACGATGGAAGCAAGACTGTTCCTTGCTACTGGAAAGGCACGGCCCGGACCGACCTAGGCGATGGCACGCACGATACCTACGTTTATGCAATGAGCGTTGTAGAATAGTCTAGGTTGAATCGCCCCGTTTTTTATAATGAGCTCTCGCATAGTATAGTAAAAACAAAAAAAATAGCGCGGACCATAGGATCTCCGACCTTAGGATACTTTTCGAGTTGGAAAATCAGCCTAATTGAAGATCCACCTCATATTTTTCTACTCTGTCTAGCCAAATGGGCTCATCATAGAATTTGACGTAGTAGCCGATGCTGCCGGAAGGGAGTTTTCGTTTCCAGATCGAGTAGGGTTTCTTGCGTATGAGCACCCCTTAATCGTCTCGAGGAGCGGAAAAATTTTTGCTGCATTCTGTGCTACGCGCCGCCAATACGTTAAAACACCTTGAAAATGAAAAAGAGTAAGTTGATGTATTACAACAACTTACTCTTTGTCGGGCAAGCCAGACTCGAACTGGCGACCCCAAGTCCCCCAGACTTGTACGCTAACCACCTGCGCTATTGCCCGGTACCGCCTAGTCGGCAGCCCGTTGAAATTAGCACAGGGTTCCCCAGAATGTCAATGACAACCAAAAACCTCGTCCCCCGGCCTCGGATCGATACCCGGCCTGGTGAGGGCGAAATCGTATTTTACCGGGTCTTGTGGGGCGTAAAGAGCGAAATAGGCGGTGGCCCTCAGGGCGTCCTTGAGGTTCGGCGAGGCGGTGGAGCGTTTTTTGTCCAGGAAACCCAAGCGGTGGACGCAGGTGGCAGCCATGTGGGTATCCATTGGGACGACGAGCCGGGCCGGCGATACGGAAGACCAATCGCCGGGATCGACGTCGTCCTTGCGCACCATCCAGCGAAGGAAGAGGAAAAGCCGTTTGCAGGCCGAGCCCTGGGCGGGATCCGGGAGAAGGTTGGAGCGTATGGATCCGCCGTATTCCCGCAGCGCGGTTACGAACCTGGAGAGCGCTTTGGCCAAGGGCTTATCCGGATCGTCCCCGGCGAGAAACAGGGCTTGGAGCGAGCCGTGGATCCTCAAGGCTTCCCGGGCGCCGCGCATTAGGCCTATCATGTCCTTGGGAAAGCAGAACCGATACTGGAACTTAGCCCAGCTTTCAGTGATTTTTCCTTCATCAAAATTCAGCAAGGCTTCTGCCGGGCGAGGTCCTAGGGGAGCCAAAGCCTGGTCGCAGGCCCGCAGGATTAAATTCACCGAGCCGAAGGCGAGGGTCGAACAGACGAGTCCGGCTATTTCCCGGTCCGCCGGCATTGCGTATCGCTTGACGATGGCAAGGGGATCTTTTTCGAGCCTGGCGGAACGCCCGCAGGCCGCATAGATGCTTTCGAGGAATTCGGCTATCTCGGGCCTGTATACGGGGATCATTGCTTGGCGAGGGCTACATCCGGGCTGGAGGGATTGGCGCCGGCGGTTTTTGAAACCGCGGCGCCGGACTGAGGAGCATCGCTAGCGGTGGATGCGGCCGCGCCGGATTGGGCGCCGGCGCCTTCGGATCCGGCGAGCGTCGATTCCGATTGGCCGACCGGAGCGTTCAGCTTTGTCTCCAAGGCTGTTAGCTGCGCTTCGATCTGTTTGTCCTCGATGCCGACCATGCGGGCTTCTTTTATCAAGGAAAGGGCCTTCGCCTTATCGTTCTTGTCCGCATAAGCCTGGGCAAGGGCCGCCAGAGCCTCGGTATTGTCTCCCCGCTCGATAAGAGCCTTGCGGTAAAAATCGATAGCCTTCTCCGTATCCGCGCTGAGGCTTCCCTGGAGGTAGTAGAGATAGGAACGCATCTGCTTCGAGGCCGTGCCGGAGAGCAGCTGCAAGGCCAGACCCAACAGCGCGGGCTGGGCGTTCAGCGTCGATCCGAGCGCTTTTATGAGTCCAAAACCATTATCGGATACGCTGTTCCCCGCCGCCGCAAGTCCGGCGCCTGAAACGGAGGCCGCCAGCGACCTCAGGTAAGCCTCGACGGCAGGTTCCAAGGCAGGGTCTTCGTTATACCACTCGCTGGAAAAACTCAAGGCTTCAGCATAACGGCCGGATTTGCGCAAAATGGTTGCCACGACTTCCTTGTCCAGCCCCGCCGCCGCCGATTTGTCCAGCAAATCGGCGGCGGCATACCAGTCCTGGCGGTCGTACGCGTTCATGAGAAGGTAGCGTTGGGCAAGTTCCTTGGCTTCCCGCCTCATGGCGATCTGCATGGGATTGTAGAGAGGCAAGCCGGTTTCATCCGTCGCGGGAGCGCCGGCGAGCAAAGAAATGGCTGATTCACAGAGGAGGGTCGCTTCCTTATGTCCCTGCTGCGGTCCCTGGAATAGGACGCCGGCAAGGAGAATCATTATTTCGGGATCGCCTGAGTAGGCCTGTAGGGCCTTGCGCGCCCACTTGAGGGCGTCTTCGTTTCGTCCGAGATCCTTGCTCAAAAGGGTTTTCAGGTAAAGGTATAGCCTGTCCGCCGGATGCTTTTTCCCATAACCGTCGATGAGCGGCTGGGCGGCTTGATAGTCGTTCCTGTCCATCAAGATATGGGCGAGCATCAGGCTAAGATCGTCGGAAGCTGGCGAAAGCTCCAGCGCCTTCCGTATAAAAGGTTCGGCTTCCGCCAACTTGCCGTTCCGGTAAAGAGCG
>CAYVOD010000079.1:0-2240 GCA_964453055.1 uncultured Treponema sp. | reverse complement strand
CCTACTTCCTGGTCGCCGGATCGGAATATCGCCAGAGCCGGAAGGATTTCGTTCAGGAAGCTCGGCTCGGAGCCTTTGGGAGCGGCGAAAATCTTGCCCTGGGACGCTTCCACGAGCTGAGTCAGGCTTACCGAATATCCGTTATGCGCCGATTCGACGGCTGGATCGATGCTGAACGAGGCCGAGGACATCCCCTGGGAACCCTGGGCTTTTTTCGCAACGTTCTGAGCGCCGGCGGAGGGCCGAGCCGGGGATGGAGCGGGGTAAAGAATGGAGTCGACACCCCGGATTATCTCCGAAAGAGCCTTTTTATCCGATTCTTCGATGATCTTGGTCTGGGCAAGCCCTTCACGAGCCTTGGCGAGGGATTGGGGCGTGGCAAGGATAACGCAGCGTTCAATCTCGGCTTTACCGTTGACGACCTTCGAAATGGTAGTGGGATCGGACATGCTCAGCGAGGATTGGGCGTGTACGAAGGGAGGGAACAGAAGGGTTGCCAAGAGAGGCAAAAAAATCCGGATACGCGTCATCAACGTCTTCACCTCGAAAAAACCCCTCTTACTCTCTATGTATTGTACTAGACAGCCAAAACAGCCTGCGGTTACGCGCCTAGGCCACTATTTCAAGAATCGTATCGTTCTTCCTTGAAGTATATACAAATCGTCAAGCCTTGCAAAGCGTAAAATCTCCATGCTACTCTCGTTTTCGTGTCATTTTTACCCAAGGAGCGGAGGTCGAGAGATACGCTCCGCCCGATCGAGGCCAAGCCTTTGCGGCTTCGATCGGCTCCATCCGTTCTCCTATTCGTCTTTCTTGCCCTGTTTCTTGTATCCTGCGCCCAAGAAAATTCTTTTTATATCCAGGGCGACAAGGTTCAAAAAAAAGAACTGAGGACGCTTTTTTCGCTTTTAAGCGAATACGGACCGGCGGGCGCCAGGCCCGACAATGTCGCTCGATTCGCCACGGCGCGAAAGATCGCCGCTCTTCTCATTACCGAGGAGAGGCAGGCGCTGGCGGCTTCGTTCCTGCTGGACCTGAGCGATCCCGCGGATGAATATGCCCCCTGGTACCTTTTTTCCGCCGCCGCGGCTTACGAATCGGCGGGCGATCTGACCTTGGCGATACCGCTTTACGAAAGGCTGATCAAAACCCAGCCGGATTTGCTGGTGGAGGGCAAGAGCCTACATTATCAGGCGTTGCTGCGGCTTGTCCGCAGCAACGCCGGACCGGAGCGAAAAATCGAATATTATCGCGACTTGATCGTGCGTTTCCCCAATGCCGAGGATATCGGCGCTTCCCATTTTCTCCTGGCCAAGGAATATGAAAAAACCGGCCAGTGGAAGGAAGCGATGAATTCATACGCAGCCTACCTACCGTATTTTGGGACCCCAGTACCGGGATATCCCGAGGCCTTATCCTACGCGCGGCAGCTTTTGGAATTCAACGCCAGTTCCAAGGACTGGACCTACGAGAGCTTGGAAGAACTCCTGGATGAAATTCGAAAAGCCCTGACTCTCGGCTCGGCGAGACAGCTCAGGCGCTTTGCCTCGAAGGCGGGGTTCTTCGCCATCTCCTGGTTTCAGGATAGCGATATGGACGCCAACAGCAAGGTAGCTTTCGATCTGGGACAGTTCATGCAAGGCCGAAGGATCTACGCGTCTCAAACGGTCCATCCCATATCCGGCCCCTACGAAGCCTACCTGAGAACCTGGGGCTGGACCGGCCGTCTGGATGTCTGGTATCTGTATTTCCGAAAAATAAATTTTCCGGCTGACCCCGCGGTCCACGGGCGTTGGGAGTGGGCTGGCATCTACTTCGGGGAAAGAATGCAATGAAATTTTCTGCGGTTTTATGCATAGGCTGCCTTGCGGTCTTGGTATTTTTCACCACAAGCAGCGCCGGAGCTTACGATCCCGATGCTCCCGATAACCAAGCCCAATTCCTCCCATCGGCGCCGGAAGAAGCGCCAGCCCTCCCCGATTTTACCGGCCCCCTAAGCGAAGCGCAGGCGCTGGAAGAAAAAATCCAGGAAGATGAAGTCCAGGAAGGGCGGATCCAGGATGTCCAGATCCAGGAAGAAGAGCCCCGGGCGGAGGAGCTTCAGGACGAACTTTCGCCGAAGGACACGACGGAAGGCCCACCGGGCCAGGGCGAACTTTCTAGCCCCTCGGTACTCTCTGCGGTCGCTATAGATCCCTTGATATCGGCGGGCATTCTGGTCGACGGCCTGGAATACGATA
>CAYVOD010000078.1:0-7525 GCA_964453055.1 uncultured Treponema sp. | reverse complement strand
TTCCTCAAGGCTTATCATCTCGCCATCCACCCTGGCCCTGGCGAATCCCTGCTTGTGGGCGTCCTCCATCCACTTCTTGTGCTCGCCCTTCATGGCCCGAACCACAGGCGCGAGAATCTGCAACTTCGAGCCCGAAGGCCAGGAAAGGATCGCCTCCAGGATCTGGTCGACGCTCTGTTCCTTTATGACCCTGCCGCAGGAAGGACAATGGGGGATTCCTATCCTGGCGAAGAGTAGTCGGTAATAGTCATAAATCTCGGTTACCGTGCCCACTGTGGAACGAGGATTGCGATGGGTGGTTTTTTGCTCGATCGAGATAGCTGGAGAGAGTCCTTCGATATAATCCACGTCAGGCTTGTCCATACGGCCCAAGAATTGGCGAGCATAGGCCGAAAGGGATTCTACATAGCGCCGCTGCCCTTCGGCGAAAATAGTGTCGAAGGCCAGTGAGCTTTTCCCCGAACCGGAAAGGCCGGATATGACGATGAGCTTGTCCCTGGGGAGTTCGAGATCGATATTTTTGAGATTATGCTCCCTGGCGCCCTTGATGATTAGTTTTTCCATACAAGTTCCAAGGATACGCAGTTAGGGGAAGAGTGGCAAGAGGTGCCATACATTTGTATAGTTAAGTAGTGTCCCTAATCTTGTTGAAAGCTTGAAGCAATATTGAAGATTTAGGTCGTTTTCCCAGAGGAAGCCAACCTAGGCTTCTTATGGAGGATCCTGTGTATCAATTTTCTTTCTGCCCCCACACAAGCTGCTCCTACCATATAAAAGCCCCTGATACTTCATCCTGGTTTTCCCGTTTCGGCTTTTACCACACTACAACTTTTGGCACAGTCCAGCGTTTTATCTGCCATGCCTGTCGCCATACTTTTTCCACTCAGTCCTTCACACCGTCCTACTACCTTAAAACCTCACTCAACCTTGCTGACCTTTTCACACTCCATGCAAGCTCAATGTCGGGTAGAGCCCTTGCCCGCTATTTCCATAGCTCAAATTCAGCAATCCAAAATCGTCTAGATCGACTTGCCCGCCAAGCTATTAGCCTCCACTGTTCACTCAGGCCTTTCCTCTCCACTAGTACTTTCTGTATAGACGGTTTCGTGTCCTTCGACCGTTCCCAGTTTTTTCCCAATGAAATCACTATCGCCATCGCATCCCCTTCCCGTTTCGTTCTCGACTTCTCTCATGCGGTACGGAAACGTTCGGGTTCTCTCACCTCCGCTCAGCGGACGACAATGAATCACTGCTACAAAGCAATTCAATTCCCAAAAGGTGCAGTTAATCGTACATTCATCGATCAGCTCGATGTCATTGCTCAATTTCACCCTGCTTCCCAAGCCTTCCCCCTTATCCTCATTACCGACGAAAAGCCTGCTTACCCGCGTTTGTTGGCTCATCATCGACTAGGTCTTTTTTGCCATGTGGTTCACCATATCCGCATCCCTAGCACACTCCCCAGAACAGTAGCCAATCCACTGTTCGCTTCCAACTACATTGATCGAGAACTGCGCAAGGATCAGGCGAATCATCGGCGTGAAACTGGCTGTTTCTGCAGGAATGTCGCAAACGGTTTATCCAGGCTTATTTGTTACTTAGTCTACCACAATTATTGGAAGAAGTATCTGATAAAGGCAAAGATTAAAGATATCCGGACTCATGGAGAATGTGCCGGCATTCCGTTTGAAGAGCAACGGCGTGAAATGGCGAAATTGTTTTCTCAGAGAGCTTTCATTAGCAGAGAAGCCTGGCTATATTCCCCAACCTTCCGAAGAATCTGGATGAGAGAGGATCAGACACCGGGCAAACAAGGGCTTGAATATCTACCCCGATTCGCCTGGGCCTAAATGAAAAATTTTAACGCAGGAAGTCTGATCAACAAAAGTTAAATATATGAACTTCCTGATGGAGGCTTTATGATATCCGTCAGTTTTCAACAAGCTTCGAGACACTACTTAGACATTAAACTTAAAAAAAATCACATCTCCATCTTGCACCACGTACTCCTTCCCCTCCTGCCTTAACTTGCCCGCCACCCGCACCGCATGCTCCGAACCTAAGGCTGCAAGATCCTCGAAATGATAAACCTCGGCCTTGATAAAACCTCGCTCGAAATCGGTGTGTATGACCCCGGCCGCCTGGGGCGCCTTGTCCCCTACCCTTATAGTCCAAGCTCTGCATTCGTCCTCGCCGGCGGTGAAAAAGGTTCTCAAGCCTAAAAGCCTGTACGCCGCGTTGATCAAGTTGGAAAGTCCTGATTCCTTCAATCCAAGCTCGGCGAGGAACTCCTGCTTTTCCTCCTCGGTCTCCAGGTCGCCCAGCTCGGCTTCGAACTTTCCGCAGATCACCACTGCCTCGGTACCTTCCTGTGCAGCCCTCGCCCTCACCGCTTCGATATACGCGTTTCCCTGGGAAACCCCCGCCTCGTCTGTATTGCAGACATATATCTCCCGCTTCATGGTGATGAGAAAGGAACGCTTGACCGACTCTGCTTCTTCCTTTTCCAGAAGGACAGAGCGAGCGGGCTTGCCCTCCTGGAGGACCGGCCTGATCTTGGCGTAGGCGGCCAGCTCCTGCTCAGCCTCCTTCTTGCGCTGGGGATCTTTAAGTTCCTTGGCTAGTTTCTCAGCCCGCTTGTCCACCGTCTCCAGGTCGGCCAGAGCCAGCTCCAGGTGCAACATCTCCAGATCGTCAACCGGGCTGATCCTGTTTGACACGTGGGGAACATCGGGATCATCGAAGCAGCGGAGCACGTGGACCAGCACCGCCGCGTCTCGTATATGGGAAAGGAACTGGTTCGTGGCTCCCTCTTTCTTTGAAGCAGCCGAAGCCAGCCCGGCGATATCGGTGAACTGAATCGTGGCCGGGACCTTCCGCTTGGGCTTGAACATCTCGGTGAGCTTGTCCAGCCTCACATCGGGAACGGCAATGATGCCTAAGTTGGGATTCTTGGCCGAGGAATAGTTGGAAACCTCCGCCTTAACCCTGGTGAGGGCAGTAAAAATAGTAGTCTTGCCCACCGTAGGCAATCCGACAATGCCGCAGTTCAAAGCCATTGATACATCCTTTCTCGCCGATTTTTGCTATCGCTCCACGTAGGTACGAATACTCGATTGCATTCGAAACCAGCAACGCGTTCTCCCTGTATTTGTTTTATATTATCCCTGAAGCGGGGGCGATGCGCAATGCGGCCGGACTAACCGCCACACACTTTGTCATAAAGTCAGACACTCTTTTTCGCGGGCAGCGGTTCGGATTTCACGCTGATGCGGCCTGCCTTGAATCGAAATGCCGCCCACTTTACCGCGCCCCCCTCCCAGGGTAATATGAAAGACTACTTCCAAAAAATCTATCAGAGAGCTCGGGAGGCGACGATGACAGCGATCACGGCAAGGTATTCGGCCAACGCGGAAAATATGAAAAAATCCCAGATCAGGGAAATTCTCAAACTCACCCAACGGCCTGATATCATCTCTTTCGGAGGCGGCCTGCCCTCTCCCGAGACTTTCCCGGTGGAAGAACTGCGCGCGGCCTCTGAACGCGTCTTTGCCAAACATGCGGCAAAGGCCCTTCAATACGGAACCACCGAAGGCGATGTAGCCTTGAGAGAAGCCCTCCTTAACTACGAGGCCAGTCATGGACTGATCGCCAAACCCGAGAACCTCCTCATAACCTCGGCCAGTCAGCAAGCTCTGGATATGCTGCCCAAACTCTTTCTCGACCCAGGCGACTCGGTCATTGCCGGCAGGCCGACTTACTTAGGCGCCATTCAAGCCATCCAGTCTTACCGGGGGAATATTCTTGGCATACCTTTCGGGCCTGAAAAGGACGGCTTCGACATGGTGGAGCTTGAGCGCCGTTATGCCGCGGCCAAGGCGCGGGGCGAAAAAATCAAGTATATCTACGTGATCCCCGACTTCCAGAATCCCACCGGCATATGCTGGAGCATTGAAAAACGAAAGGCTCTACTGGAATTCTCATATAGGGAAAGACTCATCCTAGTGGAGGATTCTCCCTACAGGGAAATCCGCTTCATCGGCGAGAACGTACCTTCCATCTATCAGCTAGACAGCGAAGGCGCCGCCCAGGGCAACGTGATAAACCTCAAGACTTTCTCCAAGATCCTCGCTCCCGGGACCCGCATTGGCTGGATGCTCGCCAGGCCCGACATCATCGACAAGTTCGTCACCGCCAAACAGGCGATGGACCTCTGCACCAGCCCCTTCACCCAACTTTGGCTGGCCGAGTACATGGCGGCTGGTAAGCTCGAGGAGGTCGTGAACAAGACCCGAGCCCTATACCAGAAAAAACGGAGCTACATGCTCGAGCAGCTGGATCGGTTCATGCCGGCCAGGGACGACCTGACCTGGACCAAGCCCGAAGGGGGCCTCTTTCTCTGGCTCTCCCTGCCCACCTTCATCAACGCCGACGAACTCCTGTACAAGGCTATAGAAAAGAAAGTAGCCTATGTTTCCGGTTCGGCCTTTTACTTCGACGAGCCGGAACACAACTCCATGAGGATCAATTTCTCCTACTCCTCGCTTGAGCAGATCGAGGAAGGGGTTAAACGCCTTGCTCAGGTGATTGGCGAAGCCCTAGTCTAAGGCTTGATCAGGCCGCCGACAAAGGCCGCGGTACAGTTTCACCCTAAGTAAAGTCCGCGGCCTTTGTCGGCCCTTGCGTTTTTTTCACATTTTCTTCCAATTCGGTTGCTCTATGGGCTCATTCATAGCTACTTTTATATCCGAATGCGGTCCCCAAAAGGCTTAATAGCCGCACGGCCACGGTAAGGCGCTCGAATGAGGCCCGGAACGTTAGCCGGAGGGAGCAAGGCTTAAGGAGAAACCATGGCCATCATCGAAGTACGGGATGTAAAAAAGACCTATCCACTGGGCAAAGTTGAAGTCCACGCGGTAAAAGGCGTTAGCTTTTCCATCGAAAAAGGTGATTTCATCTCCATAGCCGGCCCTTCTGGCTCTGGCAAGTCCACAATACTCAACATGATAGGCCTCATCGACAAACCGAGCGCGGGCGAGGTCCTGATCGAGGGCAAGCCCACCTCAGGGCTCTCTGACAAGGAGCTCACGCGGCTTCGTCATGAGGTTTTGGGGTTCATTTTCCAAAGTTTCAACCTCATTCCCGTGCTCAACGTCTGGGAAAACATCGAATTCCCCCTTCTTTTAGGCAAAACCAAGGTGGCGCCAGAGGATAAAAAAGAGTGGATCGACTGGCTTATCGCTGAAGTGGGGCTAGGCGAATGGAGAAACCATAAGCCCAACGAACTATCAGGCGGCCAGCGCCAAAGAGTAGCAATCGCCAGGGCTCTCGTGACCAAGCCGGGCATAGTCCTGGCGGACGAGCCAACCGCCAACCTGGACTCGAGCACGGGCGAGCAGATCATAGAGCTGATGAAGAAGATAAATCGGGAGCTTAACACCACTTTCATTTTTTCCACTCACGACGCCAAGATCGTGGACGTCGCCGACCATATCATCAGGCTCAAGGATGGCCTCATAGTCGAGAACCGAAGGCGCGGCGGAGCGGATTCCATGGGTCAGGTCAAGGAGTAGGCAATGTCAGCGATCCTACGCATAGCCTTCCGCAACCTCTTCGAACACCGTTCGAAAAGCCTCATCATAGGCATACTCCTCGCCCTGGGATCGATGATCCTGGTGGTGGGCAACGGATTCATCGACGCTTCCCGACAGGGCATCCGCAACTCCTTCATAGAAAACTACACCGGCAACGTTTTTATATCGGGCTTGTCCGAAGAAGGAGACGTCTCTCTCTTTGGAGTCACCTCGGTGGGAGGGTTGGCGGCCACGCCCACCATACCCCAGTTCGATACCATCATGGCCCAGGTAAAGGGATCGCCCCAGGTTAAAAGCGTCACCAGCCTCGCGACAGGTTTTGGCATAGCGATGCGGGACGAAGCTTCGGGAACTTCCTCAGGCGTGACCGAGAATATCGAAGAGGAAGCGAAAGACGGCGAATTGTCCAACGAAACGGCCATGGCCAGGTTCCTGTTTTTCTTCGGGATAGATCCTCGGGACTATTGGACGGTCTTCGATTCCATGGAAATAACCTCCGGCGAAGCGCTCAGGCCAGGCCAGACCGGCTTGGTGATCAACCAATCCCAATTGTCCAAGCTATCGGAATGGATGAAGCGGGACCTGAAGGTGGGAGATAAGCTGGTCGTGCAGGGTTTTTCCTCGGGCGGCATGAAGCTGCGGGAAATCCCCATCGTGGGCACCTATAGGCAAAAAGGCGATACCGTCACCCCGGAGCAGATGGCATTTATCGACATCGACACCCTCAGGGTGATGACTGGTATGACCGTTGGCGCCAACGAGGACATAAACCTCGAGGATTCCCAAACCGCCATGCTCGCCGCCGACGATTTCGATTCCCTCTTCGGCGGCAACCTTTTCGAGGAAGCGCCGACGCAGGGAGGATTCGACGAAAAAGCCCTCCAGACCCAGCTCTCCGACACCAAAGCCAGGGAATTGGCCAATACCGCCGACACGGGAGCTTGGCAATTCATCGTGGTTCGAACCCTTAACGAAGCGACTGCCGCTCCCCTCATCGCGTCCCTGAACAAAAGCTTCGCCGAGCAGGGAATCGCGGCCAAGGCGGGCGACTGGCTGGCCGCCGCCGGACCCTACGGGCAATCGGTGGACGTCATCCGCATCGTGTTCACCATCGCGATCATCATACTCTCGATTGTCGCAGTGATCATAATCATGAACACCTTTGTCATCTCGGTGATCGAACGAACCGGCGAAATAGGCACCATGAGGGCCATAGGCGCCGGCCGGGGTTTTATTCGCCGCCTTTTCGCCGCGGAAGCCTTAGTGCTCGCTGGCATTTTCTCCCTCCTGGGCGCTGGTCTCGGTACCATTGTAACCCTCGTACTGCGGGCGCTCCGAATAAAGGCGGGAAACCCATTCCTGGAAGTCCTCTTCGGGGGCACGTACCTATCGCCCTTCGTGACGCCGTTTAACTTCTTCAGCGCCCTTTTGGCCATGCTGCTGGTTGGTTACCTCGCCCACCTGTATCCGGTGTCGGTCGCCCTGAGGATCCAACCCGTAAGGGCAATGCAGCAGGAATAGGAGCGATACCATGAAATTGATCATACCCCGTATAGCACTCAGAAACCTTTCGCGGCAGAAAAAGCGCAGCTTCCTCCTCGGAGGGGCCATAGCGTTCGGCATAATGATAGTGACGCTGATCAACGGATTCGCCGGCGCCTTTATCGAAAACGTGTCGGAGAATTTTTCCTACCTCATGGCGGGCCAGGTCTTCGTGCAGGGAGCGGAGAAAACCGCCTCGGGCAAGCGCCTTTCCGTGATCCGCGACGACTCCATCATTTTCTCGGCAGTGAGAGACTCCGGACTTGACTACGAGTTCGCCACGAAAACCAGCGAGGTCTCGGCATCCCTCTATTTCGAAGGAAAGACCATACGCCAGAACCTCACCGGCCTCGACCTGGCCAACAACCTCTTCCTGCGCGAGCGGGTCG
>CAYVOD010000077.1:3985-7757 GCA_964453055.1 uncultured Treponema sp. | reverse complement strand
GACGCGGTCGGGGTGGACAGGATCGAGGCCGGCATGCCCGCCGTGTCGCCAGAGGACTTCGAGGCTATCGGCGAGATCAGCGCCCTCGGGCTCAAGGCAAAAATTTTCACTTTCGCCCGGGCCATGGCCGAGGACGTGGACAAGGCCCTCGCCTGCGGCTCCGACGGCGTGGTGATCGAAGTGCCCATCGGTTATCCCAAGCTTGTCCACCAGTTCAAGTGGACCTGGGAGGACGTGGCGCGAAAGACCGCGCCGGTCATCAACTACGCTAGGTCCAAGGGGCTCTATACGCTCTTCTTTCCCTACGACGCCACCAGGGCCAGGGAAGAGGACCTAGAGGCGATGTTCGAGTTCATCATGCGCGAATCCCCGCCGGACTCGGTAGGCCTGGTAGACACCATGGGCTGCGCCTCTCCGGAGGCCATCGCCTACCTGGTGCGCAAGTACAAGGCCCTGACAGGCGGGCTGCCCGTGGAAATTCATACCCATAACGACTTCGGAATGAGCGTGGCGACGGAACTGGCTGCCGTGGGAGCCGGCGCCGATGTCGTGCATTCCTGCGTCAACGGCCTCGGCGAGCGGACGGGCAACGCCGCCCTGGAAGAACTCATCCTCGGCCTGGAGCTCCTATACGGCTACGAAACGAAGTACGACATCGGCGCCCTCAAGGACCTCTCCCTCCTGGTCGAATCCTTGAGCGGCGTCAAGATCGCCCAGAACAAGCCCGTGGTCGGCGAGGAGAATTTCACCCGCGAATCGGGAATCGGGGTGAACCTCGTCGTTGAAAATCCCCTGGCCATGTTCGCCACCCATCCCCAGCTCACCGGAAGAAAGGGAAAGATCGTCCTGGGCAAGAAAAGCGGCAAGCCCTCCATCGTCTACAAGCTCAAGGAACTAGGCTTGGGCGATTTAAGCGAGGAGGCGATGGCCGAGGCACTGGCAGAGGTGAAACGCAGGGGAAACGAGGCGAGAAGCCTTTTGAGCGACGCGGAATTCGCTGAAATCGTCGCGGCCCAACGGGAAAAAGAAGGAAAGCGAGGATGATCGGCCTCGGCCAGGGAAGCTGAACGGGAAGGCGCGCCAGCCGTGAGGTATGCGACCTGTTTTATTGAGCAAGTATAGATAGTTTATCGCGTTATCCAAAAATTTCCTTTTATCGCGCCTATCCGTCTAGACGATATTCTCTATAGAGACAACAAATACAAACAAGCAGCGAAATTCGTGTCGATGGGACAATTTGTGTCCCTGTTTCCGATATAAAATAAAAGGGGCTGGCGTAGATAAATTTGTTATATTTGACACTATTTCTTCATAATCCTCAGCTGATTTGCTGGTGTCCCGTAGTTAAATCTGAATTCACATTCCTTTAAGTAAGAATAGCGGGA
The DNA here is from genome assembly GCA_964453055.1 of uncultured Treponema sp. Lineage (GTDB taxonomy): Bacteria > Spirochaetota > Spirochaetia > Treponematales > Rectinemataceae > UBA2256. The sequence continues at coordinate 6,372 of CAYVOD010000077.1, read as the reverse complement.
ACGATTTCTTATCTATCCCATTATATTTTCGTAAAACTCGTTTTGCCTGATTCCAGAAGTTTTCAATTCCATTGATGTGGTTTTTCTGATTTACAAAGACTTCAGAATGATTAATCCTGTGATGATGAAATTCACTAACATCCAATGCATCATAGCTGCGATAAGTGTCTGTATAGACAACGCTATCAGGCTTGATTTTATTGGCTATAACAGGCATTAGAGTAGCTTCTTTAGTATTCTCCACAATGACTGTATAAACCTTGCCATGACGTTTTAGCATGCCGAATACAATAACTTTTCCAGCAGCTCCTCGTCCGCGTTTGCCTTTCCGAACTCCACCGAAATAGCTTTCATCTATTTCGATGTCGCCATTGAATATTTCCTGTGCTTCCATACGTCCCTCCTCACCTCAATGAAAAGGGAACCGGGAGACTTTTGATGCGCCCACAAGTACGCTAAATCTCCTATCCGCGGTCACACCAGACCTTCATTGATGCGCCGCATTGCAGATATTCGATGGCCGGTTTAGGTGATTCTTGTCGTCAAGGTTATCCTTGAACCTTCCAGGAATGTAGCTTTTCGGATAACAGACTGCCTGCCACCGGCTCCCGAGTCCCGTCGAACTCAGGATACTACGGGCGCTTCACACTTTAAACATAGCCGCTTGTCCTTCCCGGGATCAAACGCCCAAATACGCCTCGCGGACTCTGGGATCTTCGGCGATTTCCTTGGCCGGGCCGTGGAGGGTGGTGTAGCCCACCTCCAGGACATAGGCGAAATCGGCGATTTCCAGGGCCTCGGCGGCGTTCTGCTCGACCAGGAGAATAGTGGTGCCCTTCTTGTTGATGGCGAGGATCTGGGAGAAGATTTCGTCCACCAGGACGGGGGCAAGGCCCATTGAGGGCTCGTCCAGCAAGAGGATCTTGCCGCCGGTGACGATTCCCCTGCCCACGGCCAGCATCTGCTGTTCGCCGCCCGAGAGGGTGCCGCCCAGCTGCGCCGCCCTTTCCTTGATCCTCGGGAAGAGCTCGAAGACTTCCTCTATGCGATCCTTGACCAGCTTCTTGTCCTTTACGGTCCAGCCCGCCAGTTCCAGGTTTTCTCGAACCGTGAGAGTGGGGAATATCTTGCGGCCTTCGGGAACGTGGCTGATCCCAAGGGGGACCATCTTGTGAGCTTCCTTGTTGGTGATATCCACGCCGTCCAGGACGATGCTGCCGCCGGAGGTCTTCTCCAGGCCCGAGAGGGCGCGCAGCGTCGTGGTCTTGCCGGCGCCGTTGGCGCCGATCAGGGTGACGATCTTGCCGTCGGGCACCTCGAAGGACACGTCCTTTATGGCTTCGATCTTGCCGTAGTTAACCTTCAGATTTTTTACGACTAGCATCAGGCGCCCCGCTTTCCAAGGTAGGCTTCCAGGACCCTGGGCTCCTTGGCGACCGCTTCGGGTATGCCCTCGGCGATGGTCTCGCCAAAGTCTATTACCTTGATGTACTCGCAGATCCCCATGACGACCTGCATGTGATGTTCGATGAGGAAGACGGTCACCTTGAATTCCTTTCGTATGTGGGTGATAAGCCCCATGAGCTCCTCGACTTCCTTGGGATTCATGCCCGCGGCGGGCTCGTCGAGCAGCAGAAGCTGGGGCTTGGTCGCCAGGGCGCGGGCGATCTCCAGGCGCCTGAGTTCCCCGTAGGGGAGGTTCTTGGCGCTTTCCTTGGCCCTGTGGGAAAGATGCATCAGGTCTAGAAGCTCCAGCGACTCCTTCTTTATGAGCCTTTCCTCGTTCATGAAGGAGGGCAGGCGAAGCACCGAGGTGGCCAGGCCGGATTTGGAGCCGAAGTGCTTGGCGATCTTTATATTGTCCAAGGCCGTGAGGCTGGAGAAAATGCGCAGGTTCTGGAAGGTCCTGGCGATTCCCGATTGGACGATTTTATAGGGCTTTGCTCCGGTTATATCCTTGTCCTTGAAAAGTATCTTGCCCTCGGTAGGGCTGTAGATGCCTGTGATCAGGTTGAAGGTAGTGGTCTTGCCCGAGCCGTTGGGGCCGATGAGCCCGTAGATGACCCCCTCGGGTATATCGTAGCTGAAATTGGATACGGCCTTGAGGCCGCCGAAGAAGTGGGTCATCCCCTTGATGGAAAGCAGCGCCGGCATCACTCCACCTCCTTGAGCCTGATGAGCTTGGATTCCTTGGTGCCCATGAGGCCCTCGGTCTTGAACAGCATGATGAATATGAGGAGGAGGGAGTAGACGACCATTCGCCATTCGCCTCCGATGGGAAGGCCGGTGGCGTCGGCGATGGCGCGGATGCCTATGCGCAGGCCCTCGGAGAGGAAGGTGAGGGCGAAGGCTGCTATCGTGGAGCCGGTGATCGATCCCACGCCGCC
>CAYVOD010000077.1:0-3885 GCA_964453055.1 uncultured Treponema sp. | reverse complement strand
ACGATGGCGAGGTAGTCGCCCTTGAGGCGGAGCGAGGGAAAGCCGATGAGGAAGCCCACGAGCGCCGCGGCCAGGCCGCCGACGACGATGGCGAAGATGAAGATGAGCATGCCGTTGGGGCTGGAGGGGTTTATCTTGAACACCAATGTCGAGATGGTGCCCGAAACGTAGGCGCCCACCCCGGCGAAGCCCATGTGGCCCAGGGAGAACTGACCGGTGATGCCGTTGATCAGGTTGAGGCTAACCGCCAGTATCACGTAAATAAGCGACTGGTTGATGATATGGAGAATATAGCCGTTAAGGATCTCGGTTCCGTACAGAACCTGTATCGCGGCGTAGAATGCGATGACGAAGATCAATAGTTTCGGGAAGCCTATTTTTTTCATTCCGTCCCCCTATATCTTGTCGGCGAATTTTTCGCCCAAGAGGCCGCGGGGCCTCACCAGGAGAACGACGATGAGGATCGCGAAGGCGATGCCCTCTCCGATCAGGGAGTTGTAGGCCGAGGCGAAGGTCTCGGCCAGGCCCATTATATAAGCTCCCAAAACAGCGCCGGGTATGTTGCCGATTCCGCCGAGGACGGCGGCGATGAAGGCCTTGAGGCCAGGCTGTATGCCCATGTAGGGCACGATCCGGGGGTAGGTCATGCCCGCCAGCAGGCCGGCGGCGCCGGCGAAGGAGCCTCCGATAAGGAAGGTGAAGGCGATCACCTTTTCGATATCGATGCCCATGAGCCTTGCCGCGTCCTTGTCCTGGGACACGGCGCGCATGGCCTTGCCCAAGGTGGTCTTTTTCACCAGCAGGGTCAGCCCGACCATGAGCACGGCCGCCACGACGATGTCGATTATCACGTAATTGGATATGGTGGCGTTGCCCAGGCTGATGTTCACCCTGGGGAGGATGTCGGGAAAGGAACGATAGGAAGGACCCACGGCCGGAAGGGCCGAGAGGAAGTATTCCAGGAACATGGAAACGCCGATGGCCGTTATGAGGGAGGAGAGCTTCGGCTTGTAGCGCAGGGGCTTGTAGGCCAGGCGATTGGCCAGCAGGGCTATAATGCCGCCCGCCGCCATGGAGGCGATGAGGACGACGAAGGCCATGAGGCCGGTCTTGCCTACGAAGAGGGCGTTGAAGGCGAAAAACGTTCCATATGCCGCGTAAGCGCCGAGCATGTAGAAATCGCCATGGGCGAAATTGATGAGGCGCACTATGCCGTACACCATGGTGTAGCCGAGGGCGATGAGTGCGTAGATCGAGCCTACCTGGAGGCCGTTAACGATCTGTTGGGCGTTGAATATTGCTCCCATTCTGGGCTTTCCTTTCCGTAAATCCCGGCGTCGCAGGGCTGGAACTCACGTGCGTGGTACTACTATGCCTTGTTGATCGGCCCTTTGTCGAGCAAGGCAAAGCCGCCTCGGCGTAAAAACCTCGCCGAGGCGGCCGAAAAGGGGAGGGAGGGCAGGCATGCCCTCCCTGTCTCGTCAGAGATTACGGATTGACCGTGGTCTTGTAGACCTGCTTCCCGTCCTTCATTTCGATGATTACCGCGGACTTGATGGGGTTGCGGTTGGTATCGAAGGTGACCTGGCCGGATACGACGTTCAGGTTGGTGGTCTTGAGCGCGTCGCGGATGGCCGAACCCTTGGTGGAACCGGCTCGCTTTATGGCGTCGAACATGATGTTGGCCGCGTCATAGGCGAGGGTCGCCAGGGCGTCCGGCTCTGCGCCGAATTTGGCTTTGTACTTTTTTACGAATTCCTGGACTATCGGCCTGGGGTCCGCGGCCGCGTAGTGGTTGGTGAAGAATCCGTTATCCACGGCCTTGCCGCCGATCTTGACCAGGTCGGGGGAGTCCCAGCCGTCGCCGCCTACCATAGGCCCGGTGAAGCCGAGTTCCCTGGCCTGCTTGGCGATGAGGCCGACGTCGTTATAGTAATCCGACACATAGAGCACGTCGGGCTTGCCGGCGAGGATCTTGGTGAGCTGGGCCTTGAAATCCGTGGCGCCGAAGGGATGGCCTTCGAAGGCCACGACCTGTCCGCCGAGCTTGAGGAACTGGTTCCGGAAATTCTCGGCGAGACCCTTGGTGTAGTCGTTGCCGATATCGAAGAGGGCCGCGGCCTTCCTGGCTCCCAGGTCCTTATAGGCGAAATTGGCGCCCACGGTGCCCTGGAAGGGATCGATGAAGCAGGCGCGGTAGATATAGTCGCCTACCTTCGTCACCATCTCGTTGGTGGAGGTGGGGCTGATCATGGGAACGCCGGCCGCCTGGGCGATGGGGGCTCCGGCCAGGGTCACCTTGGACATGACCGTGCCGATGATGGCGACGACGTTGTCCTGCTGGATCAGCTTGGTATAGACGGTGGCGCCTTCGGCGGGATCGCCCTTGTCGTCTTCGAAGATTATCCGGACTTTTCTATTGCCGAACAGGCCGCCCTTGGCGTTCCACTCCTCGGCGGCGAGCATGATGCCGTTCTTGGTGGAAACGCCGAAGGTCGCGGCTTCGCCCGTTACAGGACCTACGCCTCCGACCTTGATGTCCTGGGCAGTGACAATGGATGCCGCAACGAGGGCCAGCACCAGAATGAGGGAAAGACGTTTCATGATTCCTCCTTGGAGCTGCGCTCCGATAAACCGTAGTCGCAGTCTCTGTACTGTCTGATAGAAACCTACCTGAGGCCGGAAGTCAATATTTATTCAAAAAAATTTGACAAATTCTTAGGACCGTGATACAATCGGCTCTTAAAATTTGATACCGACGTTTTGAAATTTGAAATAAATTCCGATTATAAAGGTTTTTACGACATCGCCGCCAGGAAGGCATAGAAATAATTTACAGGGTATAAATATTCAAAAACTCGACAACCTCGAGTACTCGACGAGAAAAGCCAAAAAGGCATATCATGCGAGGCATGCAATCCAGCGCTATCAAATCCGCGCCTCGTCCGGATCGTTCCCCGGAGACCAGGGGGACCCTGGCGGCCTTTGCCGCCTATGGAATGTGGGGGCTTTTCCCGCTTTACTGGAAACAGCTCAAGCATGTCGAGGCCTTGCAGATTCTCGCCCACAGAATCCTTTGGGCGGCGGTCTTTTGCTTCATTTTGATGCTGGCCTGGAAACGGTTCCCGGAGATCGGAAAGCTCCTGAAGCAGAGAAAGAAAATAATCATCATCTTCCTCGCCTCGATCGTCGTCACCGCGAACTGGGGCTTGTACATTTGGGCGGTAAACATCGGCAGGGTGGTGGAATCGGCGCTGGGCTATTATATAAATCCCCTGGTTTCCGTCCTGCTGGGAGCCTTGTTTTTCAAGGAAAAGGTGGACTCCTGGACGAGGCTGGCGGTGGCCCTGGCCACGGCGGGCATCGTGGGCGCGGCGATCCTCTACGGCTCGGTGCCCTGGGTGAGCCTGCTCTTGGCCGTCACCTTCGCGATCTACGGCGCGTTGAAGAAGCGGGTGGGCATCGAGCCGCTGATAAGTCTCGCCGTGGAGACCTTCATCGCCGCGCCCTTCGCGCTGGCCTTTCTTTTGTCACAGCAGGCCGCCGGGGCCGGGGCCTTCTGGAACGACGGAGCCCTGACGACGATCCTCCTCGCCCTGGCCGGAGTGGTCACCGCGGTACCTCTCTTCTTCTTCGCCCAGGCGGCCAACAGCATCAGCCTGCAGAAGATGGGCTTCATCCAGTACGTGTCGCCCTGCGGCCAGCTCTTCATAGGCATAACCATATACGGGGAAAAGCCTACGGCTGCCCTCCTCATGGCCTTCGCGGGGGTGATCTCCGCGGTGATCATCTACGTTTTCACCAGAAAGCGCGCCCTGAGAAGCCCCAGCTAAGTGCGTCGAAGATTGTTGGCGAGGCGTCGCGTCCGGCCCCGCAGCCGAGATC
>CAYVOD010000076.1:0-7855 GCA_964453055.1 uncultured Treponema sp. | reverse complement strand
TAGATGAGGAAGGCGAAGATCACGACGCCGATGATGCCGGAGACCCCGATGGAAATCCTCTTTAATTGTGGGGAGAACTTGTCGTAGAGGTTAGTCATCTGCAGATGGCTACCCCTGCGGAATGCTATGGAAACGCCCAGGAGGGTTATCCAGACGAAGAGATTGACCACGACTTCCTCGCTGAAGGCGAGACTCTTCGAAAAAAGGTAACGATTCACCACGTTGACGAAGGTGATGACGGACATGATCGCCAGGAAAAAGGCTCCCAGAAGTTCGTCCAGATGGAATTTCTTGTTTTCTGCCATTGATTGCTCCGGATATGAAGAAACCCTCGCTTAGTCCCGTGTTCGGAGCGAAGGTTCGACTCTTGAAAGGGTGGCAGGAGGGCTGTTCACTGAACAGCCCTCCTGCCACCGCGCGTGAAAAATCGCTGAATCAAACCGTTATTTCATGTCCTCTATCGCCGCGTCGACGATAGCCTTGCCCACCTTGGGAACCCAGGCGTTGTAGACCGGGGCCAGCTTGTCTTTGAATGCCTGGAACTGGGCGGGGGTGAGATCGGTGATGACCATGCCCTTGGACCTGGCTACCGCGTAAGCGTCTTCAACAGTCACGCCGTACTTGGTCTTGAGTTTGTCGGCGGACTTGGTGCCGTCCAGGTATGCCCTGGCCAGGGCCTTCTCGTACTCGCCCGCCTCGAGGGCCGCTTCGGCGATAGCTTTCTGGATATCCTCGGGGAAGGACTTCCATACCTTGGCGTTCACGACGAAGACCAGGGGATCGAGCACGTAGCCCCAGTTGGTCAGGTATTTGTGGTATTCCCAGATCTTGACTACGGTGAGAACCGACTTGGGATTCTCCTGCCCGTCGACGACGCCCTGCTGGAACGCGGTTACGGCATCTGCCCATGACATCATGGTGGCGTCTGCGCCCAGGGCTTTGAACATGTCGATGAAGATCGGCGATCCGACGGCGCGGAACTTGAGTCCCTTCATGTCGTCGGGAGTCTTGATCTCCTTCTTGGAGTTGGTGATCTGCCTGTAGCCGTTCTCTCCCCAGGCCAGGAACTTGAGGCCGCCTTTCTCCATCGCCTCGATGACCATCTTGCCCGCCTTGCCGTTCTCGATCTTATCCACCGCGTCATAGCTGGGCATGAAGAAGGGAAGGTTGAAGAGATTGAGGGCAGGGATGGTGGCGGATGCGTTGATCGTGGACTCCACCGCGAAGTCGATGGCGCCGTCCGCGACAGCCTGATACCAGTTGGTCTGCTTGCCGGCCAGCAGCGAGGACCCGAAATAGGGCTTCACGTTGACTTTGCCGCCTGTCTTTTCCTTGACTAGATCGGCCCAGCGCTGGGCTCCGACGCCCCAGTCGTAGAGCGGACCGACGTTGACCTGCATCGTGTACTCCGCCTTGGGCTTGAAATCCGCGGCGAAGGCCTGGGTCGTCAAAAGGGCGAATACCAGGGCTAGTCCAAGAACCAGGATTTTCTGCGAACGTTTCATTGTCGCCTCCTGAAAAGATTGTAATACCGCTCCGGGCTTCTGTCAAAAGCCGCCACATGGATCGTAGCACGGTTTTTAATATTAATGCAAATAATGTGCCGATCTGTGCATTTTTAGAAAGATAAAATATAAATGGATCTAATACATTTCGCATCTCTTATCCGTAGCTGACCTTGGAGCGCGGGAAGGCCGCGATCGCCTGTGTCGCGGCATAAGCCGGCAGCCGATGAATCCGGCGAGCGGCCTTTTGAAATAATCGAAATTCATCTCGCGATCCCTCGTGGGAACGAGGAGAATTAGCGTCGGTGTTCAATTTCGGGACAGGTTGTGTTTCTTTTGTTCCGGATTGAAGCAAGCGGCCAACGCGGTCTTCGGGCGATTTAGCCGGTATTTTGTTGCGGCCGTGCGAAGGACGCTGTAGACTCGAAGGGAGAGGAGCTACGATGGAGATACGAGACTACCATCGTCCGACCGATCTGGACGAGGCATACGATCTTATTGCCCTGCGGGGAGGATACCCTCTCGGTGGCGGAGCCTGGTCTCTCACGACCGGAGCGAGGGTGGAGTCGGGAGTTGATCTGGGGTCGCTTGGCTTGCGCTATATCCGCGCCGAAGGCGGCAGGATCGCCATCGGAGCCATGGCCACGGCCCGGGATTTGGAAACTAGCGATCTTTTAGCCGCAAGTTTCGGCACGCTCTTCGCCAAGGCCTTGGGGCATATCGCGGGGGTCCAGGTGCGCACTATCGTCAGCGTCGGCGGCTCGGTGGCGGGGCGCTACGGCTTTTCTGAACTACTGGTCCTTCTTTTGGCATTGGACGCCAGAGTCTCGTTGTACCGTGAAGGAGAGACGCCGTTATCCGCCTTTCTCCAATCGCCGAGGGGGAAACCCTTTCTGTTAGAAAAGATTCTCGTCGCGCCCGGAGCCTCGGCCGGCTTTCAAAGCCTGCGGGCGGCCAACAACGATTTTTCCCTTCTCTCCGTCTGCGCTTCCTCTCGGGAATCGGGGTGGAGGGTCGTCGTCGGCGCCAGACCCCAGGTCGCCGCTTTGGGAGAGAATGCCGGGGCTTGGCTAGGGCTTCAACCCAAACCCGGCGATGCGGCCGCGGCAAGGGCGGGAGAGCTGGCGGCTCAAGAGTTGCGCTTTGGCGACGACGTGCGGGCAGGCGCCGCCTATCGCCAGGCCGTATGCCCGGTCCTCGTCGCCAGGGCTGTCATGGAGGCCTCTTCATGATCCTGCGATGTTCGATAAACGGAAAAGGCCGAAAAATCGAATGCTCCCCGGGGGACGCGCTGACCGACATACTGCGGAAAGCCGGCTGCAAGGAAGTGAAAAAAGCATGCGGTACGGGCAATTGCGGTCTCTGCACCGTGCTTCTGGACGGCGTTCCCGTCGCGTCCTGCTCGGTTTTCGCCGCCCGGGCCGAGGGCGCGGAGATTACCACGATAAAAGGCCTGGCCAAGGAAGCGGAAGAACTGGGAAGCTATATTGCCGCCGAAGGGGTCGAACAGTGCGGATACTGCTCCCCCGGGTTCGTGCTCACGGCGCTGGCTATGGAGAGGGAATTCAAGGCTCGGGGGATTCGAGGCTTCGACAAGGCCGAGGTCAAGCATTACCTGGCGGGCAACCTTTGCCGCTGCTCAGGCTACCAGGGGCATTTGAGGGCGATAGAAAAATACCTGGAGGCTCGCTGTGGATAAACGCCCAGTAATTGGCAGAACCTTCGCCGTGGTTAATAAAAGCGCGGCAAAGTTGGACGCCCTGGGCTTGATTCTCGGAAAGCCGGCATATACCGACGATCTTGCCCCTCCGGATGCCCTAGTGGTCAAAATTCTCCGTAGCCCCCATGCCTTCGCCAGGATTAAGGATATCGATTCCAACTCAGCCAAAGCCCTCGAAGGGGTCGCCTGCGTCCTCGATTGGAGAGACCTGCCGCGCATTCCCTATACTCGGGCCGGACAGGGCCATCCCGAGCCTAGCCCGCACGACAGGTTTATCCTCGACCGTTACGTGCGCTTCGTGGGCGACGAGGTGGCTATCGTGGCGGCGGAGGACGAGGAAACCGCCATTCGGGCACTCAAGCTTATCCGAGTGGACTACGAAGTGCTGGATCCCCTCCTCGATTTTGAAAAGGCTGTCGACAACCCTATCGTCGTTCATCCCGAGGGCGATATCCATGACATGGTGTCCATGGGCTTCGAGCCGGCGAGGAACATAGCAGCTTCCTATTCCATGGAATTGGGCGACGTCGAGGCCAGGTTGGAGACAAGCGATGTGGCGGTCAAGGTCCGTTTAAGGACCCAGGCCCAATCCCACGTGGCGATGGAGCCCCATGCCGCCTTTGCGTATCTGGACCTGCACCAGCGCCTCGTGGTCTGCGCGAGCACGCAAAATCCCTTCCACACCAGGCGGCTTTTGGGACAGGCGCTGAACTTTCCCCTTTCGCGCATACGGGTGCTCAAGCCTCGCATCGGCGGAGGTTTCGGCGGCAAGCAGCACGTGCACGTGGAACCCTTCGTAGCCCTCGCCTGCCTGGCCACGGGCCGTCCCGCCCTCTGCACCCTGAGCCGCAGGGAAGTCTTCGAAGCGACGTTCTGCAGGCACGAGATGCGCATCGATATGAGAATGGGCGCGTCCAAGGACGGCAGGATATCCGCGATCGACATGCAGGTGCTTTCCAACACCGGTGCCTACGGAGAGCACGCGCTTACCGTCTTGATGGTGGGAGGCTCCAAAGCCCTTCCGCTCTATAACAAGCTCGACGCGGTGCGCTTCGGCGGAAAGGCTGTCTATACCAACACCAGGTCGGCTGGAGCCTTCAGAGGATACGGCGCCGTCCAGGGTAATTTCGCCCTGGAGTCGACCATCGACGAGCTTGCCCACGCCCTGAAAATGGATCCGGTCGAGCTCAGAAAAAAAAACATGGTTAGAGAGGGCGAGAGCAGCGACGTCTACCGGGTGATGGGCGAGGGCAGGGAAGGGGTGGACATGGCCTTCGAGTCCTGCAAGCTCGAGCAGTGCATCGCCCGGGGCAGACAGCTCATAGGATGGGACGATGAGCCCGTTGTGCGCGAAATTTCGCCCGGAAGGCTGAGGGCGAAAGGTATGGCTATCGCCATGCAAGGTTCGGGGATCCCCCTGGTGGATATGGGATCAGCAAGCCTGGAACTCCAGGACGGAGCTTGTTTCAAGCTAAGGGTCGGAGCGACGGATTTAGGTACCGGCAGCGATACCATCCTCGCCCAGATCGCCGCCGAGGAGCTGGGGGTTCCGCTATCCTCCGTCAACGTCTACGCCTCCGATACCGATCATACGCCTTTCGACGTGGGAGCATACGCTTCCAGCACGACCTATGTGTCGGGCAACGCCGTACTCGCTGCGGCGAAGAAGATGAAGACCGTCCTGAGAGACGCTGTCGCCCAACGCAACAGTCTTTCTATCGACGATGTGCGATTCGATGGTGAGTTTTTTAGAAAGCCCGACGGAAAGCCTATCCAGGACCTCGCTTCGTTGAGTCTCGACACGCTGTATCACGACGGCGAAAAAATGGCCACGTTGAGCGCCACAGCCTCCTATTCGGGGGCAAAGTCTCCTCCCCCCTACGTGGCGGGCTTCGCGGAAATCGAGCTGGATACCCTAACGGGCAAGATCGACCTGGTCCGCTACGTAGCGGTAGTGGATTGCGGGGTGCCTATCAATCCTGCCTTAGCCCGCGTCCAGGTCGAGGGCGGAGTAGTGCAGGGCATCGGGATGGCGTTGTTCGAAAACGTCAGGTACGATGCCAAGGGCAGGCTGCTTACTAACAGCCTTAAGACCTATCCGATACCCTCCAGGCAGGATATAGGCGAGATAATCGTGGAATTCGCCGAAAGCTACGAGCCGTCGGGACCCTTCGGGGCTAAGTCCGTTGCGGAAGTGAGCGTCGACAGCCCGCCGGCAGCGATCGCCAACGCGATTCGCAACGCGACCGGCCTACGGATGACCGAGACTCCCTTTACCCCCGAAAGGGTGCTCAAGGCTCTCGGCGCTTTGGCTCCTTGATCCCGCGATCGATAAAAAGAGAGGCCAGAAAGCCGAGGGCGATGAAGATCCCGCCTACTATGAAGGAAAGAGACGAGGCCTTTTCCGGCATATTGTCTTTCAAAAAGGCAGTGATCTGTGGGCCTACGACTCCGCCCATCGCCCAGGCGGTGAGCACGACGCCGTAGACCACTGTCATCCTGCCCGCACCGAAGAGTTCAGAGATTGTCGCGGGCATGGTTCCGAAGCCGCCGCCGTAGCAGAGGAGGATCCAGCAGAGTAGAACGGCGAAGATCCAGGGATTCCCTGTCACGGACAGAAGGGCGAATACAGCCAGCTGGCTGCCCAGCATGATCCTGTAAGTTTTCATCCTTCCCGCCCGGTCGGAGACCGCTCCCCAGAGAAATCTGCCGAAACCGTTGAAGAGCGAGGTGATCGCTATGAGGGTGGCTCCCATGGAAGCCAGGCTTGGGGCTGAAATACCGGAATCTCTTCTTCCCAGCAGTTCCTGGAACATTGGCGACTGGAACCCTACCACGGCGATCCCCGCGGTTATGTTACAGAAAAACATCAGCCATATTAAAAGGAAGCTTTTGGAGCGCAGCGACGGCGTAGCGTCCTGGAATGCCTGGGCGGGATTCATCGGCGCGGCTGCCTTAGGTTGGGGAGGGTTGGCCAGGCCAAGGGAGGAGAGAATGGTCAGAACGGCGAAGAAAAGTGCTAGCCAAAGGAATACGGCGACCAGGTTTCCCCCGGTCCAGGCCAGAAGGCTTGGGGCCAGGATCTTGCTCATGGCCAGTGCTCCGAATCCGAAACCCATGACTACTATGCCTGTGGCCAATCCTTTTTTATCCGGGAACCACTTGGCCACAGTGGCGACCGGTGTCACATAGCCAAGTCCGAGGCCGGTTCCTCCGATCACTCCGTAGCCTAGGTAGAGAAGGGGAAGCGACGGAATCGAAAGGGCGAGGCCTGCGATTGCGTAGCCGGAGCTGAAAAGGATGCTTCCCGATATGGCCAAGACTCTCGGGCCCAGCTTGGGAAGGAATATTCCCCCTACCGCCGCGGAAAGGCCGAGAAAAAAGATGGCCAGGGAAAACGTCAAAGACACTTGGGCATTGTTCCAGCCATAGCCCTTCATTATAGGAGTCTGAAAGAAACTCCACGCGTAGACTGTTCCAAGACAGATCATAAGGATCGTGGCCATCGCCACCATGGACCATCGCTTTCCGCCACCCATTGTCTTGTTTTGGTCTGTCATCCCTTTTCCTCCGGCTAGGCTCCCGTATTCAGTTCTTATGCCCTGGCCTGGCGGCTTTAGTGTCGTCAAAGCCGGGGCTGCTGTCAAGGATAATAAAATGCCGTTTTATTTTTTGAACCTTTTTTCGTTCTTTGGCGTTGACGGCGTGAGCAAGCTGTCCTATTATGCCTTAAAAGACATACTGCCAAATCATCGTACCGATGATAAGTAAGGCGTTCGAAAAACGTCTTTGTCGCAGGGTCTGTGTATCATTTCGTTAAGGAGAGAGCGCCGATGTCGGAACTGATGGATAGCTTGATAGCCCGGGCGCGTGCGGCTCAGGAGCAAATCGAGTTCTGGAGCCAGGAGCGGGTGGATGAGATGGTGGCGGCAGTGGGTTGGGAAGTGTACAAGTACGAGCACGCCCAAGCCTGCGCGAGACTGGCTGCCGACGAGACCGGGATGGGCGTGTACGAGCACAAGCTGGCCAAGCACCAGAAGAAGACGCTGGGGACCTTGCGGGACCTGGACGGGCTTAAGACGGTGGGAGTGATAGAGGAGAACAAGGAAAAGGGCCTGTTGAAGCTGGCCAAGCCTATAGGGGTGGTGGGAGCGCTTACACCGGTGACCAACGCCACGTCGACAATCGCCTGTAACGGTTTGCCGGCCTTGAAGTGCCGGAACGCGATCATCTTCGCGCCCCACCCCAAGGCAAAGGCTTCCTGCGATCTGGCCGCCGAGTACATGCGAGCCGGCTTGCGGAAGGTGGGAGCCCCTGAGGATCTTGTGCTCAACATCAAGGAACCGACCCTGGAGCTTTCTCAGGAACTTATGCGGAGCGTGGACTTGGTGATCGCCACGGGCGGCTCGCCCCTGGTGAAGGTAGCCTATTCCTCGGGCAAGCCCGCCTATGGTGTGGGAGCGGGGAACTCCACGGTGGTGGTGGACGAGACCGCCGATCTGAAGGACGCTGCGACCAAGATCAGGGACGGGAAGATTTTCGACAACGCCACAAGCTGTTCTTCGGAGAACTCGGTGGTGATCCAGGAGAAGGTCTACGACCAGATGGTGAGCCTGCTGAAGGGCTTGGG
>CAYVOD010000075.1:0-8192 GCA_964453055.1 uncultured Treponema sp. | reverse complement strand
CCTTCTTCTCGAGGTAATAGGAATAGCCGCCGTAATACAGCCTGGGGGTGGTGCCAACCTCTAGTTCGAGAACCAAGTCCGCCAGTTCGTCTATGAAGCCCCTGTCGTGGGAGACGAAGAGGACCGTGCCCTCGAAAGCCTTCAGGGCTTCGAGCAGCACATCCTTGGAGGTAAGGTCCAGGTGGTTTGTCGGTTCGTCCAGCACAAGCAGGTTGGCGGGATGGAGGAGCATCTTGAGGAGGGCGAGCCTGGAACGTTCGCCGCCGGAGAGGACCGAAACCGATTTTTCCACGTCGTCGCCCCTGAAAAGAAAGGCTCCTAAAAGATTCCGGAGCTTGGGAGCCAGCTCGTTGGGACAGACCGTCTCCGCTTCCTGCTCGACGTTGAGGGCTGAGGACATTTTCTCCGCCGAGTCTTGGGCGAAATAAGCGGTCGCCACTCCGGCTCCTGGAACGATAGAGCCGCTAAAATCCCTGTCGGCCCCGGCGATAATACGCATGAGTGTGGATTTCCCCGCCCCGTTCGGGCCTACGAAGGCGATTTTCCTGCCCCGCTCTACCTCCAGCGAAAGGTTTTCGATCACCTTGAGGGAGCCGTAGGATTTGCTCAGATTTTCGATGCGCAGGGCGATTTTGCCCGAACGGGGCGCCGGCGGAAACTTGAAATGTATGTGCTTCATCCCCTCGGGTATCTCGATGGGGACGATTTTTTCCAGCATCTTGATGCGGCTCTGCACCTGGGGAGCCTTGGACTCCTTGTAGCGGAAGCGGCGGATGAAATCCTCTATCCTCTGGACTTCTTCCTGCTGACGCTCCCAGGCGGCGAAAATGGCCTCCAGCTCCCTGGCCCTCCGCTCCTCGTAGGCGCTGTAGCTTCCCGGATAGCGGGAGAGCTTGCCGCTGAATAGCTCGTAGACTTCTTTTATGGTGACGTCCAGGAAATAGCGGTCGTGGGAGACCAGCAGGACCCCTCCGCGGTAATCTGCGAGGTAGGTTTCAAGCCATCCCCTGGCTTCCAGGTCCAGGTAGTTGGTAGGTTCGTCCAGGAGCATTATGTCCGGATCCTCCAGGAGGATCTTGGCCAAGGCCAGGCGCATCTGCCAGCCGCCGGAGAGATCCTGGGCACGCCGTTCCAGGTCCTCGGTCTTGAAACCCAGTCCCCGCAGGACTTCGGAAATCCGCTCCTGCCGCCTGAAGTACCCTCCGGATTCCACCGCCCTGCCAATATCGTCGAACTCCTCCAGGAGCCTGGCGGTCTGACGATCCTCGAGCCCGGAATCCTGCAGCCTTCGCCCCAGCTCTTCCTGCCTGCGCAGCATATCGGCGAAGTGGGAAAAGGCCGTCTCGGCTTCTTCGAGCACCGTGCCGCGACCGTGTATCACCTGGGTCTGGGGAAGGTATGAAATCCTGGCCCCTTTGGTTACGGCGAGTTCGCCCGAATCCGGGGCCAGCTGGCCTACGGCGATCTTCATGAGGGTTGTCTTGCCGGCGCCGTTGGGTCCGGCGAGGGCGGCCCTGGAACCTTCCATGAGGTTGAGGGTCGCGGATTTTATGAGGTCCCTGTCACCGAAAGACAGGCTGATATTGCTGAGCTGTACGAAGGCCATTTCGGACTTTTCCTTTACTGGGGCGGTCTGAGGTCGAGGCTAGTTGTCCCGAGCTTGGTCTTTATCGCACTTGAGGGACTTCCTGGCGGCGATAGCTCCAGGGGCGCCAGCTGAAGAATGCCGCCCTTAAAGGCATAGGCATAATCGGTCCTGCGCCCGATATCGTCGGGATAGAGGGAAAAGCCTCCGTTCCATTGCGCGGACAGTTCCGCGGAAAGGCGCAATCCGAAAACCACGCTCCCCTTCTGCTGCGATTCTCCGTTATTGGAAGGCGGGGTGAAGCCTGCGGGTAGGAAGAGGTTGTCTTTCCATGCGTAGGACCCGCTGGGCCAGAACTCCAGGGTTCCGGCGAAGGGCGATGAAACGCGAAGCACCCCCGCGGCGTCGGCCCTGCCCCCTGCTTTTTCGACAGCGGAGAAGAACTCCCTCAGCGCCGCGCCGCGCCGGGCTTCCTCTCTCCGCGTGGCATCCCTGATCGTCTCGCTCTCAACGTAGGTGAACCGTACGAAGGTATCGGCGCTCGACCAGCCGGCTGCATCCTCGGGCTCCTTTTCGGGCAAGGCGGGACCCCAGGACGCCAGGAGGCCCACGGTTCCCTCCATCTTTATGCGGAGGCTGCTCCCGGCAAATACGAGCCAGTCGCCGTCCTGCTCTATCGCGCTGTATCGGAAAACATTAGAGGACGCGGGCAGTTCAACGCGAAGCTGACGATTCAGGGCATCGCCGAAAAGGCCGAAGCGAAGGGAGAAATAATCGAGATCGACTTCGCCCTTTTCCAGCATCGAGCCATACCAGGCAGGCCTCCAGGTCTGGGAGAAGACGAGATTGACGGATTTCGCGTCCAGTACCGGGGCTTCCTCCTGTTCCGGTATCTGATCCCGGGATTCGTCAAAGCGCGAAAGGGCATAGCTGAAGACATAGCCCCTGGTACCGTCCTTGGCCAGCACCAGGTACCAATCACCGGGAAGTTTCTCTCCTCCGGTATATACAGCCTCCCCTTCGGCCAGGGCCAGCGCCTTGACCATTTCCCCCTCCCTCATCCTGTAAACCCGGCGGGTATTGGCATTGTTCGAAGGCGATTCCCGCACAGGCAGGCCATCTCTTTCGGCGATGAAATAAACCGAAGCGAGTTCACCCATAGCCATTGCCTTGTCGTTAGCCGCCTTTTTGCTTCTTTGATAATCGATCTGCCAGAGGGGAACCTCGAACCTTTCTTTCGTATCCTCCAATCCCACGACATACTGCTTGGTGATGTTGGATTTCAGATATACGGGCACGACGAGACCCGACTTGAGCTCGGTTCCTTTTACCGACCAGAGGACGAGCCCCCAGCCGATCCTGGACTGGCAGGAGGATAACAGGACTAAACCAAAAACCAGGAGGCTGGCTATGAAGAAAATCTTGTTAAAGCCTCTGCGGGCGTGATATTTCTGGGTTTCCATCCAGGCGGATTGTACACCTACTGGACCGGCAGGGTAAAGGCGCGGCCTTTAACCGAGTCCCGAACCCTGGCAAATGCCCGTGGATATGGTATTATTGGCGTTTGGACCTTAGGAGGTGCTGAAAGTATCATGAAGGCCAGCCGGCAGGACAAGAGCCCCGAACCCGTCGCCGCCATCGAGATAGGCTCGACGGGAATTCGGCTATTGATAGCTTCCATCGACGAAACAGGCTCGGTGAACGTGCTCGATAGGGCGGGCAAGCCCAGCCGGATCGGCCGCGATGTCTTTACTTCGGGAAGCATCGGAAGGGACGCCATACGCGAGAGCGTGGCTGTCCTCCTCTCCTTCAGGGAGCTTCTTAATGGCTACGGCATAGAGCCGGACCAGGCCAAGGTCATCGCCACCAGCGCCCTAAGGGAAGCGGCCAACCGCGACACCTTCCTGGACAGGGTGCAGCTACAGACGGGCTTCAAGATCCGTGTCGTGGAGGATATCGAAGAAAACCACCTGATGTACCTGGCTGTCCAGCAGGCGTTGCAGGACGAGCGGAAATTCCTGTCCCGCAGCAACGCGATGGTCCTGGAAGTGGGAGGAGGAACGACGGAAATCATGCTGCTTCGCAGGGGCAAGATGGTGTCGAGCCACAGCCTCCATATCGGGACGCTCAGGCTGGAAGAGCAGATGCGGGAAGCCGGCGCTTCGAAACAATATCTTCAGGAGTACCTGGAAAGCAACATCAAGAACGCCTGCGACCTCATGACCGAGGATATGCCGCTGGAGACGATAAAATCCTTTATCGTCGTGGGCTCCGACGCGAGGCTGGCTGCCTATTACGTATCGGGAAAGAATTTCGATGGCTACTCACTGCTGGACCGGGCAGGCTTCATGGCCTTCGCCTCGGCGGCCTCGGCGATGTCCGTGGAAGACCTCATCTCCACCTACCACCTGCCCTGGGCCGAAGCCGAAGGCCTGGGCCCGGGACTCATGATCGAGTCACTATTCCTGGCCAGGACGGGCGCGGAGGAACTGATCGTCCCCAAGATTTCCATCCGCGAAGGCCTTCTGCTCGCCGAGTCGAAGGGGTTGGATCCTTCGGTGGAGGAGGAATTGCGGCGCCAGATCGTGGCTTCGGCCCAGGCGCTGGGGAAAAGGTTCCATTACGACGAAGCGCACGCGCACAACGTCGCTTCTTTGAGCGTGAGACTCTTCGATTCCATCGCCGAAGAGCATGGGATGAAGGCTCACGAAAGGCTTCTTCTTGAGACCGCGGCATTCCTCCACGACATAGGCACCTACATACGATCCTCAGGTCATCATCGCCACGGCGAATATATAGTCTCCAACTCGGAAATATTCGGGCTCAACAGAAGCGACATCAACATTATTTCGAACGTTGTGCGCTATCACAGGAGGACGCCTCCCTCCCCCGCCCACGTCAATTACATTTCGTTGCCCCGGGAAGACAGGATTGCGGTGATGAAGCTCTCCGCAATATTAAGGGTAGCCGACGCCCTGGACAGGAACCATACGGGGAGGATGTACGATGCGCGATTCGAGAAGAACGGGGATCGCCTGATAATTAGGTCGGCGCGCAACTTGGATTTTTCCCTCGAGCGCCTCTCCCTGGCCGACAAGGGAGACCTCTTCGAGGACGTCTTCGGCCTGGCGCCGATAATAGTATGATGCGAGCATGAGGAAGCCATGAGCAGCCTTCCGATGATCAACAGGGAACTGGCCTGGATAGAATTCAACGCCCGCATTCTGCACGAAGCCGCTAAGGCGTCCTTGCCCTTGCTGGAGCGTCTGAAATTCCTGAGCATAGTCTCATCCAATTTCGACGAGTTCTTCATGGTTAGGGTGGCGAGCCTGAAAAACGAGATTCGCCGGATGGAAGCCACGTCCGCCGAACACGGAAGCATCCCCCAGGAGGGCCAAGGCGCAGTCGCCTTATTGACTCAAGTCTCGTCCAGGGTTCATGAAATAACGGCTCTCCAGTATTCCTGCCTTACCAGCGAGGTGCTTCCCGGCTTGGCCGGGGAAGGCCTGGAGCTATTGGCGCCAGCCTCCTGGACCCCGGCGGTCAAGTCATTTTTGGAGACTTATTTTCTTGAGCAGGTTTTCCCCCTCATCACCCCCCTGCGATTCGACGAGGAAGAGGAATTGCCGACTATCGGGAATCTTCAGATACACTGCGCTTTCGAATTGAGCGACCGGGACGGCAAGCGGCACTATGCCCTGGCCCAGGCCCCCAAAAATTCCAGGCGTTTCATCCTTTTGCCCGACGAGGAGGACGGGGAGCCCGGTAAATTCCGCTTTGCTCTTCTTGAGGATCTCATCGTAAGCTTTGCCTCAAAATTATTCCCCGGCTTTTCGGTGGAAGGTTCCCTGGTATTCAAGGTCACCAGGGACGCCGACACGGGGGTGGACGAAAGCAGGCAGGACGATTTTTTAAGCGCGATGGAAGAAGTCCTGGCTGGGAGGCAGAATTCGACTCCAGTCCGCTTAGGCTATTCCGGCTCGTCGTACCAGCTGGAGGCCCTGCTGAGAAAACGCTTATCCCTCGGCGAAGCGGATTGTTACCCCCTAGAAGGGCCTATAGACTTGGCCGGTTTTTACGAACTCGTAAGCATTGAGCTCAAGGGCGGCGCGATGAAAGCCTCGCGGCTCCGGGATAAACCCTGGAAACCCATCGCCTTGCCGAATTCAGAGGGCATGAGCGTTTGGGAGGACATAGAGGCAAGGGATAGGCTGCTCTTCCTGCCCTATGAATCCTTCGACGCGATTCAGCGTTTTTTGGATGAAGCGGCGGATGACCCTTCGGTGCTGGCGATCAAGATGACACTATACAGGACCTCGGGAGACTCCCCGGTGGTCAAGGCCTTGATCCGCGCGGCCAGGAACAGGAAGCAGGTAGCCGTGGTAGTGGAACTGAAGGCGCGTTTCGACGAGGAGAGAAACATAAGCTGGGCTTCCACCCTGGAACAGGCCGGCGCCATCGTCACCTACGGAGTGGCGAAGCTGAAGGTCCATGCCAAGGCCGCCCTCGTGTTACGCAGAGCCAGGGACGGCTCCATACGCAAGTATCTGCACCTATCCACCGGAAACTACAACGACAAGACGGCAAGGACCTACTCGGATCTCTCCCTGTTCACCGCCAACGAAGAGCTCTGCAGGGAAGCTTCGGCCTTCTTCAACATGCTCACGGGCTATTCAACGATCCAAAGCCTGAAGCATCTGGCCGTGGGTCCCTTCGATCTAAAAAGTAGGCTTCTTTCCTTGATCGAAAGGGAAATTCAGAAGAACAGCGCCGAATCCCCGGGATTGATAGAGATAAAGCTCAACGCCCTGGCCGATCGGGAGATAATCCAGGCTCTCTACAAGGCTTCCAGGGCTGGAGTTCGGATTCGCCTCAACGTGCGTGGAGCCTGTACTCTCCTGCCCGGGATTCCGGGCCTTTCCGACACGATCGAGGTAAGGAGCGTCGTGGGCCGCTACCTGGAGCACAGTCGCATGCTTCACTTCCGCAACGGAGGCCAGGACGAGGTCTACCTCTCCAGCGCCGATTGCCTGCCCCGGAACCTGGAGCGCCGGGTGGAATTGATGTTCCCTATCCTGGACGAGAACCTGGCTAGGCGCTGCAGAGAGATATTTTCCATCTACTTCAAGGACAACGAACATTCCTACAGCATGAAGCCCGACGGAAGCTGGGTGCCGGTCGAGCCCGAGGAAGGCGAGAAAAAAGCCTATGCCCAGGAGCTGCTCTATAAGAGAATCGAGCGCATGGTGGAAATTGCCGAAGCGCCGCCCGAACAGCTGGTGGTGAGGAGGCGCTTCAGATCGCGATGAACCTTAATCGCAGCGCCGGATTACCACGGGGAGCGAATCCTGCGCCCGGGCTTTCTGCACCACGACGCCGATCGCCAGGGTAAGCGCGAAAAGTATGCCAGCCGACGCCACCGCCGGAGCTTCCGTCGTTTGGGGAAAGAGAATCCTTCCCAAACCGTAGCCGACGAAGAGTGCGGCCAGCGGAAGTCCTAACACCCAAAAAGCGCCCTTGGCTTGTTCCGTGCCAGACACCTCGATCTCGACGTTATCGCCTTCGGATAATTGTATACCCTTGGAATTAAGAACCTTGAGATCGGAGCGCCCGGCCTTGCAGGCTCCGTTGATGCAGGATTCGCAGCCATCGTGCATAGCTATGGCGACGCGGACGATCTTTCCCTCAATCGCCTTGATCGTTCCCGTTTCTCTCATCGATACTCTCCTTGCAGGGGATGCGGAAGCTTTCGATAGCCTCGGCGCGGCCGGAATCGGCAACGCGCAGAACACAGCCCTGAATCTCCAGTCCCAGATTCCCGTCCCCCGCCCATACCCTGAGGGCTGTCATATATTCCTTGATCTTCGCCTCGGGGTTCATCCCGCCAACGGATTGGATGCTGCCGGTGCGTCCGCAGTCGGTGATGGCGGCAGTCCCCTTGGCGCTCACTCTCGCGTCGGCGGTAAGCGCCTTCGCGTGGCTTCCCAGCACGGCGGAAACCCTGCCGTCCAGGTAGGCGGCCATGGTCAATTTTTCGGCCGTGGTCGCGGCGTGAAAATCGACTAGAATAGTTTGGCACTCGTTTTTCAGCTTACCCACCAAGTGATCCGCCGCCAGGAAGGGATTTTCGGCGTGTACCCTACTGAAGCCCGCCTGGCCGAGGAGCGAAACCACGGCAAGGCTCCCTTGGGGCGTTTTAAAGAATCGCCACCCCCGGCCGGGATTGTCGTAGGGGTAATTGGCCGGCCTCAAGACCCAGCCCGCCTTGGGATAGAACTCGGTCATGTCGGGCTTGTAGTAGGCGCAGTCTCCTACCGTGAGGCATTCGACCCCGAGCTTGCGCAGATATACAGCGTGCTGGACTCCCAGGCCGGCCCCGCCTGTGGCCGAATCGGCGCAGGCGAGGATAAAGTCGGGCTTGTATCGGTTCCGCAGCTCCGGAAGTCCGTTCTTTAGGGCGAAGACGCCAGCCTTGCCGGTGATCTCGCCTATGTAAGCTATAGAAAGACTCATCGCTCACAATGTACATAAGAAAAGCCCTTTTGGGCAATGCAGAGTGCGACCGAGATTGTTGGTGATGTGAGAAAGCTGAACAGCCACTAGTATG
>CAYVOD010000074.1:0-8278 GCA_964453055.1 uncultured Treponema sp. | reverse complement strand
GACCTGGAGATCATAAAGGTCATGCTGAAGGATTGACGATTTCGCTTGACACATAAGTTTCGCCATGAGAGAATTCTGAAACAATAGTTTCATAACATCGTAGAAAATCACAACATCGATACATATGGAGGGCGATCCTCGGATGGTTCTGGCGAAAATTCGCGATTTGCTTCCGGCTTTACCCTCGAATTTCCACAAGATCGGATCCTACATCCTCGACCACGAACAGAATGTGGCCTTCGCTTCCATTTACGCAGTAAGCCAGGCTGTCGGCGTTTCCAACGCTTCCCTGGTGCGATTCGCCAAGTCCCTCGGCCTGGATGGCTATCAGGCCCTCAAGCGGGAGGTCCAGGACGAGATCAAGCATCGGCTCGGGCCATACGACAAGATCGCCCTGCAGGAGCTGGACAGCCTGCCCGAGGAAAAACGCCTGCAGAGACTCTATCTGAGCGAGATCAACAATCTTCGGAACACCTTCGACAAAATCCAGCCGGACACCATAGAAACCATGGCCGAAAACCTCCGTACCGCCCGGCGTATCTTCGTCTGCGGCTTCGGCGCTTCGGGCTATCTGGCCAAAGCCTTCGAATACACCCTCATCAGCTCGATAAACAAGGAAGTGACCCTCATCACGGGCTCCGTATCCGATTACGCTCCGCGTCTTAGGAGCTTCGGCGCCGAGGATGTCATGTTCATCATGACCTTTCCGCCGTATTCCGAAGAAATCCGCCACGTCGCCCAGGTGGTAAAAAACACAGGCGGAAGGCTCAACCTCTTCACCAATTCGGCCAGCTGCCCCGTGTATCCCCTGGCCGATTCCATAGTCCGCTGCGACACGAACTCGCTCCTGCTCACCAACTCCTACGTCGGCCTGGTCTCCATCCTCAATATACTGGTGCACTTAGTCTTCTTAGGCACCCAGGACAAGTCCATAGAGGTTCGCAAACAGAGCCTGGCCATGCAGGAAGAGGGATACTCGGAAATCAGCGCGGGCAGATAGGATTTCTTTGGACCCCGCGGCTGCCCCGGGGTCGCTGGATGCAGGTGTTCTAGGCGAGGCTGCCTGGCAGCCTTACAGTACAGTTTCTTTTAGGAGGACAAAGACATGAAAAGACTGACAGCAGTCCTGCTCGTCGCCCTTTTGGCCGTCGGCGCAGTCTTCGCCCAAGGCGCCAAGGGACCGGCCCTGCGCAACCGCGACGCCGACACCCTGGTGTTCGTGCTCGCGGCGGCGCCCCAGCCTCTGGACCCGAACATCTACACCACACTCAACGAAGCCCAGATCATGAGGGAGATCAACGAGACCTTGGTGAACATGACCCCGGACTACAAGTTCTATCCCGGCCTGGCCGAAGTGATCCCGACGGTCGAGAACGGACTGGTATCCAAGGACGGCACCACCTACACCATCAAGCTCAGAAAAGGCGTTAAGTTCCACAACGGAAACGCCTTCAACGCCGACGACGTGGTATTCTCCTTCAACAGGATCCTCCACCATCCCAAGTCAAGCTCCAAGTCCATGTTCAGCGCCATTCTCTCGGTGGTGAAAGTGGACGAATACACCGTCAAGATCACCTGGGGCAAGCTCAAGGATCCTTCCTACGCAACTATTCCCCTCACCTCCTGGGAAGACAGGGCCAAGTACATGACCCCCTCTCCCTACGGACCGGCGCTCAACATCCTGGCCCACTACTGCTCTGGTATAGAGGATAAGGACACCACCGAGGCAGCCGGCGCCGACTACGGCACCAAGATCGTCACCGGAACCGGACCCTACAAGTTCGTGTCCTTCCCCAATCCCCAGGAAGTAAACGTAACCCGGAACGAAGAGTGGTGGGGGGATCCCAAGACCGTCGCCTTCAAGAACATCCAGTTCAGGGCTATGTCCGAACAGCCCCAGGTCAACAACGTCCTCATCACCGGCGAAGTCGACATGGCATTCAACCTCTCCAAGCTGGACCTCAAAGCCATCGAGCGCGCCGGCGTGACCATCACCTCCAAGCCCGGCCTCACCATCTGGTACGGCGTCTTCAGCATGGCCTCCCCCCTGGTGGGCCAGGTGCGCAACGGCAAGCTCGATCTGACCGGCTCCTATGAAGAGCTCGATTCGACCAAGCTCAGAAGGGCGATTTTCTATTCCATCAACCCTATCCCCTTCATCCGGCAGGTCGACCTCTTCAACGGACAGGCTATCCCCGCAAACCAGATGATGCAGCCGGGATTCCTGGGCTATGTCCAGGGCGCTCCCGCCGGCACTCCCTTCGCCGAGTTCACCGACAAGGACTGGTACTTCGACCGGGACAAGGCCAAGGCCGCCTTCGCCTCCCTTTCGCCGGAGTTCAAGGCGAAGCTGGGGCCTGAAAGCGTGACATTGGTCGTCGGCAACATCACCGACCGCGTCAAGATCGCCAACAACGTCAAGGACCAGGTCAAGACCACCCTGGGCGTCGACCTGATCAAGGTCGTACCCATGGTCAACGCCCAGATCATCCAGATGAGCAAGACCGGCGAAGGCTTCGACATGGTCGTCACCGGCTGGTTCACCCCAACGGGCGACCCGGACTACACCTGCATCATCTACAACGGCGATTCCATCGGCACGGGCATGAACGGCGCCGTATACAACAACGGCATCGTCAACGCCAACATCGCCCTGGGCCGCTACACCCAGGACCCCAAGGAGCGCAAGGTCGCCTACGACAAGGTACAGACCCAGCTCATGACCGACAAGCCGTATTTCCCGATGGTATATGAGAATGTCGTGTACGGAACCCATCCCCGGGTCGGCAACATCGACAGGGCGATCTTCGGCACCAAGCTCGTGGACCTTCACCTGCTGACCAAGCAGTTCTGACTCAGGAGGGATTCCGCTCGGGCGGCGAAGTTAAGCCGCTTCGCGGGATCCCGCCCGAGGGCCCGGCCGGCGAGACCCTCGCCGGCCGGGCCCTCGGGCTCAATGCCCCGGATTCCACCAATGAGCAGATATTTGATGCGGCGGATCCTGATGCTGGTGCCCGTCCTCTTCGGCGTCACCTTCATCGTCTTCGCCCTCATGTACATCACCCCCTCCGACCCGGCCCAGATGATGCTGGGTCCCAACGCCTCGCCCGCGGCCTACAAGCAGATGAAGGCCGACATGGGACTGGACAAGCCCTTCCTCGTCCAGTACCTGCACTTTCTCTTCGGCTACAAGCATCCGGAGTTCGGCTACAAAGGCCTTCTCTTCGGAGATCTCGGCCGATCCTACATCTCAAACAGAAACGTATTCGAGCTTATCTTGAGCTCGTTCCCCAATACCCTGGTCCTCGCGGCGGGCGCCCTGTTCTTCGCCCTCTTGCTGGGAGTGCCCATAGGCATACTCTCGGCGACCCGTCCCTACTCCGCCCTGGACATGATCTTCACCGTCTTCGCCCTCCTGGGGGCATCCATGCCCGTGTTCTGGGCGGCGATGGTGCTGATCTACACCTTCGCCAACAACCTGCGCATCTTCCCCGCCATGTCCAATCCCGGCGACTTCATGTCCCTCGTCCTGCCCATCGTCACCTTGAGCATGTACTCCATGGCCATCATCATGCGCATGACCAGGTCCTCCATGCTCGAAGTGATGGAGCAGGACTACATACGGACAGCCAGGGTCAAGGGCATGGACGAAAAGGTCGTCATCTTCAAGCACGCCCTCAAGAACGCCCTCATTCCCGTGGTCACCGTCGCGGGGCTCCAGTTCGGCCAGCTCTTGGGCGGCGCTGTCCTCACCGAGAAGATTTTCTCCTATCCGGGCCTGGGCACGATCATGGTGGACGCCATCTACCAGAAGGACACGCCCCAGATCTTAGGCTCGGTCTGTTTCGTAGCCCTCACCTTCACCTTCATGAACCTCTTGGTAGATATCCTCTACGGCTTCATCGACCCGCGTATCAAAACCACCTACACCAAGAAGAAAGCTAAGGCAGCGGCCAAAAGGAGCGCGGCATGAGCGACGCACGAACCTCAGTTCCCGGCGAGGCGATCGTCCGGAGCGCGCGCGAAAGCAACCTGCGGCGGTTCCTGCGCCGCAGCGCGAAAAACTTCGGCCAGTTCTGGCGCCAGCTCTCCCGCAACAAGCTGGCCGTGGTTAGCCTCGGCCTGGTGCTGGTATTCGCCCTGGTAGCCGTATTCGCCGACCTCTTGTACGAATACGATTTCGTGACCTCCAACTCCCTGGAGAACGCCCTCTTGAAGCCCGGCGAAAGCGGCATCGTCTATTACCACGAAAAAGACGTCGAACATACCTTCATTCTGGGATCGGACAACTACGGAAGGGACATCCTCGGACGGCTGGTGCACGGCGCCAGGGTATCGATGATCATCGGATTCGCCACGGTGGCTATCGCCCTGGTCGTGGGAGGAGTCCTCGGAGCAATCGCCGGCTACAGAGGCGGCCTTTTCGACACCGTTATTATGCGGGCCACCGACATCCTCCTCTCCATCCCCACGATCCTCCTGGCCATCGCCATCGTCGCCGCCCTGGGCAATTCCTTCTTCAACCTCTTGGTGGCGATTTCCACCTCCATGATTCCAGGCTACATACGAATCGTGCGGGCGTCGATAATCTCCGTAAAGGACCAGGAGTTCGTGGAAGCCGCGCGCTGCATAGGAGCCAAGGATTTCAGGATCGTCGTGCGGCACATATTCCCCAACATCTTTTCGCCTATAATCGTCCAGTCGACGCTCAACGTCGGATCGGCCATAAACTGGGCAGCCTCGCTCTCCTTCCTGGGTCTGGGAATCCTCCCGCCCAAGCCTGAATGGGGCAACATGCTCTCCGAAGCCAGGGAATTCATCCAGTACGCGCCGCATCTTCTCTTCGCGCCGGGCATAACGATCCTGCTCACCGTGCTGGCGTACAACCTCATAGGCGACGGGCTGCGGGACGCCCTCGACCCCAAACTCAAGCGTTAGGCGGCGGATATGGAAACAATACTAGAGTTGCGCGATCTTGAAGTTCATTATTTCTCGAACAGGAAAACCATACGAGCCGTCAACGGCCTTTCGCTGGACATGCACAAAGGAAAGGTGCTGGGCCTGGTGGGCGAGACGGGGGCGGGAAAAACCACCCTGGCGCTTTCCATCCTCAACATGATCCGCGCCCCCCAGGGGAAGATCGTCGCGGGAGCCATACGATTCTCAGGCAGCGACGTGCTCACCATGAACAAGCACGAGCTGCGGAACATGCGGGGCAAGGACGTGGCCATGATCTTCCAGGATCCCATGACCGCCCTCAACCCGGTGCTCACCGTGGGCGAGCAAATCGCCGAAACGGTCCTGCGGCACGAAGGGGTGGGCAAGGAGGAGGCCTGGAAAACCGCCGAAACCATGCTAGAGACCGTCGGAATACCGGCTGACAGGGCGCGGGAATATCCGCACCAGTTCTCCGGCGGCATGAAGCAGCGGGTCGTGATCGCCCTGGCGTTGGCGTGCAACCCCAAACTTCTTTTGGCCGACGAACCCACCACCGCCCTGGACGTCACCATTCAAGCCCAGGTCCTCGACCTTATGCGCAAGCTCATAAAAGAACAGGGCACCTCGGTGCTCTTCATCACCCACTCCCTTGGCCTGGTGGCGGAAAACTGCGACGAGGTGGCCACCATGTACGCGGGGGAGATCGTGGAGTTCGGCAGCGTGAAGCAGCTTTTCGGCAATCCCCTGCACCCCTACACCAAGGGCCTATTCGGCTCCTTGCCGGACCTGAGCGCGGTATCGGAACGCCTGAAGCCCATACCTGGCCTCATGCCCGATCCCACCAACCTGCCCAAAGGATGCTTCTTCAGCCCCCGCTGTCCCTTCGCCATGGAAATCTGTCATAGCGCGCACCCCGTCGACATCGATGTGGAAGGCCACATGGTCAAGTGCCACCTCTACGCCAAGGAAGGAGGCAAGGCATGAGCGCCCGAAGCCCCATACTCAGAGTGAGCAATCTCAAGAAATACTTTCACGTGGCCAAGGGAAATCTCCACGCCGTGGACGACGTCAGCTTCGACATAAGCAAGGGGAAAACCCTCGGCATGGTGGGCGAATCGGGCTGCGGCAAGTCCACCACGGGCAGGCTATTGGTGCGGCTGCACGAATCCACATCGGGCTCCATCGTCTACGACGGCACCGAAGTGACCAGCGCCTCTCCCCGGGAGATGAATAACCTGCGAACCCGCATGCAGATGATCTTCCAGGACCCCTACTCCTCCATAAACCCCCGGCACACCGTGGCCTCCATCATCGGCGAGCCCCTCAAAATCCATAAAAAGGTGAAGAATTCCTTTGAATACGAGGAAAGGGTTCGCGAGTTGATGACCACCGTAGGCCTGGCCGAGCGGCTCTACGACGCTTATCCCCACGAATTGGACGGAGGCCGCAGGCAGCGCATAGGCATAGCCCGCGCCCTCGCCCTCGACCCGGAGTTCATCGTCTGCGACGAGCCGGTCTCGGCCCTGGACGTCTCCATCCAGGCGCAGATCCTCAACCTCCTCATGGACCTCCAGGAAAAGCTGGGCCTCACCTATCTCTTCATCACCCACGACCTCTCGGTGGTGAAGCACATATCCGACGATATCGTCATCATGTACATGGGACAGATAGTCGAGCGGGGACCTACCGAGGAGCTTTTCAAGAAGCCCATACACCCCTACGGCCAGGCCCTGCTCTCGGCCATCCCGATTCCTAAGCTGAACTCCAAGCGGGAGCGGATAATCCTCAAAAGCGAGGTGAGCTCCCCCATCAATCCCAAACCGGGCTGTCGCTTCGCCCCCCGCTGCGCCTACGCTAAACCCGAATGCGCCGCCGCCGACCCCGCGCTCAGGGAAGTGAGCCCCGGCCGCTTCGCGGCATGCTACTTTGCCGAACAATTCGCCTAATAAAGGAAACATCATGACACCCAGCGAAAAAGAGATCGAACGATTTAGAACCCTCACTCAGCTTCCCGGCATAGCGGCCCATGAAATGCGGGTGCGGGAGTACATGAAAACCCAGCTTTCGGCATTCAGCGACGAGCTCGTCTACGACGGACTCGGCTCGGTCTTCGCTGTCAAGCGCTCCAAAAAGCCAGGCGCCCCCAGGGTGATGATGAGCGGCCACATGGACGAGGTGGGCTTCGTGGTCAAGCAGATCACCCCCAAGGGCCTCATAAAATTCTTTCCCCTGGGCAGGACCTGGGAGCACGTGGTCATGGCGCAGCGGGTGAAGGTCTACTCCAGCCTCACCGGCCAGGCCTACCCTGGCGCGGTCGCCTCGATACCGCCCCACCTCTTGCCTGAGGATTCGTCCAAGCGCCTGCTATCGCTGGACCAGATGCTGATCGATATCGGCGCCGATTCGCGCGAGGACGTCCTCGCCGCCGGCATCCGCCCCGGCGACATGATCGTCGTGGACGGCCCCTTCGTCCCCCTCATGGGCGGCAGGAAACTGCTCTCCAAGGCCTGGGACAACCGATTCGGCTGCGCCCTCGCCTTGGACGTGCTCGAAGCCGTGGCCGGCGAGGAGCTGGACGTGGAGCTCTACATCGGCGCGACGGTCCAGGAGGAATCGGGCTTGCGGGGCGCCAAGACCTCAGGCTATATGATCGAGCCCGACCTTTCCATCGTCTTTGAGTCCTCCGCCGCGAACGACAACATGGGCGATCCCGACGAACTGGGCCAGCAGGGCAAGGGAGTGCTTCTGCGATACCTGGATCGCACCTCCATCACCCATCGCGGATTGTTCATGTACGCCACCGGCCTGGCGGAAGCGAAAAAAATCCCCTTCCAGTACTTCATGGCCTTGGGCGGGACCGACTCGGGCGAAATCCACACCGCCCGCTCCGGCTGTCCTTCCATGACCGTGGGCGTCCCATCCCGCTACATCCACACGAATTCCTCAATAATGGATTACCGGGACTATGCCGCAGCCAAGGACTTCGCCCTGGCCTTCCTGCGCTCCCTCGACCGGGAACGGTACGAAAAGGAGATTCTGAGCTATAGCCGCTGAAGCGTTTCCGCGCGGCCCGCGTCCTGGAGGCTAACCATGGTGCCCATTTTAGATATGCACGCCGATGTTTTCATGGATTTGGTGCGGCGACATGAGTCGCGCAACCCTGGAAAATTAAAGAATCCTGCCGGCGAAACAGCCCCGGGCGGGGCGCGCGATCATGCCGAACTTGAGGAACGCCATCTCGGGCGCATAAAGTCGGGCGGCATCGTCGGCGCGGTCCTCATCGATTGCCGCATGGCGGGAGAAAGCGCCGGGCCTGAGCATCTTGAACAGTTCGTCGCCA
>CAYVOD010000073.1:0-8569 GCA_964453055.1 uncultured Treponema sp. | reverse complement strand
AGTTTCATCAGGCACGGGGACGATCCTACTAAATATGATCCGACGAAACACCTAATTTACGGCGACGTGGGCGAGCACCTGGATTACGGGCCCGCGGGAGTCGCCGATTACGTGAAGAATTTTCTCCACGACGGGGTCTACGATTACAATCACCTGCTGAAGCTGCGGGCTGACTGGAGGCCGGCGGAAGCGCCGAAGCTGTTCGGGGCGCCTGTTCCCCTCGAGCTGGGGCTGGGCTACGGGCTTTCCTATACCTGGGAGGAGGATGGCCTGGCCGCGGGCAACGCGCTGGACTCGCCTAGGTGGAAGAGCGTGCTGGAGCTAAGGGCGAAGTTCTTTTTGTAAGGAAGGGTAATACATAGTTCGGACTACGCGCTTTCGCGTTTGGTTGCGCGTTGTCGCGCGCGAATATTCAACTTGACTAAGTTGTACAAATAAGACACTATTGAATTATGGACACATTTCAAGTCGCGGAAATCCGCAAGAATTTTTCTTCCCTGCTTAAGGAAGTTGAATCGGGAAAAGAGATTGGGATAAGCTTTGGCAAGAAAAAAAAGACTATCGCCGTCATTGTGCCTATAGAAGAATATAAAAAAATAAAGACAAGAAAGCTTGGTACTTTAGAGGGGAAGGCTAAGGTTTCTTTCAGCGAAAACTGGGAAATCACCGATGAAGAGCTGTTGAATTCATGAATATTCTTCTGGATACCCATTATCTATTATGGTCGTTCATAGACACAAGGAATATCGAAAAAAGGTTTTTGGATGAATTACAGTCTGAAGAAAATGAAGTGTATTACAGTCAGGCAAGCTTATGGGAAATCGCGATCAAGTATGCGCTCGGGAAGTTGTCACTTGAAGGAATAAGGCCTGAAGCGTTTTATCAAGAGGTGAAAAGCAGTCATTTGCGATGCCGCCGATTCATGAATGACGAACTCATAGGGTTCTATCGATTGCCGATCGAGCATAAAGATCCATTTGACAGAATCATCATTTGGCAAGCGATAAAATCAGATTATTATTTGTTGACAAGAGATGGACAAGCGGAAAAGTACAGACAGCATGGTTTGAAAATTGTGTCGTAAGCCTCGCGGAAATGTATGTGTCGCGGCTTAAGAGCTTGACCAATTGTAAACCCGAGTTGCGAATAGTCATGACCAAACGCAAGTAGACTTGCGTTTGGTCATTTTTTTGTTCATACTATAGCTATGATTGAGCGCGTTTGGTGGAAAAATAAGATTTTGGGCTTCTGGGAGCGGCGGCCGATAGTCTGGCTCTCAGGGGTGCGCAGGGTGGGGAAAACCATGCTCTGTCGCAGCATCGAGGATATCCGCTATTACGATTGCGAGCTGCCGTCGGTGCGTCGGGAGCTGGAGGATCCGGAAGCATTCCTGAACTCCGCGCGGGAGGGGCGAATCGCGCTGGACGAGATTCATAGGCTCCAGGACCCCGCCGCGTTGCTTAAGATCGCGGCGGATCACTTTCCGCAGGTTAAAATCATCGCCACAGGGTCTTCCACGCTAGGAGCCTCCGCTAAATTCAGGGATACATTGGCGGGAAGGAAGGTCGAGCTCCGTCTGACACCGTTGTGCGAACATGATCGTGGCTTTCCCGGCTACGGCGACAGAACGAGGCGTTTTCTCAACGGGGGCTTGCCCGGTTTTTTCCTTGACGAGCGAAGGGACGACAAAGACTATTCGGAATGGATGGAAGCCTTCTGGGCAAGGGATATTCTTGAATTATTCCGTCTTGAGCGGAGAGATTCTTTTCTTAAATTCGCGGAGCTTCTGCTCGCGCAGAGTTCGGGCCGCTTCAACGCGGCGGCATTCGCTACGGCCTGCGGGGTGTCGCGGCCGACAATCGTCAACTACTTGGCGATCTTGGAGTCGACTCATTTGATATGGGTCGTGAGGCCGTACAGCGACGGACATCCCCGAGAAATCGTATCCACGCCTCTGGTATATGGTTTCGATACGGGCTTTGTGGCCTGGTCCCAGGGTTTGCATGAAATTCCGGCTAAGAACAAGGGTTTCTTTTGGGAACATCTGGTGCTCAACGAACTGAAGGCCGGCTTGCAGGACGAGGAAATTCTCTGCTGGAGAGATAAGCAGGGCAGGGAAGTGGATTTCGTCTGCCGAAGACGAGGGAAGGATCCCGTTGCTATCGAAGCCAAGTGGTCTGCCTCCGCCTTTGATCCCGCGGGGATGAAGGCTTTCAGGAAGTTGCATTCCGGTTCCCTGAATATCCTGGTCGCGAACGATATCCAAGAGCCGTATACAAGGGAGTTAGGCGGGCTTTCGGTGCTTTTCTGTCCCCTGGGGCGGTTGGCGGAAAGCGTGGGGTGAAATTGGGGCTGGGATTAGGGGTGGGGCTATCGGCCGTTGATCGAATTTGCGAAAGATCTTGTGCTTCTTGAAACAGAGGCCCGCGAACCGGAAGGTCCGCGGGCCTCTCTTCATTAATTGTCCTGTTCTGTCATCCTGTCCAAATTCTCGCTCGGTTGCCAACACGCTGCGCGCCGGCGCGTGGGTAGCATCGCGCGGCCTAGCCCTTGGCCTTGAGATCCTTCCAGCGCTCCTGTGAGAGGACTTCGGGGTTGGCGACGAGGCCGGGGTTGAAGCCCGCGGCCATGTCGATGACCCGCTGGCTGCCGGCCACGGCCATGCGCACGACGCACTCGGTGGTGAGGGCGGCGGCGTGGGGGGTCAGGAGGGCGTTGTCGCAGTCAAGCAGGGGGTTGTCGGCCTTGGGCGGCTCGTCGTCGAAGACGTCGAGGCCGGCGCCGCCGAGCTTGCCGGCCTTGAGGGCCGCGGCCAGGGCGACTTCGTCGATGACACCGCCCCTGGAGGTGTTGACGATGACCGCGTCTTTCTTCATCAGGGCCAGGCGTTCGGCGTTGATGAGGTTGCGGGTGCCGTCGGTCAGGGGGACGTGCATGGTGATGAGGTCGGAGCGGCGGCAGAGCTCCTCGAGGCTGACGAACTCGATCCAGCTGGAGAGGTTCTTCTGCACCGCGGGCGGGAGGAACTCGTCGTAGCCGACGATTTTCAGGCCGAAGGAGTCGTAGCAGGCCTTGGCGATGGTCTGGCCTATGCGGCCGCAGCCGATGACGCCCAGGGTCTTGCCCCTCAGGTCCTTGGGCAGGTAGGAGTAGCGGATCTTGAAGTTGCCCTTGCGGGTTTCCCTGTCCAGGATGGGGAGCTGCTTGTAGAGGGCGAAGATGAGGGCGAGGGCGTGCTCGGCGACGGTGGTCGTGTTAACCCCCAGGCTGGAGGATACGATGACGCCGTGGTCGGTGGCGGCCTTGAGGTCGACGTTGTCGAATCCGGCGCCGGTGCGGGAGATGTGCTTGAGCTTCTTGCCCTGGGCGATGAGGTCCGCGTTCATCTTGATGCCGGTGCGCAGGACCACGGCGTCGGCGTCGGCCATGAGGGGGCCTACGACGGCGGGGTCCTTGCTGGGCGACTGGACTACCTTGAGTCCGGAGTCGATCAAGAGCTGCGTGGCTTCTTCCTCGATGGGTTCGGGAAGAAGGACTGTCCATTGTTCTTTCATGCGTTAGGTCCTTTGCGGCTTAGGCGCGGTTGTTGAATTCGCGCTTCTCGGCGGGAACCTTGACGGGGAACTTCTTGACTTCCTCGACCAGGTCGGCCAGGCCCTTGGCGGCCAACTCGAAGAACTTGAGGCCTTTTTCCTTGCTGGCGCGCAGGGGGTTGCCGATGGTGGCGGTGTCGGAGTACTCGTGGTGCTCCATGGGAACCCACATGTTCTCGCCGCCCTGGAAGGTGACCATGCCGGAGCCGTCGTGCTTGCTGAAATTGGGGCCCATCCAGCGGGGGGCGTGGGTGCGGTCGGGCTTGGCCTTGTCCATGTCGATGAAACCGCTGTAGGCCCAGGCGGTGCTGGTCTCGATTTCGCCGGCGTGCCATCCCGGGGTTTCCTCGGGCGGTCCTTCGACGATGCCTTTGAGGAGTTCGTAGTTGCGCTCGGTGGGGGTCTTGTACCAGCCCACGAAGGCGCCGGACTCGTAGCGGATCCTGCGCAGGATTTCGTCGATGACCTTGGAGTTGGATCCGTGGTGGGTGACGAAAACGAGCTTGTTGTAGCCATGGTAGATGAGGCTCTTGGCTAGGTCGTAGACGATCCTGCGATAGGTGTCGCCGGAGAAGGTGAGGGTTCCGGTGCCGTGGCCGAGCTCGCCCATGTGGTGGGGGGAGTAGCCGACGGGGATGCAGGGGGTGTAGAGGGTGTTGGAAAGCTCGGCGGCTCTCTCGATGACGCCCATGGCGGTGAATGCGTCGGTCCCGAGGGGGCAGTGGGCTCCGTGCTTCTCGTTCGATCCCATGGAAACGAGGATCGTGTCGTTGGTCTTGAGATGGGCGGCTACTTCGTCGTAGCTCATCTCCGCGATATTAAGACTTTTGGGTCTTGCCATTTGGTTCTCCTTTTCGCCCTATTGCGGCGAACGCTCTATAAATGTACGGCTTTGGGGCCGAGAGTTCAAATTAGCGGGGTTCGAGGGCGGGCGCCGGCCGAAAGCCGGCGCCCGCCCGTAAGGCAAATGCCCGCCCGCTTTAGGCCATGAAGCCGCTCTGCTCCAGGTCGGCCTTGAGGACGGCCAGGTTTTCCGCCGTGAGGCCCTTGTAGGGTCTGCGGGGAAGTCCGCCGGCGAAACCGACAAGGTCCATGGCGGCTTTTACGCCGGCCACGCCGAAGGCTCCGGACACCTTGCTGTTGAGACTGACCAGTTTGTCGTTAAGTTCTTCGGCAAGGTCGTTTTTTCCGGCCTTGATGGCGTTGTAGAGGTCTGCGCACTGCTGGGGGAATACGTCGGCCAGGGAAAGGACGCCGCCTTTTCCGCCCTTGCGCATGAGGTCGAGGAAATAGGCTGCCGAACCGGCCAGGACGTGGAATTTATCGGAGCCGGCGGCCAGGTTTTCTATGTAGGTTTCCTTGGAGCTGTCCTTGACGCCGGCGATATTGGGATGGGCCGCCAGGCGCAGGGCCAGGGCCTGCTTTACCACCACGCCCGCGTTTACCGAGGGGTTGTTGTAGATCACGATGGGGATGGGGGAGGCGTCGGCCACTTCGTAGGCGTGGCGCTCCTGGATTTCGTCTGTCATTTTCTTGGCGAAGAAGCAGGGCATGAGGACCGAGGCCATCTTGGCGCCTTTGTCGGCGGCCCGCTTGACCAGGTCGATGGTCTCCCTGGTGCTCTCGGCGCCGCAACCTGCCATGATCACCTTATCCTTGGCGGCGGTCTTGACCACCAGGTCGAGGATCTTGAAGCGCTCTTCGACGGAGAGAGCCTTGAATTCTCCGTTGGTTCCGAGGACGAAATAGCCCTTGAGACCGGTGGAGTTCATTTTCTCCACGTTGCCTGCCAGGCCTTCATAGTCGATTTCGTCGTTCTTGAAGGGGGTGGTCATGGGGGCGAATACGCCGGTGAGCATTTCCATGTTCATCTGTCTCTCCTTGTCAGTGTATATGTCGATTTGACTCGATTTCCAAAAATCATTTCCCTTCCTTATTTCGCGTCCAGGCCCGAGCGGAGGAGCGAAAGCCGGCGCTCCCTGTCCTTCGCGAAGCGCTTGACGCCTTTCAGAATCCAGGCGGGGCTCAAGTGGGCCTCGTCCAGCACTTCCTCCAGGTTGCCGCCGCTTCTCCAGCGGTCGTCCCAGTCGGAGGTAAGGGCGTAGTCGGCGGCCAGGGGGTTGAAGAACCAGTCTTCCATGAGGGTCTTGGCCTGAGTGGATACGACGGTGGAATCGGCCTTGTCCTCGGGGGTAACTACCTTGGCGCGATACGCGGGGCTCTGGCGCGCGAAGAGCTCGGCGCTGACCACGCAGACTACCTTGCAGTTGAGCTTTTCGATTTCGGGCAGGATCTTGAGGATCCCATCCACGGCGCTGGTGCCCTGGACGAAGAGGGTGCCACCTCTCGGCCTGGAAGGATCCGCTTCCTTGAGCACGTAGGCGCCCTTGGCGGCTTCGAAATGGGAGGGTATGCCCAGCTTTTCCCTGTCGGGCAGCTGTATGGCCGGCCTGGTCAGGTGCAGGGCGATGATGGGGACTTCGGTGGCCAGGGCTGCGCCCAGAAGCACCGGTACTTCGTTGTATTCCCAGGGGTGGAGGTTGATGACCTGGCCTTTGGGGAAGAGCCTGGTGACGCCGGGGGAGAATATGCCGAAATGGGTGCGGGAGTCGTCGGCGGTTTCGGGGCCGGAGTGGCCGGCCACGTAGATGACCTTGCCCATTTTGAGCTGGCAGTCCTGGGCGAGCTGGCTGTAGAGCCGCAAGGAGCCGTAGACGAGGTAGGAGAAGGATGCGTAGGTGGAGGTGGCTCCCCAGAATCCGTCGAACTCCTTCTCGGGTTCCGTTGAGAGATTCACGCTGGCCATGCCGGTCATGATGCCTGCGTTGGCGAACTCGGTGATTTCCTGGGGCAGGAGGCTGCCCTCGGGGCTGCCGTGGCGCAGGTACCAGCCGTAGCCGGGGAAGTCGCCGTAGGCTTTGGCGAAGCCGTCGATGTTGGTCGAGCCGGCTAAGTCCGCCGAGGAGACCACGAAGAGGGGTCTGCCGTATTCCTTGGCGCCGAAGGCGTTGACCCAGGCGCCCCAGCGGGCCAGGGCCGCGCGGTTGGCCGCGGATGTCCCGGGCTTTAGGTAGAGGTCGGCGGGGTAGCGGCGGTAGTCGTAGAGGCGTTTGTCCTTGAAGGGGCTGGTTGCTTTGGCCGGCACGCCCGCTGGGGCGCCGGCTTTGGCAGGGTCGCCGGCGGGCGTTCGGGCAACCGCGCCCGGCGCTTGCGCCGCGCCCGCCGCGAGCTTGAAGCCTTCCAGCCTCTCGGGGACGCTGTCGCCCAGTTCGACAAGGCGGTCCGCCAGGTAGTCCACCAGGGTTTCGTCCTTCTTAAGCACGTCGAAGACTGCCTTCAGGTTGGCTTCGAACTCTACGGCGAGGGCTTTTTCGTCCTTGGGAGCCGCGCCGTCCACGTTGACGAAGGCGGCGCCGTACTTGGCCGCGAATTCCTTGCGTACCGTCCAGAACTTTTCGCTGTTCAGCTTGTTGGGGGTGCCGTGAGAGGCGTAGTCGTAGCTCAGGTATCCCCTGCCTTTGCGGGATTTTACCCAGGTGACGGCGGGGCGGAGTTCGTTGTCCTTGTTGGAGACCATGGAGAGCAGGGCGCCGGCGACGCTTCGCCAGTTCTCGCCTTCTTCGGTTCCGAAGACTCGCCAGCCGTGGGAGCCGAACCAGTCTTCGGGCGTCCCGTAGACCGAGGAGCTCACCTTGTGCTCGTCGATGCCGTAGTCGTTCCAGTCGACCACGTAGTAGAGATTGTCCAGGCCGAGGCCCCAGGCGGAGTTCATGGTTTCGTGGGTGACTCCGGGGGTCAGGCCGCCTTCGCCTTCGAATATGAAGACCCTGACCTCGCCGGCGCCGGCGCGCTTTAAGGCGAGGGCTTGGCCCGCCGCGGCGGGCGATCCGTGCCCCGAGGGGCCGGTGTTGAATTTTAAAAAGAGGGTCTTGCCTTCCATTTCGGCGTGGCCCGAGAGCCCGCCGCGGCGGCGGAACCCCAGAAGGTCGTCCCAGTTCATGCGCCTGTCCTCGGGCACCAGGTACCGGGAATCGCCCGTGCGCTGGTACTTGAGCTTCATGGCCTCGTTGAAGACGGCCAGGGTGGTGTAGACCAGGGGGATTGCATGTCCGGCGCCCAGGACGAAGCGATCGCCGAAGCGTTTTTCCGGTTTTCGGATATCCCAGCGCATGGCGCCCGAGAGGAGGGTGGCCAGGAAGGGATAGACCTTCGACCTGGAGCCCCCCGGATGGCCGCTCTGCCGATAGTTGAGGATGATGTCCAGGCACTGGTCCACCAGGTCCTTCGTCTTTTCCCAGTGAGGAAAGGATGCCGAGAGTTTCGTCACGTCGCCGTCGGTCTGTCTCATTCCGCGCTCCCTTGGTGTGATTCTCCGCCTTCCCCCGGGGCCTGGGCTTTTTTGGGTCCATGCTCAACCCCGGGGACTGCGAAGTACGCTTTTCTTACCTTATCCTTCGTCTCCTCGGGCAGGAAAGAACAGCGCAGGGCGTTTAGGTTGATTGCCATAAAATCCTCGCCGGAGAGGCCGAATGTCCGCTCCAGGAGTTCGTATTCTTCGCTCAAACTGCTGCCGAAGAGCCCGGGATCGTCGGAATTGACGCCCACCGATAGTCCTGCCTTCAACAGGCCGGGCAATTGATGATCCCGAACAGTCGGAACCGCTTCGGTGATCCAGTTGGAGAGCACCGATACTTCCAGGTGAACGTCCCGGCGCCGCATTTCGTCCACGAGGGCCTGATCACCCAAGGCCAGGATGCCGTGCCCGACGCGGCTGGGTTTCAGCACCTTCATCGTCCGCCATAGATGGGCCGGGCTGGTGTTGAGGCCGCTATGAACGGTGGTGCCGAATCCCGCCTCCCTCAGGGCGTCGAAAAAGCCGGCGAAGGATTCGGGCTCGGCCGCGAACTCGTTGTCCGAAAGATCCACCCCGACCAGGGGAAGAGGCAGGGCCCGCGACCTTGTTTCCAGCATCGCCT
>CAYVOD010000072.1:3082-8577 GCA_964453055.1 uncultured Treponema sp. | reverse complement strand
GCGGCCGGGCTTTTTCTCCCCTCCCTATCCGCCTCCTCTCCCGCCCTCGCCAGCCCCAGAGCCTCGGGCAGCCTGAACCTGAGCCAAACCACGGGATGATTCGCGCCCACCACTATCGCGTGCCCCCCTGCGGGGGAAAAAAGCCTGGCTCCCTCCCGGGCCGCCAGCTGTTCCACGGTCAGGGCCGAATCGGCGGCGGCATAGAGTTCCGCCATCTCCTGAACCTGCAAGATATTCGAGGATTTTTGGCTTGTCGATTCCTGCGGCCATTCGTTCTGCGCGAAGGCCGGGAGTGAGAAGATCGCCGCGAAGACTAACAAGGCCGCCGTACTTTTCATGTTTGCGGGCAAGTATAGCAAATAAAGGGGGTGAAAGGAATCGGGAGGCTCATGCCTCATCCGCCGGGGTGCGAAGATCGCGGCCATAGGGTCATGATGGGTCGCTCGGAAGGAAGTTTTGTAGTATAGTTGTAGCATGCAGCGGAACCCCGAACTTATGCGCCGGAATATGAGGGAAATAGCCCTCGCCCTGGAAGGCGCCGACGCGAATCTGATCGAGAATTTCCTCTATTCGCTTTTCACTCCATCGGAAGCCGATGAAATGGCCAAGCGCTGGGCCCTGGTGAAACGCCTGGCCGAAGGGAAACCGCAGCGGAAGGTGGCGGAGGAATTGGGTTTATCCCTGTG
Source organism: uncultured Treponema sp. (assembly GCA_964453055.1). Classification (GTDB taxonomy): domain Bacteria; phylum Spirochaetota; class Spirochaetia; order Treponematales; family Rectinemataceae; genus UBA2256. The sequence goes on along the minus strand of CAYVOD010000072.1, from coordinate 7,891 downwards.
CAAGATCACCCGGGGCTCGCGGGAACTCAAAAAAGAAGGGGCGGCCTTCAGGGTTCTGCTGGACAGGCTCAAGGACAAGACCGGACGGGATCTCCCAGACGACGAATCGGGGGACTGGGGAGAGGATTAAACTTCGCCGTCGTCGGACGGGCTTGGCATAGAGACCGAAAAAGCCTGGCCGCCGGGCAGATACTCGAAATTGATGTTGCTCGTCGATTCGAAAAGCCTGCGCTTGAGCCTTCCGGAGTTGCCGGTAAGCACGGCCACCCTGGAGCGGACTTCCCGGCGCTTCGACTCGCTTCCATAGCCGCAGGTGCATACCGTCGACATGTAGCCCCTTTCCTTCCCGTACTCGATCAGCTGGCGCTCCTCGCAGAGAACCAAGGGCCGAATGATCGAAAGCGGATATTTCCTGTAGCGCAGGAGCGGGAGCATCCCGCCTATCTCGCCCTTATACAGCATATTCATCAGCAGGGTCTCCACAGCGTCGTCCAGATGGTGCCCCAGGGCGATTTTGTTGAATCCATGTTCCATGGCGTAGCGGATGAGCTCGGTTCTCCGCTGGGTGGAACACCAATAGCAGTTCATCGAACGCCCAGGTTTCAGGCGACCTTGAACAGCAATCCGCAGCGTTTCGAAGGGGATATCCCAGGAATCCAAGAGCGAAGACAGGGTGGAAGGCGTAGAGGGATCTCCGAATTCCGTGGCTATGTGCAGGGCCTTAAGTTCGTAACCGACAGGCCACCAGCGCCGCTTAGCCCCCAGATCGCAGGCCAGGGCCATCGAATCCTTGCCCCCCGACACGGCCAGCAATATCCTATCGCCCTTCTCTATCATGGCATAACGTCGCAGCGCCACCTCGACAAGCTTGTCCACAGCCGCGACAGGCCCATTGGAGGACAGGCGCCTGGCTTCCCTCCCCTGGGCTGCGGTATCGACCTTCGATTCGGAAAAATATGTCCTTATGTCTTTGTCACTACTCAGCGCGGAGCTCCTTGCATGCCAACAAAAAAGGCGGAGGTCGCTTTTTTAAAGCAGGCCCCGCCTTAATAGAATACAAAAGAACTCTTTTAGGAAAGCCCCTTGGGACCTCCCCTTAGCAGCCCTACTTCCACACCTGGGCGCATACCCTGAGGATGTTTCCGCCCAGGACCTTGCGGATGTCTTCTTCGGCGTAGCCGTGGGCCACAAGCCAGCGCACCACGTTCTTGGAAGCCTCCCTGGGGTTTTCCATGCCTTTGACATAGTCCACCCTGGGGTAGTCGTCCTCCAGGTTCTTGGTCTGGCCGGTCGAGAGGAACTTGGCGAAGATACGGTGCAGTCCCGCGTGGTCGCCGAAATTCGTGTCCGGGCCGAAGCAGACGTGATCGATTCCCACAAGATTCACCATGTACTCGAAATGCTCCATGATGGAATCCAAATTATGGGTCCTGTGGCCGTAGGTGATGGTAGTATGGGGCGCCGCCGCGCTAGGCGATTATTGCGAAACGCCTTTTTTCCTGGTATCCTGTGGGGGTGGAAATACCGCTGCAACTGAAAAAAGACGCTTCCGGCAAGCTCATCTATAGCGTACCGCTCTGGTACCGAATCATTACCGCGATAATGCTCGCCGCCGTGGTCGGCGCCCTCGTTTCCTCAGGCGAGGCTCCGAGCCTCGTAGCTTGGCTGATCCTGGTCCTCCTATTTTTAGGTCTTTTTTACGTAGAACGCTGGACCGCGGATCCCTCTAACCGGACCTTGCTTCACTCAAGCGGAATCTGGCCCTTGGCCAAAACTATCAACATCGGTTTCGACGAACTGAAAGGATTTCGCCTTTCAGCCTTCGCCCGGGGCACCGTGCAAGGCTCGTCGGAGGAAAAGGCCGAACAGGCGAGGGCCTACGCGATAATGGAAGGCAGGGACAAGCCTGATCCAAGTGTAAAGTCCATACTCGGCCTGGGACATCGGAAGCCCTATATCCACCTGGTCGTCGATCTGGTCGAGGAGCGGGCCTATCTGGTGGACAGCCTGCCCGCCCGCAGGGCGGCGAGACTGAAAAAGGTAGGCGCAGCCTTTGCCGAAGCCTGCGAGATAAGGTTCGAAAGCGAGGCGAAAGCCGAAGAGCTTCGATAAGCTTTCGTCGCGGCCTTAAAGAAACTTCCTCGCCTACGTCCTCGCGAAATCGGTCAATTCGTCAAATATTTTTAAATAAACCAAATATTTTTATCAGGGGCTTGAATTCCACAAATCCTATACATTATATTTCCTTCATTAAATGAATTCGTTTCTGTAAAAAAGTATGGAGGTTTTTATGAAAAAAGTATTGTCGAAGGCCTACAGGCTTGCCCTGCTGGCCGCCACCCTCGTCCTGTTCCTGTTTTCCTGCGCCAACCCACTGCAATTCGACGCTGCGCTGGAGGAAGGCGGCAAGTCTTTGTCCGCCCCCCTGCTGATCGTCAACGACTCAAACTACCGCGAAGTGTTGGATATGGGTGATAGCGCAGGTATCGACGCGACCAAGCTCGATCGCGCTCCCGTCCTAGGCGATATAATCGGCCCTGTGACGATCACCAAGGTGTATTTCAAAGGATCGGAGGCTATCGGTTTCGATTTCACCTCGACCCAGCCCGTGCTAGCCATCTACGTCAAAGCCTCCACTGGAGGCAACCGCTACGATTATCCTAGCCCCGGCGTGTATGGCGACACCGAGCTTTATACCCAAGTGAATACCAAAAACGACCAGAACTATGAAATCAGCCATATCGACATCGCATGGTCGACCGGCGGGACCACCACGACCACAGTACCCGGAAATTCCAGTGGTTACTCAATCACCGGCGTCGTCTTCCACGATACCAATCACAACGGAACCCTGGACAGCGGCGAGGCCGGCCTGGAGGGCGTAACGGTCAGTTTGAGCGGCGGAGCGACCTATACGACAGGTTCCGACGGTTTCTACAGCTTCACCAACCTGACCGCCGGCAGCTACACCGTGACTTCGGGGGGCAAGACCAATTACTGGCCTACTCCCTACGATGAGCCCTTGGCGTCCAAGGCGCTTGTACTGCCCGAATCGGCCAGCGGGGTCAACTTCGGCCTCGACTACGAAACCATTTCCGGCTTCGCCTTCAAGGATACCGACGCCGACGGCGTATTCGACTCCACCGAGACGGGAATCGCGAATGTCTCGATCAGCCTCTCGGGCGCCGCGTCCAAAACAACGCTCAGCGATGGCGACGGTTCCTTCAGCTTCCAATTCCTCAAGGGCGGCCAGGCCCAGTATACCGTGAGCGCCGGCGACGTAAGCGGCGAGTTCCATACTCCCTACCTCGATCCCAAAACTTCCTGGACCGGATCGGCGAGCGAGAGCGGAGTCAATTTCGGCTATTCCCACGAAACCATCTCCGGCCTGGTCTTCTACGACGCCAACAGGGACGACCGCTACCAGGCGGGAGAACCTCTTCTCAAGGGATTCACCCTCGGCTTGAGCAACGGCGCGACGGCTACCAGCGCAGCCGACGGCTCCTATGTCTTCGATCATCTGTTAGGCGCGACTACCTACACGGTCACCGCCGACGACAAGGATGGATTCCTGCACAGCATCGCCGCTTCGAGAACCGTGAGACCTGAGAACGGCATTGCCGCCAACGCCGATTTCGGTTTCGCGGTGGATTACTCCTGGATTCCCGGCAAGCTGGCTAACGGCTTCACCATCGGCTACTGGAAGACCAACCTGGATAAAGCCATTAGCGGCAAGACCAACGGCATCCAGGTCAGCGCCGCGAAACTTCAGTCTTACGTAAACGCCCTTTCCAACTTCGCCTTGCAGCCTCTCAACGTTTCGACGATGAAAGCGGCCTCGGACATACTCAGCGCGACGGGCTCGTCCCCGACCTTGCTTCTGTCCAAACAGCTCATGGGCTCCGAGTTCAACTACGCGTCGGGCGCCTACATCGGCGGCAACGAGCTGGTGACCAGATTCTTCCTCTATGACGGCGAGTATATGCTGGACAATTCCGGCAGCTTCACTTCCGCCCAGCTCCTGGCCCAGAAAGACAAGTACGACGCCTACAACAACAGCCACGGCGGGGCTGTGCTCTTCTAGCAAACAGCGCGCCGCGTCAAACAATGGGGCTGCCCGAATCGCGGGCGGCCCCTTTTTTTTAGGGCAAAAAAAGGGGCCGCCCCGGATCGCTCCGGCGCGGCCCCGCGGCGCCTGTCGATCGGCGCGCGCATATAGCTATCCCAAGATCATTCGGGCTTGTGGTAGAGGAAGCAGGCCACCTGGTGGCCGTCCTCTGTTTCCTTGAGCTTGGGCCGCTGAACCTTGCATACATCCATGCGCTTGGAGCAGCGGTCGTAGAAGTAGCAGCCCGGCCGCTGCTTGTCCGGCGATGGCACGTCGCCGGTGAGGATGATCCGCCTGCGCTGGGCCTCGACCTTGGGATCGGGGATGGGCGCCGCGGACAGGAGGGCCTGGGTATAGGGATGTAACGGCTTCTTGTACAGGTCCTTCGCCCCGGAAATCTCCACGATCAAGCCCAGATACATGACTGCCACCCGGTCCGAAATATACTTGATGACGGCCAGGTCGTGGGCGATAAACAAATAGGTAAGCCCAAACTCCGCTTGAAGATCCTTGAACAGGTTGAGGATCTGGGACTGGATGGACACGTCCAAGGCCGAGACCGGCTCGTCGCAGAGGATCAGTTCGGGCTGCAAGGCCAGGGCTCGGGCGATGCCGATGCGCTGGCGCTGGCCGCCGGAGAACTCGTGGGGATAGCGGTTCTTGAAGAAGCGGGAAAGGCCCACCCTCTCCATGAGCTGCTC
>CAYVOD010000072.1:0-2982 GCA_964453055.1 uncultured Treponema sp. | reverse complement strand
TGCTCGAAGTCCGCGATCGCGGGATATTTTTTCTTGCATATGTCCATCGCCTTTTCGCAGCGGGGATAGAAGGGGCAGCAGTCGGGCAGGTCGATGACGTTGGGCGGCTGGCCTTGGATCGAGTAGAGCCGCTCGGAGTTCTCCACGTCGAGACGGGGAACCGACCGGATCAGGCCTTTGGTGTAGGGATGTTTCGGGTCTTCGAAAATGACGTCCGTGGGCCCGCGCTCGACGATCCGACCGGCGTACATCACGCAGAGGGTATCGCAGGTGCCTGCGACGACCCCCAGGGAATGGGTTATCAGGATGACCGCCGTGCCCAGCCTCTTGGTGAGTTCCTGCATGATCTCGAGTATCTGGGCCTGGATGGTGACGTCCAGGGCGCTGGTAGGCTCGTCGGCGATGAGAATCTCGGGGTTGCAGGAGAGGCTCATGGCGATCATCACCCGCTGGCGCATGCCGCCGGAGAACTGGTGCGGGTACTGGTCGATGCGCTTTTCCGGCGCGGGAATGCCCGCCAGCTTGAGCATCTCGATGGCCTTCTGCCTGGCGGCGTCCTTGTCCAGCTTTTGATGGAGCACGATAGTCTCGATCATTTGGGTGGAGACTCTCAGGAAAGGGTTTAAGGAGGTCATCGGATCCTGGAAGATCATGGAAATCTTGTTGCCCCTGATTTGGCGTATCTCAGCCTGGGGCATTTTTAGCAGGTCCTTGCCGTGGAAGAGGACCTGGCCGCCGGCGATCTTGCCGGGAGGAGTGGGGATGAGGTTGATCACCGAAAGGTTCGTGACGCTCTTGCCCGAACCCGACTCCCCCACGATTCCCAGGGTCTCGCCTTTGCGCAGGTCGAAACTGACGCCGTCGACTGCCTTCACCAGGCCTTCGTCGACGGTGAAATAGGTTTTCAGGTCTTTGACCTGTAGAATGACTTCGTTGGTCATGGTTTCATCGCTCCTTGCTCAGGTTCGGTTCTTGCTCTGCGGATCCAGGGCGTCGCGCAGACCGTCGCCCAGGAAGTTCATGCAGAACAGGAAGATGGTCATCTCGATCGCCGGCGCCAAAAGCTGCCAGGGATAGAGCTCCATCGTGTTCGCGCCCTCGCTGACAAGGGAGCCCCAGGAAGAAAGGGGAGCCGACACGCCCAAGCCGAGGAAGGAAAGGAAGGATTCGCTCATGATGAAGCTGGGCAGGGAAAGGCTCGTGAAGATGATGATGACCCCAAGGGCGTTGGGCAGCAAATGGCGGAAGATTATCCGCCCCGTTCCCGCCCCCATCGAGCGCGCCGCTTCAACGAATTCTGAATTCTTCAGGCTGATGATTTGCCCACGCACGACTCGGGCTATGGTGAGCCAGGACACCAGGGCTATGCCGACGAAAAGAATGACGATCGAGCTCTGTCCCTCCTTGCGGAAGAGCGCCATCAGGATGATGACGATGAGCATATAGGGCAGGCCGTACATGATATCGACGAAGCGCATCAGCAGGTTGTCCAGCCAGCCGCCCACGTAGCCGGATATGGCTCCGATGATGACGCCCACCAGGACCGCCGTAAGAGTGCCGATCAGTCCCACCATCATGGAGATTCTCGCTCCGTAGATAGTTTTTGCGAGCATATCCCGCCCGAGATAGTCCGTGCCCATGATATAGACGTTCTTGCTCGCCGGATCGGTTTCGAGGGCGGCCTTCAGGGACTCGACCTCAAGAAGGGTCCTCTCCAGGTTGGGCTTGAGCGATTCGACTCCCGCGTCCACCCGTTCCTTGAGAAGGATCGCCTGGGCTTCCACGGCTTCCAGGGCGATCTGCCCCGCGGGTTTGAACGAAGGTCTCAAATTGGTATGGCTCAGGGTCTGGGTCCTGTAGTCGTGCAGGGGAAGAAGGGGGGCGGCAAGGGCCACCAGGGCGTAGAATCCAACGATCCAGAGGCTGACGAGGGCCATCTTGTTTCGCTTTAGGCGCTTCCACGCGTCCGCCCAGAGGGATACGGGCTTCATCTCCTGATTGAATTCGTTGACCGCGCTGTTCAGTTTCTGTGACATATACGGCTCCTCCTCACTTGTACGAAATACGCGGGTCGAGGAACCCGTACACTATGTCGACGACGAAGTTCATGGTCACCAGGATGAGGGAATACATGATCACCTCGCCCATGATCAGCGTGTAATCCCTGTTGAGCGCCGACTGGACGAAGACGCGGCCTATGCCGGGAATGGCGAAAACCGACTCGACGACCAGGGAGCCGGTGATTATGCCGGAAAACGCTGGACCTAGATACGATACGACGGGCAGGAGACCACCCTTGAGCACGTGTTTCCCGATCACGACTCCTTCGGAAAGTCCCTTGGCCCTGGCGGTCCGTACGTAATCGGACCTGAGAACCTCGAGTATGCTCGCCCTGGAGAGCCGGGCGATGTAGGCGAAATAAGGAAAGGAAAGGGTAAGGGCGGGCATGATGAGGGTTTTCAGCCCGTCCCGGCTGGTAATCCACCCGGAGATCGGCAGCCAGCGTAGCTTCAAACCCAGAATAAGCTGCAGAAGAGGCCCTATGACGAATAGGGGTATCGAAATGCCGACGACGGCGAAGGACATCGCGAGGTAATCCTGCCACCGGTTCTGCTTCAAGGCCGAGACTATGCCCACCCCGATGCCCGCAAACAGAGCCATGCTCAAGGCAAGGCTGCCGAGCATCATGGAATTAGGAAGGGTCTGGGCGATGAGCTGGTTTACCGTGCTGTCCCTGTAGCGGAACGAAGGGCCGAAATCACCTTTGAGAACGTCGCCGAGATACCGCAGGTACTGTTTTCCCAGCGGCTCGTCCATATGGTACTTCTTGAGCAGGTTCTGGAGCACCTGTTCGGTCACCTTCTTCTCGCTGGAAAAGGGGCCGCCTGGAGCGAACCGGATCAGGAAGAAACTGAGCGTGACGATGATGAACATCGTCGGTATAAGGCTCAGAGCTCGTCGGATGATGTACTTCGACATCAT
>CAYVOD010000071.1:0-8788 GCA_964453055.1 uncultured Treponema sp. | reverse complement strand
AATCGCCACCGCGGCCGCCAGCCATTCGTCAAACCGCCGCGACGCGGACTCCACCGCCGGGCCGCCCGAGAAAAACCCCTGCATGTTGTGGTAGCTCATCCCGCTGCCGAGAATGAGCGCTCCCTCGCTCCGCAGAGGCTCCAGCGCGGCGCCAAGCGCGTAATGGGCCGTCGGGTCCAGGCCTCGAATAAGCGAAAGCTGGGCGACGGGAATCTTTGCCTCGGCAAAGGCCAGCATCATGGGTACGAAAAGCCCGTGGTCATAACCGCGCTCGAATTCCCGCTTGGTCTGGATGCCTGCGCCGCGAAGGAGTTCCTCGATTCTGGCGGCGAGCTCGGGAGCCCCGGGAGCCGGCCACTGGAGCGTATAGGTGAACTCCGGGAAACCATAGTAATCGTAGAGCATCCCAGGGTTACGCCCGAAGTGGATCGCGGGCAGCGGCTCCTCCCAGTGGGCCGAAATCACGAGGATTGAAGTTATGCGATTTCGGTAGCGATCGCCCAGGTTCACCAGGTACGCCCTGAGGCGCTCGTAGCCCGGTCCGTCATCGAAAGCGTTGTCCATGACGTGCCAGGGGCCTCCGCCGTGGGGAAGGTAAATGACAGGAAGCTTGTTCGCATTGGCCATGATCATGACTCCTTGCGGCCAGCCGGCGTGCTCCCGCCAAGGCTGCCGCCACATATTCGCTTTTGCTCGGTCCCCACGATTCGCCCGATTCTTTCCTTGCCCTGACCGATCCGCCAACCGTCCCGGGCGTTGAAATAGAGGTACCAGCGGCCGTCGGCTTCTCGGAAGCGGCAGTCGCACGCGTAGACGTGGGAGCTGGTCCAACCTGAAATCGCGGGAGCGAGGAGCGGTTCGCTCCGGGCGGGCAGCCAGGAAAGCCCGTCCTCCGATCGAAGAATAAAAATGGCGGATCTCGAACGACCGGAGGGATCGCGGTAGATTTTGTTCTGAAGGCCCACGTAGCCGTCATCCATCGGCACGACCTTGATCGAGCCTTGCCCCAGCAGGCCTGTCACTGTCCCTGAGTCCTCCGCCACGGACGCCCCCGTCTCCCGGATCGCTGGTTCCAAAGCCTCCTCCCGGAGCTCGGGCGCGGACAGGGGGTCCGGGGGAAAGGTGAAGGGACCGCGCGGGGAAGCCCCCCTTGCCATCGCCAGATGGAGGGGCTCGCAGAACCCGCAATCCTCGATCCACGAAAGGGAAGCCGAGAAATACAATCTCCATTCGCCTCGCGCCTGAATCACGCAGGGATTGGAAACCGAAGCGCCCAGCGCTTCATCCGTGGCCCAGTTTTTATCAGGCGAAATGATAACGTCTCCCCGGGACCAAGCGACAAGGTCCCGACTTTCTGACAAGGCTATCCTCGATTTCCATTTCGGGTGAATCGGAAAGGCCGTGGCGGCCAACGCGAGGGGAGGGTAGGATTCGTAATAAAGGGCGTAACCGTCCTCCGGAAGCGGCCTGACAAAGGCCCGCATGGCGTTTTTTATCGCAATGCCCCGATGCTTCCACGAGAGTCCGTCGGGTGAGGAATGACGGTGGATGCCGAAGGCCGAGTGGGCGAAGATCTGCCAGTCGCCATCGGGCGTTTCCGCGGGGAACAAGAAGCTGGGATCGGCGATGATCGGCGAGCATAGAGGAGGTTCGATGAGGGGCTCCCCCGGTTCGGTCCAGCGGATTGATAAAAACTCGGCAATCCTCATTGTCGCTCCCTCCCGATGGCTGCTGGCGGTTCGGTTCTTTGGCGATAGGGCCGGATGCGCATCTCGCACATATTCTACCTCGGATTATCCCGCGGCGACATTCCTGTGAATCCTGCTTTTCTCGTTCTCCTGTCCGACCCTCTAGCCTGCTCGCATGCTTCGGCTTGTCGGTCGCGGGTATCCCGGCACGAGTTGACGCCTTTCGGGCGGAATTGTATAAGTATACAAATATTCTGAGACAATAAGGGGGCTTCTATGACCAAAGCGCCGCTCGATTGGGGAAAACTGGCCTTTTCCTACATGAAAACCGACTACCGCTATATTTCCCGCTGGAAGGACGGCGTCTGGGATGAAGGGCGCCTCGTCACCGACAACCAGTTGTCTATTTCCGAGGGTTCGACGGCCCTGCACTACGGACAGCAGTGCTTCGAAGGCCTGAAGGCCTATTCCCGCAAGGACGGGCGCATACAGCTATTCCGGCCCGACCGCAACGCCGCCCGCATGCAGGCGACCTGCGACCGGATCCTCATGCCCCACGTGCCCACCGAGAAATTCATCGACGCCTGCGACCAGGTGGTCAAGGCCAACTGGAAATGGGTTCCTCCCTACGGCCACGGCGCGACCTTGTATCTGCGCCCCTTCGTCATCGGGGTGGGTGACAACATCGGCGTGAGCCCCGCCAAGGAATATATATTCTCCGTGTTCTGCATGCCCGTGGGCCCCTACTTCAAGGGAGGCATGGCGCCGGTCAACTTCATGGTGTCCGATTACGACCGGGCCGCGCCCAACGGCACCGGCGCGGCCAAGGTGGGCGGCAACTACGCCGGCAGCCTCCTTCCGCACCAGATCGCCGCAAAGGCCGGGTATGCCGACTGCATTTACCTCGATCCGGCCACCCACACGAAGATCGAGGAAGTGGGCGCGGCCAACTTCTTCGGCATCACCAAGGACGGGACCTTCGTCACACCCGCCTCGCCTTCGATCCTGCCCTCCATAACCAAGTATTCGCTGCTCTACCTCGCGGGCAACCGCTTCCGCATGAAGACCGAGGAGCGCGACTGCTATATCGACAAGATCGACGAGTTCGCCGAAGCGGGCGCCTGCGGCACCGCCGCGGTCATAACGCCCATCGGCGGCATCTACCATAAGGGCAAGCTCCACGTTTTCCATTCCGAGACCGAAGTCGGCCCCGTCACCAAGAAGCTGTACGACACATTGACCGGAATCCAGTACGGCGACGTCGAGGCTCCCGAGGGTTGGATACACCTGGTGGATTGAGTCTCCCTCGCGGCTTATCGCCACGAGTCCCTGCACGCCCTGAGCGCGGCTTCGTCGGCATCCCCCGGCAGCGCGATAGTCCCCTGGTACTTGATATTCTTTAAAGCCCTGAAAAACGGGAGCGCGCCAAGATCCGCAGCCTGAATGCTCGTCCGGGCGTCCCGGGGAACTTCAACTCTCGCGTGAGCGATCCGTCCCTCGAAGGCGGCAAGTTCGTCGTCCGTAATGCCTATCTCCGAGAAAGCCGCCGAACTCAGGGCGATGGCCAAGTTTGGCTTGTTGACCGAATCGATCACCTCGAGCGCCTCGGACAGGGAGTTGATGAAATTAGTCCTCCGCGGCCCGAGCGGCTCCAGGCAAATTTCCATGCCGTACTGTACCCCAATATCGCAAAGCATGAAGAGGAACTGGTTGAAATGTTCCTTGAAAATCGAAGTCTCGCCCTCGATCGGAAGGATCCTGGCCTTGCCTTCGTTCCACAGGAGCCTGCGGCAGCCGAGCCTCGCGGCTCGATCCAGCGCGGCCCTCAGGTATTCGGTCCAGGAGTAGATATTGAAGCCTCGTTCCGTGACCGCCACGTCCGCCGGCAGTATGGACGCGAAAACCTCGCAACCGAGCCCGGAGGCTTTTAGGCTGTCACCGAACGATGAAAGCCCTTCGGCATCCAGCTCCGCCAGCGCGCTTAGGGAAGGTTCCACCGCGTCGAAGCCTTGCGCCTTCGCGACGGCGATCCCCGGTTCGCTCCCGATTCGTTTGGCCCAAAGGATACCCATGCGCCGCGCTCCTTTTTATACGCCGGCCAGGTTCGCCAGGGCTTCCAGCGCCAGCACGTAGCTGTTGGCGCCGAATCCGGCTATCGTGCCCACGCAGACATCGGCGAGTACCGACTTGTGCCTGAACTCCTCCCTCGCGTACACGTTGGACATGAACACCTCGACGCAGGGAACGAGCATCGTGCCGATGGCGCTCCTTATCGAATAGCTATAATGGGCTAGGGCTCCCGCGTTCAGCACCACTCCCGCGTACTGGTTGGGGACCTGCTGCATTCGGTCGATGATATCGCCTTCGGAATTGTACTGCTCGCAGTCGATGCCAACCCCGAGCTCGGCGGCCTTCTTTCTCAACTTCGCGTGAATATCCTCCAGGGAGCTTTCCTTATAGATCGAGGTCTTCCTCGTCCCTAGAAGATTGAGGTTCGGACCTGAGATAACCAGGAATTTTTTCATCGCTCTGCCTCCTCGCTCCTCTCGGCTTCGTCGAGTATTTCGAGAAGGGCCCTGAGGCCCAGTATGTAGCTGTAAGATCCGAATCCGCACACCTGGCCGACGCAGACCGGGGCGAGATAGGAAAGGTGGCGGAAGGGTTCGCGCCTGTAAATATTGGAGATGTGCACTTCGATCGCGGGAAGCCGCACGGCGCCGAAGGCGTCCCGCAACGCCACCGAATAATGGGTGAAAGCCCCGGCGTTGATGACGAAACCCTGGACCTTTCCTACGCAGGAATGGATGTAATCGACGATAAAGCCTTCGACGTTGGACTGGAAGAAATCCAACTCCACGCCCAGGGATCGGCCTTCGACCCGTATCGTCTCGCATATTTGGTCCAGCGTCTTGCTGCCGTAGATGCCTATCTCCCTCTTACCGAGCATGTTGAGGTTGGGGCCGTTGATGATTGCGATTTTACGCGATCCCATTTTTTCCCGCCTTGCCGCGATACTTCGCGCTAAACCATTGTTCCCGAGCCGGCCGATAAGATCAAGCTCTCGGGCCGAGGAGCGCGCGAATTTTCGCGGAATGCCGGATCCTTCAATTTAGAGCGCGGCATATTTCTTTAATCGTTATAGAAATATCGATTAGAATATTTGAAAATTTTTGTTGACAGAAAGGGAAATCGGTGGGAGAGTATAACCGATATATCGGCGATATATCGGAAGGACATTGGAGATTTCGCGTTCGGCCGGAGAGGATATGCAGGTGGAAGCGGTCGTGAAAAAAAGCCTCAGCAAGAAGGATCAGGTATATAAGGTCTTAAAGCACAGAATCATCCATCACGAATTGAAACCCCAGGAATTCTTGAACGAGCAGGATCTTTGCGAGGAATTCGGAGTGAGCAAGACCCCGGTACGGGAAGCCCTGCAGCATCTCGAACGCAAGCGGCTCGTGGTCATCGTCCCGAACAAGGGCTGCTTCGTGACTAATATCAGCCTCGATCTCATCAGGGAAATATTCGAAATAAGGGAAATCTACGAATGCGCAGCCGCCCGCTTCGCCGCGGGCTTGGATGACAAGAGAAAATTCGTCGAGATTTTGGCGAATATAGAGTCGCCTAAAAACGAAAGCGAAGAAGAGCTTAGGGCTTCGCTTCTCTCTGGTTACAGGATCCATGAGATTATCGTGGATTCGGTTGGCAACAGCTTCCTTTCGGAATTCTACGGAACGGTGCTCGACCATATAATCCGTATCCGCGTGTACACAATGTTCCGCTTCGACGCCAAGCGGCTGCACCAAACCCAGGATGAGCATCGGTCTATCCTTAAGGCGATCGTAGCCGGCGACGCCGAGGAGGCGGAGAAGGCCATGAGGACCCATCTCCAACGTTCCCATATAAGCGTTGACCAGATGATGGTCAACAATAGGAAGGCAGTATGATCCATGTGCTGAAAGCGGCTCCTCCCGTCTCCAGGGAAATTATCGAGGCGTTCAGGCTTTTGGATGTCGCCACGGTGTACGAGGCTTCAGGGCGCAAGGGTTATGTCGACAATGCTATCAAGCCGGCGGCCCGGGGAGACAGGATCTGCGGCACGGCTTATACGGTACAGTGCGCGCCCGGGGATAACCTCATGCTGCACAAGGCGCTGCAGCGGGCGCCGGCCGGTTACGTGATCGTGGCCAGCGTAGGCACGGCCTACAATTACGGATACTGGGGCGGTCTGATGGCTACGGCGGCGGTGGCCCGGGGCTTGGGCGGGCTGGCCATCGACGGCACGATCCGCGATTCCGCCGAGATAGCGAAAATGGGCTTCCCCGTGTTCTGCCGCGGCTTCGCCATTCGCGGAACCGGCAAGAGCACCCTGGGCGTCATCAATTATCCCGTGAATTTCGGCGACGCTACCGTCTTCCCCGGCGATTTGATACTGGGGGACGAGGACGGCATGGTCGTCGTCGCCGCCAAGGATTGCGCCGAGGTGCTCGCCAAATCGCTTAAGCGCGTCGAGTTCGAGGAAGGAAAGGCTGCCCAGCTCAAGGCTGGGGTGAGCAGCGTCGAGCTGAACAAGCTGGATGCTGTCTTCCAGACCCTTGGGTTGGCTGAGGAGTAAGGAAAAATGAGAATCGCCGAGACACTGCTTCGTGACGCGGCGAGGGAAATCCTCACCGGTTTGGGAGAGGAAAAGGAAAACGCCGCGATAGCCGCCGAAATCCTGGTTCGGTCTGATATGCGGGGGGTGAGCACCCACGGCGTCAATCTCTTGAGGCAAATCGTAAAACGCAAGGCAGCGGCCATGCTTTCGATTCCCACCCGCGTGGAGATCCTGCGGGAGGATGCCGCCGCCGCCCTCTTGGACGGCTGCGACGGCCTTGGGCAGGTGGCGGGCTACAGGGCCATGCGCCTGAGCGTCGAGAAAGCCCTGCAAGCCGGGATCGCCATGGTGGGCGTGAGAAATACGAACAACGTAGGCGCGCTGGGATATTACACAAGCACGGCCGCTTCCTCGGGCAAGGTGATCGCCCTCTGCATGACTAACGGGAACCCTTCGGTGGCTCCGTATGGGAGCGCCGACCCGTTTTTCGGGACTAATCCGATTTCCGTCGGCATCCCTCTGCCCGGCGGAAACCCCATCGTGCTCGATATGTCCTCCAGCGTCGTTGCCAGGGGCAAGATCAGGCTGGCGGCCTTGAGCGGCGAGAAGATCCCTTTAGGCTGGGCCTGCGATGAAACCGGAGCGCCGACGACGGATCCCGCTAAGGCCCTCAAGGGGTCCCTTCTGCCCCTGGGCGGGCCGAAGGGTTCGGGACTCGCCATGGTCATCGACATATTGGCGGGGCTGCTCACCGGTTCCGCCTACGGATTGAAACTTAAGAGCTTCCACGAACTTGAAGGGCCGACCGGCGTCGGCGCGACCTTCATCGCGATCGATATAGGTAGATTCATGGATCCCGGGCAATTCGCCGCCCTGGTCGGCAGTTACGTGAAGGAGATCAAGGCCTTGCGGCTCCAGCCCGGGGCGAGCGAAATCCTTCTGCCCGGCGAGGTGGAGTCCATTAAGGAAGAAAAGAGCCGGATAGCCGGCATAGAGCTGCCCGAGGCGGTGGCCAAGGCTATCGATGAAATTCTCGTCAAGTCGGGAAGCAGAATACGGCTAATAGCGGAGTGAGAGGGAGTATGGACAAGATCATACGGGTGGATACGAGGACGAGACAGGTCACCCTATGCCCGGTCACCGAAGAAGAGCTGCACTGGGGCGGGAGGGGACTCATCGCTCATGTACTTTTGCGGGAGGTGCCGCCCAACTGCGAGGTCTTGGGCAGGAGAAACAAGCTCATAATCGCCATGGGCCTCTTGGCCGACACGAACGTGACCACCACGGGGCAGACATCGATCGGTGGTAAAAGCCCCCTCACCCGGGGAGTCAAGGAAAGCAACGTGGGGGGAGGGGCCGGCAAACGACTGGCTCGATTGGGCATCCGGGCGCTCATCGTCGAGGACCTGCCGAAGGAACCCAGGACGGATATTCTGGAAGTAGACGCCCGCGGGGCCCGCTTCGTCGAGGCGCCCGAGCTCAAGGGGCTCCTCGTGGACGAAACCGTGGCCGCCCTCAGGGTCAAGTACGGCGAAAAAGTGGGGATTTACTGCATCGGCCCCGCGGGCGAAATGCTGCTCTTCGGGGCGGGCATCGCGTCGCCCAACGACGGCGACGAACAGATACGGTTCGCCGGCCGGGGAGGCTTGGGCGCCTTGATGGGCTCGAAGGGCCTGAAGGCCATCGTCGTCGACGACGCCCATACGACCTACAAGACCCCGATCGCCGACCCAGCCCTCCTGAACGAGACCTCCAAATGGATGAGCCAGGCCCTTCTCGCCCATCCCAAGACGGAAAACCGCAATCTCTTCGGCACACCCGCCATCCTCGCCCTGGCCAATTCCTCGGGCCTCATGCCCACCAGGAATTTCTCCTCGGGCAGCTTCGAGCTGGCGGACAATATGAACGGAGAGACCGTCAGGGAAACGATTCTCTCCCGCAAGGGCAAGACGGGAAGACCCTGCGTGCCCGGCTGCGTCATCCAATGCAGCAATGTCTTCGTCGACGCTGCGGGACGCAAGACAGTCGCCTCCCTTCAATATGAAAACATAACCCTTTTGGGCTCCAACTGCGGCATAGGGGACCTGGACGAGATAGCCGAGCTCAATCACCTGTGCAATCAGGTGGGAGTGGACGCGATAGAGACCGGCGCGGCCATCGGCGTTGCCATGGAGGCGGGTCTCCTGGCCTTCGGCGACGCGGAAGGCGCCAAGGACCTGGTGCGGCAGATTGGCGCCGGCACCTGCCTGGGCAGGATCCTGGGCAACGGCGCTGCCCTTACGGGGCAGGTGTTCGGAGCGCGCCGCGTGCCCGTCATAAAGGGACAGGCGATACCCGGCTACGACCCAAGGGGAGTCAAGGGCAACGGCGTCACATACATCACTTCCACCATGGGCGCCGACCACACCGCGGGCAACGCCTTCGAAACCTTAAGCTACATGAACGTGCTGGACAAGCAGGGACAGGTGGATATCTCCCGCGCCCTGCAGATACGGGCTTCCCT
>CAYVOD010000070.1:0-8824 GCA_964453055.1 uncultured Treponema sp. | reverse complement strand
ATGGGCGATTAACTCAGCGGGAGAGTGCTACCTTCACACGGTAGAAGTCACTGGTTCAATCCCAGTATCGCCCATAAAAAGCACTTTTACATACACAGCCTTGCGACCCTTCACACGGTAGAAGTCACTGGTTCAATCCCAGTATCGCCCATAAAAAGCACTTTTTTTGTCTTTCCAACCAGTGATGCTTCTCTCCACCGAACTCGAAGCGTCGGGGCAAAGTCTGCCCGTTAAGCGCTGCTTCGATAATCCCTCCTGCCTCATTTCACGGGCAGGCAAGAATGGAGGCGGGGAAAAAAGATCCCGCCTCCCGGTCAAAGTATAAACCCCTTACTCGTTTTTTTCCACAACCGCCGGAACTCGAGCGGCTACCTTGTCCTCTATTTTCCCCAATGCCCATATAAGCACCGCGGCGGCGAAGGCGATCGCTCCGATGAGGGGCCATACCGAACCGACGCCGATTTTGTCGATAAGTCCTCCGATGACGGGAGGGCTAATGGTCCAGCCTATTCCCCCGATGACAGGCAGCACGGCGTTGAAGCGGCCCCTGTGCGAAATAGGCGTATGGTTGGCCACGTAGGCTCCCTCGTTGGTGGCGTTCACGATTTCCCCCAGCGTCCAGAGTATGGTGGACAGGTAGAGGAGCCAGAGGTTCCGGGATATGCCTATCATCCCAAAGCCGACGGCATAGAAAATCCCGGCCAGCGCCACGGCGTTTATGGGCTTCCATTTCCGGGTCAGCGCCATTACCGGGGTCGAGAGAAAAATGACCAACGCCGCGTTCAGCGTCATGCAGGTGCCGAATATCGCCGCCCCGGACAGGCCGAAGAATTCCTTGGACTGCAAGGGAAGGGCGAAGCGGTGCTGGGCGTACACAAAGCCATACCAGGTAGTGATCATGGTGAAGATGATGAGGAAAGGTCTGGAAGACAGGGCTTGCAGAAGATTGCCCTTGTACGCTTCCTCGGTGCTGCCCGAGCCTATGGTGGCGTCGATCTGCTGCTGGGTCGGCTTGGTCTCCGGCACCTTGAGGGCCACGATGTATATGGCCGCGAAGATGGCGATAGCGTTGCCCCAGAACAGCCAGGAGGTCGAGTGCTCGAAGAGGAATCCCGCGATGAGCGATCCGACCGCGAACCCCAGATTGTGCCCCAGGTAGGTGAGCGAAAACGCCGTTCTCCGGTTTTCCGGCGTGGTGAGGTCGGTCATCATCGCGCTTCTGGCCGGATCCGTGATGCCATCGAAGAATACGCTGGCGAGGATCAAGACCGGCACGTACCGCGACAGAGCCGCGAAGCCACAGGGAATGTAGAGGGCTCCCGAGATGATCTGCGCGACCACCATGATCTTCTTGCGGCCGAGCCGGTCGGCCAACTTCCCGCCGATGAATCCGGCTGGTATGTAGACCATCGAGATGATGAACATGAATTTGCCGGCTTCGCTCTGGCTCATTCCCAGCCTGCCGGTGAGATACAGGGTCATGAAGGGGAATACGAATATCCCCACCGAGTTGACCACCGTGACGAAAAACAGGGTGTACAGGGGTTTTGGAAGCCCGCGGTACACGCCGAATAATCCTTCCGCCCTCAGGCGGATCGCGCGGAGAAATCCTTTTTCTCCGCGGTTGGCGTTTCTGCCCATAATAGTACGCTCCCGCACGATGTGCGGCTTTTGTCCCGTGTTTATCACGGTAAGATAATTGCGTTACGCGCGCAATATCCCTAGCGATGCGGAGCGCTTAAGGTGAAGGGATCGGAAAGAGGGGTGAGCTTTCTTTCGCTTAAGCCTCAAGCAGCTTCGCGTGCAAGATAAGACTGATTATTGATGGTTACACTCACTGCTTCGGCTCCTTTCTTGGAAGTTTCCTGTATGGTGACGAAATTTCATGATATAGTCAACTGGAGTACGCAAGTCCGGAGGATTCGCATGGATAAGCTGTTTTTCCCCGAAAAGGAAGGGAAAGTCGATATACTAGAGCCGGGGTCGGTATCCCGCATGATCAAGGCTCATGGCGAAAAAACCATGATGGTGGAAGTATATTTCGAGACCGGAGCCAGGGGCGCCGAGCATGCCCACCCCCACGAGCAGCTCTCCTACTGCCTTGAGGGCGAATTCGATTTTTTCATCGGCGGCGAAAACAAAAGCGTCAAGACAGGCGATACAGTGTTGATTCCGGGAGGAAGAAAGCACGGTGTCTTTTGCCGCTCCAAAGGAAGACTCCTGGATGTCTTCTCGCCGCCACGGCAGGACTTTCTTGGCGAGAACCGGGGATAACACGAGAAAGGGCAAGTATATGAAAGAAGAAATGACGAAGCGTGTCGGAACAGAATCCGTGCCCGCATGACCCAGGATCTTATAGGCCTGAGAGCGGCCGGCTCGGCCAGAAATCGCAAATTGACTCGCTATATCCTTCTCCTGTTCATAGTATTCGCAGTCCTAGAGGTTTTCATCCTGGCCTACAGGCCGCCGAAGGACGCTCTTCTCGTCGAGCCAGAGGTGAGCTACTTTCGGGATGACATTTTACTGGGCAGGCAAAACCTCCCTCTGCTCCTCTCCAGCGGGGGCGATCCCCATTTCATAAGCGGCAAGTACAGCTTCGAGCTGCGCCTCTTTTTGCCTGAAAGTACGAACGGCTCGACAAGGATGGTCCTTGTCTTTCCCCAAATTTCCGGCAGTTCACTGGAAGTATTCATCGACGGCGAAAAACTCGGAAGCCGGGGCGA
Source organism: uncultured Treponema sp. (assembly GCA_964453055.1). Taxonomy (GTDB): domain Bacteria; phylum Spirochaetota; class Spirochaetia; order Treponematales; family Rectinemataceae; genus UBA2256. Next base: position 6,101 of record CAYVOD010000070.1, on the reverse strand, counting down.
TCCTGCCTCGGGCCAATCCAGTATCTGGAATTCGATACACCAGTTCTGCCTTCCCGAAGGATTGCCCGCCGGTCTCCATTTTCTGGAAGCTAGGATCCAGGGCACCTACGAAGCGGGTATCGTGGCTATCCCTTATGTGGTGGAAGCCGACACCAACTCACTCAGATTGTTTCTGCTCGATTTTTTCACGAATTATTCGATCTGGCTTTCCATCGGCTGCATCCTGATAGTGTCGCTCATCGTCCTGAGCATGGGCTTCTTCAACGAGAAGAGCCGCACGGCTAATTTGCTGCTTGGCCTAGCGGGGCTGGCGGTGAGCGTCTTCCTTACTGATTTCGTCTATATAGAGCGGCTGCCCATGAGCCTGGTGGCGTTCAAGAAACTCGTCGTCGCATTGCGGCATTTCAGCGTCGCTTGCTTCACCATCGCCTATCTGCGTCTACTGGCCAAAGGCCTGAGCTTGGCGGCCAAGGCCTTCGTCGCTCTCCAGCTAGCCTGCTTCGTGCTAGTGATCGTATACCCCGGAGACATTGTGGCCATCAAGAGGCTGTATAGCATCACGTTCCTCGGATTCATCCCTTCGCTGCTGTATCTCCTGTATAAGGTCATTCGTCATACAGCCGAAACCGGAGACCTCTCCATACTGCTTTTTGGGATCCTGGTAGTCTTCCTGAGCGCGGGCAGGGATATCGTGGTCATGGTGATTCTTCGTCCCGAAGGCTTCATCCTCATTTCCCATTATGGATTCATCGTTCTCGCCCTGAGTTCCTGCGTCTTCGTTGTGAACGATTCGCTGCGTCAATACAGGAACCTGGCCTTCGAACGAGAACGGGCAGCGGCCTTCAGGGAAGAAGCGCTAAGGGACGAACTCACCGGCTGCTACAACAGAAAGCTCCTGCCCTTCGTGACCGACAACCTCGCCAAGCCGTATTCGCTCTTGGTATTCGACATCGACGATTTCAAGCGGATCAACGACCGCTTTGGCCATGAGACCGGCGACGCGGTGCTGAAGGAACTGGTGCGCATGGCCGGCAGGAATATCAGGTCCCACGATTATATCGTCCGCACGGGAGGGGACGAGTTCCTGATCATCCTGCGATCCTGTCCGCTGAAGATCGCCTGTTTCCTGGCGGAACGACTTGTCGCCGAGGCTAGCAGCTTCGTGATGACTCTGCCCCCCGGCCGGGTCGGCGAAGGCGGCGCCGGCGCCGGGACTGTCACCGATCCTGGCGCCCCTAGCCAGAGCGCCGGCGCCGCCTCCCGTGAAGACACCGATTCGATGTTGCGCTTCACGGTTTCCATGGGCATAGCCAGCTGCGCCGGAGAGCGTGTGTCGACCCAGGAGGAATTCGCGTCCACCCTGCGCGGCGCCGACGCCGAAATGTACAGAGCCAAGAATCAGGGCAAGAATCGCTGGTGCGCCGCTGGCCTTGAGGACAGGCCTTCGCTTGTCCAAAACGGTGCCTGACGATAGAATCCAGGCATGAAAGGAATAATCGTCGCCGCGGGATATGGCACCCGCTTTCTGCCCGTCACGAAAACCGTTCCCAAGGAATTGCTTCCCGTCGGCGTCAAGCCGAGCATCGCGTATATCGTGGATGAGTTCATTCAATCGGGCATCCAAGAGATAATCATCATAAGCTCCAGAAGAAAAAAGGCTCTTGAAGACTATTTCGACAGAGAGGTGGAGCTGGAGGAGCTCTTCGCCAGGGAAGGCAAGCGGGATAAGCTAGCCCTGATCCAAGCACCCGCTGCCCGCATTTCCTTTGTGCGCCAGACCGAAATGCGGGGGACAGGCCACGCCCTCCTGCAGGTCCGGCCTTTCCTCGGCGATGAGGCTTGCGTCGTGGCGTATCCGGACGACCTGGTGGTCGGCGGCAGGCCGCTGGCCGCCCAGCTTGTCGACATGCACCAAAAAACCGGCAAATGCGTTTTAGCCACTATCCTCGAGCCCGGCGATGTTTCGCGCTATGGAGTCGTCGATCCTGGGCCGGACGGGCTGGGCGTCCGGGGTTTTGTTGAAAAACCTCTGCCCGGCAGTGAACCGAGCCATGAAGTCTCCATAGGGCGGTACCTCTACACGCCGGAGTTCTTCCAGTGGCTCGAAGAGGGGTGGAAGCGGCACGAGAAAGGCGAATACTTTCATAGCTACGCCTTGGACAAGATGATAGAGCGGAACAAGGTCGTCTTTACCAGGACCGAGGGGCAGCGACTCGACACAGGCGATCCCGCGGGGTACCTGGAGGCGATACTCCGAAATGCCGCCGCCGATCCCTCCCTCAAGCCGACACTGGACGCATTTTTCGCGAAGCGTTACGGCAGATAGGATTTTTCTCACTCGATAGCGATGGATTTGGATACATTTTTCGGCACGTCGGGGTGCACCCCGTGCCCCTGGACGCCTAGGGCGTCAAGCCACTCCATTTTAAGCACCGACATCTTGTACGCCAAATACTGGAGCAGCATGGCCGCGCAGAAGACGAACAGGCAGGGGTTTCCGCTTCGCGGGATTTCGATATAGCGGGACCAATACTCCTTATAGCCCGCCGGCTGCCCGGCCACGGCGAGGGCGAGGTCCTGGCGGCGCTCCGCGAAGAGAAGAATATCCGCGCCCCTTATTTTATGGGTATGGATCTGGCTGATGGTCACTCTCGCGTCCCTTTCGTCGGGGGCGCAGAGAAAGATGAGGGGATAGCCGCAGGGAAGTCCCTCTATCAGCGAGGGATTAGCTCTCAAAATTTCCCTGGCCTTCGATTTTTCCTCGGGCGGGCGAGCAGCGGCCAAGTCTCTATAGGAATCCAAAAAACTTTCCAAGTCAGCCAATGAGAGAATGCTGTTTCTGCCCAGGATAGTATTGCTGCCGTGCTTGAACTCCGCCGCCTCGCCGCCCTCGGTGTGGTTGAGCGCCACTTCCCGGATTTTCAAGGCTCCTTCCTTGGCGAGCCCCAGCAGATTGGTGCCTAAGACGTGGATGGAAGATTTCGCGAAGAGCTTGGTCGCGGCATCCTCCACATCCTTCGCGGAAATGGCGAAGCCCTCTACCATCATGTCGCGGGCGGCGCGGAGCGCGGCCGCCACTTCCCGCTCCGGCGAAACCTGGCCTGCGGCGAGGATGTAAAGCAAGCCCAATTGGCTTATGAAGGATTTAGTCGCCACAACGGCGATCTCCGGGCCGCAGAGCATGGGAAGATAAAAGTCTGACAGATGCTTGGGAAGCCTGGCGCTCTCGTTGTTGACCAGGCTGGCCCGTTTCACGCCGGGGCGCTTTTCCTTGACTTCTAGGAATACGTCCACTAAATCCTTCGTCTCCCCAGACTGGCTTATGCCTATGAGCATATCGGCATCCTCGAGGCTCGAGAGGTACATGGAGCGAAAAATCCCGGGATTGCAGGAATAGACGGGGATGTGGGCGAGCGAGTTAAAAAAGTATGCCGCAGTTAGGGCGGCGTGGTAGGAACTCCCCGAAGCGGCCAGGTAAATCCTTCCGCCATTTTTTTGGACTTCCGCCAAGGCCGCGCGGAACTGATCGACATAGGAGGCTATGGCTTTCCGCTTCATCCATACGAGCATGCCGTCGAGTAGCCGGAGATCCTCGTTGATTTTAGGCCTGCCTCGGTAGAGTTCGGTCAACAGCTCGGCTTCGTCGCAGAAAAAATCGCCGTCGGCCTTTGCCATGGCGCCGGAACTGGCGATGCGCGATCGTATATGACTCCACTGGGGCGAAGAGAAAAGTTCCTCAACGGCATCGGCGATATCGCCCATCGTCGATCGCTCCGCCAACAATGAAAACACGTTGGCTGATTCTATACATTCATCCTCTGTTTCGTCGAATAGCTTCGCCAAGGCTTTTTCTTCGTCGGGCACGAAGTAATGCCTTAGAAGCTGGTCGATCGCGGCCGGCCCCGTCATAATTTCCTGTTGCATGAAGTGCTTATACTTCGGATCCAGCCTGGTCTCCTTGATGGATACTTTGGAGCGCCTGGGCGCGGGACGGGAAAACCTCAAAATCCCGGAAAGGCTGAAAAGCACGAAGCTCGAGCCGGAGAACCATAGTCCTTCCCCTTCGGAAACTGGAATCAGCAGGCGGGTTTTGGACAAGACCGAAGTGAGGTCCGAGGAAGCCATGGCAAAGCCGCCGTATTCGTCTCGGCCGATTCCCGCGTAAAGGGATGAGCCCGAATTGATGGCGAAGATTCCAGGCAATTCCGGATCCGCGACGACGGCCGAGTATGCTCCACCGGCCAGAACCTGCGCCTTTCGAAGCGCGTCGATCATGCGCAGCACGCCGTCCGGCACCCCCTCCCGCAGTCCGGAAGCGGCGTAGGCCTGCCTCAGCGCGGACAAATCCGCGCTCCGCAAGCCCTGGTTGACCGTATAATGCTCCTCTACAAGGTGTACCAAAACTTCTCCGTCGTTGTCCGAGACGATGGCGTGCCCCCGCGAGCCGAGCCAAGACTTTATCGGCCCCAGATTATCGATATTGCCGTTGTGGGCGCCCAGCAATTCCCTCTGGCAATAAACCTGGTGGGGCTGGCTGCTCGCCTCGCCTACAGAACCCCGGGTAGCCCAGCGAACTTGCCCTATAAATCGCTGGCCCGAGGCGGCGGCAATACCCATGGCAGAGCATACCTTGGATGGGGCGCCCACGGCTTTTCGCAGCAGCACCTTGCCCCTGGCGTCGATAAAGGCGGCGCCGGTGGAGTCGTACCCCCGGTATTCCAGGCGCCTGAGCAGGGAATCGGCAATCTTGCCCAGGCCGCTTGAATCCGAGCCGTAGGCCAAGGAAACAATTCCGCACACGGTCTTCCCCTTCCTGTAGAGTATAGCACGTCTTACGCCGGGAGGCTTTTTTTATTATAGTGCAGGTCATGTCGATAGAAGCCTTAGATACCGAACATGTCATACGAGGATACGATTGCGGATACGGCGGCCCTTTAAAGCCCTTCTCCCTGGCCAATTTTTTCCAGGAGGCCGCAGGGGAGCATGCCGCCAAGCTCGGGGTCGGCATGGAAGCCCTCTTCGCCCTCGGTCGGACCTGGATGCTCTCCCGAATCGATATCGAAATTGAAAGGCTGCCGTCCACCGGCGATACGGTGGTGGTCCGGACCTGGCCCTTCGGGACCGACCGCATCTTCGCCATGCGCTGCATGGAGCTTCTCGATTCAAAGGGAAGCCGGATAGCCGGCGGTCTGTACGATTATTTCATTTACGATATGGCCATGAGCCGTCCCCTGAGGCCGGAGCGGATACTCGACCCGGCGCTGAAAGTGGACAGGCCGCTTCCCTATCCCGATCTCTCCCCCGGGCTCCATGAGCCCGGCCTCTTCCCGGTGGAAGTTCCCGGCAGCCCCGAAGCTTCTGGGTGGCTGCGGGCATTCAGCCTCGAAGTGTCGTCCCGGCATATCGACAACAACGGTCACGTCAACAACGCTCATTTCGTAAACTGGCTCTGCGACGCTGTCCCTCCACAAGAGCGGGGCTCCGAGGAGGCCAGGAGAATCAAGGTGGATTTCGTTTCGGAGGCTAAGCGGGGCGAGCGTTTGTCGGCCTGCTGGAGAAAAGACGGATCGGGAAGTTTCCATTCGATAATCCTGAGGGATTCCCAGGTCATCGCCCGGGCTTCGACCCGCTGGGGTCGGGCGGAGGCTTCCGATCGGGGGACAGCCACGCGTTGACCAGCCTCCGCGGCCTATGTCACTATGGTGAGCCATGATACCCGACAAGGTCAAGAAAATACTCGATGCCGAAGGGCTTTCGGCGCTGGAGTTCGAGGAAGGATCCACCCCCACCGCCGAGACCGCCGCGGCCAAGATAGGGGTCGAGGTCGGCCAGATCGCCAAGAGCCTTCTGTTCAAAGGGGCTTCGGGCCGCGTGGTCATGGTGGTCTGCGCCGGGGACAAAAAAGTCTCCTCCGGCAAAATCAAGCGGCTCTGCGGCGAAAAAATGTCCATGACCAAGGCGGAAGAAACCTTCGCCCTCACCGGCTTCTGGCCGGGCGGCGTCTGCCCCTTCGGTCTGGGAGGCATGGAAATCTATGTCGACGACAGCCTCAAGGCCTGGGACACGATCTACCCGGCCGCGGGCAACGACGCCACCGGGGT
>CAYVOD010000069.1:0-9132 GCA_964453055.1 uncultured Treponema sp. | reverse complement strand
GCGATTCGATAATCCATGCCCCGGGCATTGAAGGACGAAAGGAACTCCTCGAAGGGCAGTACGTAGTCCAAGGCGCTCTGGGCGCCCACGTCTCGACCGTCCAGCAGGCAGTGTATCCGTACCTTGGGCAGGCCTTCCCTGGCCGCGGCGGCTATCATGGCCTTCAAGTGGTCTATGTGGGAATGTACGTTTCCGTCGGAAAAAAGACCGATAAAATGCAGACTTCCGGAATGCCGCCTTACGTTCGCCACGAGATCCTTCCAGGTATCGCCCTGGAACATGCTCCCGCTTTCGATTGAGGCGCTGACCAGCTTGGCGCCTTGGGCAAACACCCTTCCGCAGCCGATTGCGTTGTGCCCGACCTCTGAGTTGCCCATATCCTCGTCTGAAGGCAGCCCCACAGCCTTGCCGTGGGCCTTGAGAATGGTTTTAGGGCCATTCGATTCCAGGGCCCTGAAATGCCTCATGTCCGCTTTCGCTACGGCATCTCCGTCCGCGTATTGGCCGTAACCGACTCCATCCATGATGACCAGCAGCAACGGGCCTCGCCTTCCCTCCCACGCGGGATTCTTCTCGAGGGGATCGAGCATCGTAAAACTCCTTGTGCGGCGATGAGCGGCGAAAAGTCCCCAGACTTTTCGCCGCTCATCATTCGCCGAAATACTCTATGAGGGTGTCGATCGGCAGGTCCCCCAACGCTTTGCGATAGTTAAGGAACGGAAGCCCTATCACCGAGAACGCCCGGACCGGCTCTGCATTGCAGCGCTTGAGCATTTTAGCCGTCGCGCTAACCGTTCCGCCGGTCGCTATCAGGTCGTCCACGATCAGATACCTGCTTCCCGGAACGATGTCTTCCTCATGCATCTCGAGGGTAGCCGAGCCATACTCCAGGTCGTAGGACTGGGAAACCGTCTTGCCGGGCAGCTTGCCCTTCTTGCGCACCAGCACCAGGGGAAGGGAAAGCTTATGGCAGAAGGGAGCCGCGAAGATGAAGCCCCTGGCCTCCACCGCCGCGACGGCATCGATTTTTTCATCCTTGTAGAGCTTGAACATGGAGCGCATGCAATAGGAGAAGGCGTCGGGATTGGCCAAAACGCTGGTTATATCGTAGAAGAGAATCCCCGGCACGGGAAAGTCCGGAATCTTCCGAATCGCGTCATCGAGATTGAAGCCATCGGCCTCAGGTCTAGTTTCTGGCATACTGCAGCTCCGCCTTGAAAGATGAAATCCAGTGCAATAGTAGAGGGGCGCCCTGGAAGTGTCAAGCTTTCACTATTTGCCGAGAATGCTTGCCAGGCCGATCGCCAGGCTCAACCCTGCGCCGACGCCGATGCGGATGAAGGTTTCCTCGCTATCTATGCAAACCGTGCCCAGCGATCTGAACGGCCAGGGAGCGTAAAGGCTGTCGAAGTCGTTGGCTGCGTAACGCACGAGGTCGAAGGCGAGATTCGTGTAGAAATAGCTGAAGGGGAAACTGCCTGCGGCTACGATCAAGCCTCTTCGGAAAGAAGATTCTTTTTTTATTTCTTTTTTTTCCTCATCACCCTGGTAGCTTAATGGTATAGGGGAAGAAAAATAGCCCGCCGCTGCGCGAGCGCCGACCGCCTGGGCATCGCAGCCCAGGGGAGCGAGGAAGCCGAAAAACAGGCTCGCTGCCAGGCAGAACAGGGGCAGCTTCACGACCCCGCAGCCCTTCCGAGGTCTAGCCTCAGGTTGGCGTTCACGTTTGGACGAGCTCAAAGCCTGTCCCCGAAAATCGCCGTGCCGATCCTAACCAAGGTAGAACCCTCTTCCACCGCGATCTGATAATCCCCGCTCATGCCCATTGAAAGTTCTTCGAAACCGGGCAGGGCGAAGCGTTGCCGTAGCTCCCCGAACAGCAACCGCAGCCGGCGGAAAGAGGCTCGTATCGATCGTTCATCCGCAGTGAAAGGAGCCATGGTCATCAAGCCTACGATGCGAACGCCGGTCTTTCCCTTTTGATCTTCCAGGATTTTTTCGTAGGCTTCCATGGCGGAAAAAAGCGCCTTAGCGTCGGAGAAACCCGACTTCGAATCCTCTGCGGTATGGAGTTCCAGGTAGAGAGCCAACGGTGGGGTCTTCTCCTGGGTCCTTGGCGCGGCCTTCATGACGAGGCTCTCCAGGAGCTCTAACGAACTCACCGATTGAATAGACTCGAAAAGCGTCATAGCCTTGTTTATCTTGTTGCTTTGGAGGTTGCCAATCATGTGGAGCTCGATGCCCGGCAAATCTGCACGGAGCGTTTCGGTATACTTCTGTTCCGCTTCCTGAACCCGGTTCTCTCCGAAGAGCCTGATGCCAGCGCCGTAGGCCGCCCTGACTGCCGCTTCGGGATGGAATTTGGTTACAGCGAGAATTTTGACTTCATCGGGCTTCCTGCCCGATCGATGCGCCGCGTCGGAGATTTTTTCCTTGATTAACGCAATCCTCTCTGCCGCGGTTTCATATTCAGCCATAAAACGGATTTTACCCTGTGATTAGAGGATCGGCAATCCGAAGGATCTTCTATTCGACTATAAAGCGCCAGAGAAGAGTAGCGGCGTTGCCGTTGAAGTCATACACTGTTAATTCCAGGCTATGGTTGCCCCGGGCCAGGAAACGGCTACCCAGAAGAAATCTCATTTCATTGTCGGTCAGCTGCGAAGAGGGCGCCGAAAGGCCGAGGAAGCCCAGGCCGTCCTCCAGGTTCCGCGCAGAATCGAACTTCCTGTCCGCCGTCACCTGTCCGTCCAATACCACCTTGATCCTGAAAAGCCCTGAAACAACGCCGCCCGAATAGGAAGGATCGCTCGCCCTGACGGCTAGCCTGTACTCTCCCTGGGCAAGCCGCTGCAGGACCCTGCGCTCAGGTTCGGCTTTTAATCGAAAACCGTCTCTTAAAAGGCTGAGCTCTTCTATTTTCGGCGCGGCGCGATCGATCATGGGCGGGCTGAATAAGGCGGGGTTGACTAACAGCCGCGAGCTGCTGTCGACCACTCGAAGGTAATACTCCGCATCGAAATTTCCGCGGGCCGATTCGACAACGCCAATGGTTTCTCCCTTGGTTACCTCGCTTTTCTCCCTTTTGTCGGCAGGCGATAGCGAAGGGGACGAGTAAAGCGTCACGAAACCGTTTTCGTGGGCTAGGGCTATGATATTGTCTGCGGATCGAGGAAAGACGGAACTGAAAAGCCGAGTCCTTTGAGCAAAAAGCACGATCCCTTTCCCCGCCGCGGTCACTTCCAAGCCCTTGGACTGGATTTCAGCTCCTCCGCCAAGGTAGGCGCCACGTAAGCCGCTATAACGCCTAGGAATGCCAAAATCTACGTTGATGCCGATTGCCGGGACGGAAATGTCAATCGCCTTTTCGGTTCTCGTGGTTCCTTCCCCCGCCGCATCGGCTTCCTGGGTTTGGGAAAAGAGTCGATACGGCGAAAAAAGAATGAAAAAAACCATACATCCTAATATGCTTACCGGCCGGCGCGATCTACTCATTTTCTCTCCTGGAGAATACGAGCTCTCTATTCTTTCCCTTTACAGAAAAGGAATTCTCGCCCCCGACAATTCCGTAGCTGTCGCTCGGAACGGAGAAATACGCTTCCAGCGCCCCGTGCCGGAGAATGCCGGCGTACCGCCCTCCGGCCGAATCCTTAAGAAGGGCGAAACTGTCTAATCCTAGGTCTTCTATAAGCAGCTCTTCCTCTCCCGCAAAAAGCTCCGGATGGCGCAAGGCCCCCTTTCCGGCGTCCCTGTCGTAATAAAACAGTCCATCGGCGGTTTTGAGCAAAAGGCTCCTGCCGTCTCGCGAGAACATGGCGCTTTGGGTACTACGTAGGTCCTTCATGAGCGGCGTAGCGTAACTCAAGGAATAAAATCCTGAATCGCGTTCGTAAACGAGAACCTGCTGGGGAAGAATTCCAAAAAGCACCGCCAGGGCTTCGCCCTGATCCGATAAGGCAAGGGCGTAGATGCATGGGTAGGAAGAATCGACTCCCTCCAGCCTTGGATCGATGGTCCTCACTATAGAACCATCACGATCCAGCAGAAACACCCTTCCGTCCAGCAGTCCCCAGGCAGAAAGGTTTTGGCTCACAGCTGCCGCCGTGACGATGCTTCCGAATTCGCGTTCCCACTTGAAACCCGAGCCATTTTCGTCCCTTTCGGCGATTCCCTGCTGGTCGGGACGGATTAGGAAGCTGCGGCCGGCTTCTTCGAAGAGCCCTTCGCTCGGCAGCGCCGTCGCCGGAGCGGCTGCATTTTCGAGGCGTATCTGTCTTATTTCGATACCGGGACGGGGAAGGAGGGGACGCTGTGAAAGCAGCAGCAACGCCAGCGCGCCTACAGTATAGACCGCGGAGCGGCGCCATCGCCGATTCCGCCTGAGTTCCCTCATACGTCTTGCCATGTTCTCATCTATGTTGTGGCCTTGTCATACGATGGTATATAGTATGGATTGCCGCTGTCAACACGAAAGGAAAAATATGACCGACGATTCAAGCTTATTCGGCGAAGCTTTAAAGGCCGCAGAAAATTCCTACTCCCCCTACTCGAAGTTCAGGGTTGGCGCCGCCATTCTCTGCGCCGACGGGAGCGTCATAACCGGGACTAACGTGGAAAATCGCTCCTTCGGTTTGACGATCTGCGCCGAACGCAGCGCCCTGGTTAAGGCCATAAGCCAGGGGAAGAGGGATTTTTCGGCCATCGCCATAGCGACGCCGGACGCTGAGTATCCGGTCAGTCCCTGCGGCGCCTGCAGACAGGTCTTAAGCGAGTTTTTCCCTCCCCTGGCCTCGGTCAGCTTCGGCAATACCGAGACCAGTTGCGTCACTACAACCATGGCCTCGCTTTTTCCCTTCGACGCTCTTCACGAGCTCGCCCATGAAGAAAAAGAATTATAGGGCAGCCCTTTTCAATAGTTCAGAAGCATGAGCCAAGGACGTTTTCCCTTCCTTGTCACCTGCTAGCATACGGGCGATCTCTTCTTCCCTGCTCGCTCCATCTAGTTTTTGAATTCTCGTAACCGTGCGACCCGATTCCTCGATTTTATCGACTTTGTAGTGCAAATCCGCCATGACGGCAATAGAAGCGAGGTGGGTGACGCAGAGCACCTGGCAGTACCTCGCCAAGGTTTTTAAATATCCGCCCACCGCTACGGCCACCTCGCCCCCGATGCCCGAGTCGACCTCGTCGAATATCAGGGTAGATAAATTGCCTTTGGCGGAGAGCACGGTTTTAATCGCCAAGGCCACCCTGGAAAGTTCGCCCCCTGAAGCTATCGATGTCAGTGGCTTGGGGGATTCTCCAGGATTAGGCGCGATGAGAATTTCCAGTTCATCCATCCCTGAAGAGGAGAGTACCAATTTTCCGGTTTCTGTCCGCAGCGGTTTCACAATCAAGGGAAGTTTAGCCTTTGGCATGCCCAATTTTGTAAGAATCGACTCCACCTTGTATGAAAATTCAGACGAAACCTGGGACCTTTTGGAGGAAAGTACCTCGGCCTGTGCTAAAACCTTCTTTTGGCTCGATGCAATTTCGGTCTCGAGGGATTTTTTTTCATCCTCCCAGGAGTCGAAGGCTTTTACAGAAGCGGCGGCGGCCTCCCCCCTGGCGATGACATCGTCAAGACCGGGGCCATATTTTTTTTTCAGTCGCTTGATTTCAGCTAGTCGGCTTTCGATGGCCTCCAATCGCCCGGGATCGAAGCTCAGCCCTTCCCTATATAGGCTAAGGCTTTCGCTTATATCCTCGATGTCGATGAGACTGGTTTGAAGCCGTTGCAGATGGTCTTTGAGCTGTTCATCGATTTCGGCAGCTTGGCTGAGCGCCGACAGAGATCGTCGCAGCGCCGCGACTCCTCCGCCTCCCGACTCGGCCAGGCCAGGGCTCAAGCCTTCGACCGCGCCGTTGATCGCTTCGAAAAGCTTTTCATAGTGGGAAAGCCTGCGCTCCTCTGCCTCTAGCTCTTCATCCTCGTCGGGCTTTATCTTCGCCGAGCGTATCTCAGCGGCGGTGAATCCCAGGATTTCCTTTTCACGCTCGTTCCGCTCGGCCTCTGCAAGCTTGAGACGGTAGTCTTTTACCTTAGCCACCCAATTATCGTAGAGCAGCCTGTAAGCTTCCCTGTCGGATTCGAGCCCGCCGAAGCCATCAAGGAGCCCCAGGTGGGAGCCTTGATTTAAAAGCCCTTGATGCTCGTGCTGGCCATGGATGTCGGCGAGCAGGGCGCAGAAATCGGCCAGGTCCCCACGGCTTACAGCCCTATTCTGAATGTATGCGTAAGCCCTGCCCTGTCTGCGCAAGCCTCTTCGCAGGACGACGATTCCATCCTCGTCGCTTAAATCCCTTTCTGAAAGCCATTTCTTGGCCGAGGTAACAGAGCCGATATCGACGACGCCAGAAACCAGGCACTCGTCGGCGCCCTCCCGAATGATCGATGCGTCGCCGCGGCCGCCAAAGAGAAAGCCGATCGCGCCCACGATAAGCGACTTCCCCGCCCCGGTTTCGCCTGTAAAGATCACCAAGCCGGAAGAAAAATCGACCTCGGCTTCGTCGATCAGGGCGAAATCGCGGACAGAAAGCCGTTCAAGCATCAAGATCCCCGGACCAGCCCAGCTTGCTGCGGAGGGCTTCGTAAAAAATGTGTTCCTTGGGAACTATCAGCCTGGCGTCGAAGGGGGCTTTTCGGAAAGAGACCTGATCCCCTTTCTCCAGCGGTACCGTCTCCTGTCCGTCCACGGTGAGCAGGGCTCCGGATCTGCGGGTTTCGTCCACCGTGACCTGGACTATCTCGGACGATGGAAGCACAAGCGGTCGGGAAGCAAGGGTGAAAGGACAAATAGGATTGATGATGATCGCCGGCATTTCCGGATGCAGGGCCGGTCCCCCCGCCGCGAGATTATAGGCGGTGGAACCGGTGGGAGTGGCGACGATGAGACCGTCTGCCCTGTATGAACCGAAACGCTCCCCATCCACGCCCAGACAGAGACGTATCATCTTGGCGATGCCTTGGGAGGAGACTACCCCGTCGTTGAGCGCCGAAAACCTGCCCATGGGCTGGCCGCGACGTTGGACATCGACCTGAAGCATCATGCGCGAGGAAGCTTCCAACCTCCCCTGCCTCCAGGCCTCGAAGCTGCTCCGCCAGGACTCCCGTCTGTTGGCGGCGATAAAGCCCAGGGTTCCGAGGTTTACCGGAAGGACAGGTATAGCCAGGACGGCGGCGAGCCTTGCCACGTAGAGAAGGGTTCCATCTCCCCCCAGACTTAGAATCATATCGAAATCTTTGAAATTCGGGGCTCCGGCGGGGTTTCCTTCAAACCTGAAAATTTCAGGTTTCCAGCCCTGATCCTTGAAATACTCAGAGGCCAGCAGGCTCTCGCCCGCCGCGTCGTCCTTGAGCAGATTGGCTATTATGAGGACCCTGGATATTGTCGCTTCAGCGCTGGCTGACATAGTCCCTCCTACGGCAGGGTCGCGAGAACCTTGGCTATGGTTCCCGCATCCTTGGAGCTGATTTTTTCGTGCAGCGGGAATAGGAGGCAGCGCATCGCCAGGGATCTCGCCCCGGGACAGATCGATTCGGGGAATCCTTGCCCCATGACGATACTGCCCTCGAAGGCCGGCGCCGCTTCAATTCCATTTCTTTTGGCGTGGATTACCGCGTCCTTCATTCCGGATTCCAGGATCACCGCGAAGGACCACAGGCCGGCCCTTCCATCGCCCGGCTGGTCAAAGCCGCGGTGGCGGGTTCTGGCGAGCTCCATCCTGTATTTGGCTTCAAGTTCCCTGCGGCGTTCGATACTTTTTCCGAGGTTTCGAAGCTGAGCTAAACCAAGGGCGGCGTTATAGTCGGTCAATTGCACTTCGCCGCTTAAGTTTTCAGCGCAGTTTTTCAGGACGCTGGAATCCCGCTTATTTGCTGTATACAGCAGCGCTCCGCCGCCTGAGGTTACAGGGGAGCCTTGCTCGAGGCCGTATATGGCGAAATTTCCCAATGCACCAGCCCTGAAACCATCCCTTTGCGCGTCCAACGCCTGGCTCGAGTCCTCGATAACTGGGATCCCAATTTCGTCGAGCAAGGCTTTATCGGGAAGGATTCCGAAGGGTTCGAATAGAATTAGAGCGGAGCAGCCCTGGGCCTTCACTGTTTCGATTTTAAGAAGGCCAGTCTCGGCGTCATGATCGATGTATACCGGCTTATATCCCATGCCAGAAACGAGCCCTGCCTGATAAGCAGGAGCCAACGGGCTCAGGCCTATCGCCGAATCTTTCGGGAGGCCGAGCCTTTCCAGGGCGAGGGACAGGGCCAGGTAGGGGCTTCGCACCGCGATTGCCGTTTCGAATCCGAAAGCCTCCCTGGCGTTTTTCACGAACTTCTCTGTGTATTCTCCTGGGCCGACGGAATCGGTCACGAGGCAGGAGAGCACCGTATCCATGTCTTTTCTGCGTATGAAGGAACAATACAGGGGTATCATCGGCCGGATTGTACCACTTCGAGCAAGGGAGGAACAAGGAGAACGCCTGATTTGCTGAAAGATTAGCTTAGGTTAAGAACCGTAATTCGAAGCCTTTTTCGCTCGAATACTGTCTAGGTCCTCTAAGACTGATTTAAGTAAAGCCTGGCTCTTAACGAACGCCTTTGGCGTTCGTTTTGCAGAATGCCACAGAAAAAGAATTTTTAGCTTTCGACCGAGCACCTCACTGTGGCATTCTGCATAGGTTGTTTAAGACCCTTTTATTTATAAAGCCCTCCCTGAAGGAGGGCGTAACAAAAGCCTGGCTTAACGAACGCCTACGGCGTTCAGCCTGGCGGCTCTTAACGAACGCCTACGGCGTTCATTTTACAGTATTCGCGTTCATAGCATTGAGGTTATCAACGTTGCTTTTTTTACGCGAATACTGTCTAGATCCTCTTAGACTGATTTAAGTAAAGCCTGGCTCTTAACGAACGCCTTTGGCGTTCGTTTTGCAGAATGCCACAGAAAAAGAATTTTTAGCTTTCGACCGAGCACCTCACTGTGGCATTCTGCATAGGTTGTTTAAGACCCTTTTATTTATAAAGCCCTCCTTCCGGGAAAGCTTTATAAATAAAAAAGCCTGGCGACGACCTACTCTCCCACCGCGAAGGCAGTA
>CAYVOD010000068.1:0-9191 GCA_964453055.1 uncultured Treponema sp. | reverse complement strand
TCCATGATAACCGCCAGGGAGATTGTGGCCTTATTGTTCATGAGGGGAGGCTTTACCGCGGAGTCGGTGGAATTGACGGCCTCGGCCTTTCTTTGGCACCAGACGGGGCTGGCCTTCATCGCCGCCAACAGGGTGATCGCTCCGGCTTTCTACGCCCGCTCGGACTCGAAGACGCCGGCTTTCGCGGGGATAGCGAGTTTCGCGGTGAATATAGCCCTGGTCGCCCTGCTGTCGTTTCCCTTCAAGGGGCCGGGCATAGCCTTCGCCCTCTCTTTTTCCAGCGCGGTGAACTGCGCCATATTGGTGTTCGTGCTGCTGCGCGGAAAGACAGAGGGGATATCCGAGGCTCTGTCGGGGTACGGCCGCTACTCGGGCAAGCTCCTGGCATTTTCGCTGGCGGCGGGAATCCCCGTGTTCTTCCTGCGCAGGCCCTTGCTCGACCTCTTCGCTTTTTCCACTTCGCGGCTGGTCTCCCTGGGGCTGCCATTTCTCGCCATGACGATCCTTTACGCGGCTCTGGGCCTGGGGCTCTTGGCCCTGAGCAAGGACGCGACAGCCGCGGCTTTGGCCGGACATTTTTCCCGCCGGGCCCGTAGGTGAAAAACTTGATCGCACCGGGCTTGACATCATTTTCCTCGGATGTTAAAGTCCCTCTGCTTTACGCCTCGCCCCTGTAGCTCAGTCGGCAGAGCATATCCATGGTAAGGATAAGGTCAACGGTTCGATTCCGTTCGGGGGCTCTTTTCAGCAGAAGCAATCCAGGCGCGGAAGACCGCTGGCCGCGCCGCGAAAGGACAGAATAATGGCCGCCAAGAAACAAACGGTAGAGATAATCGCCCTGCAGTGCACCGAGTGCAAGCGCCGGAACTACACCACCAAGAAGAACCGCAAGACCATGCAGGAAAAGCTCGAGATGATGAAGTACTGCAAGTGGGACCGCAAGCATACCCTCCACAAGGAGACCAAGGTAAAATAGGCCGCCCTCGGGTAGGCCTTTTAGGATATATGCGTCGAGCGGCCGGCAAGGCTGTTCGACCAGCCCTAGGCCAGTAGCTCTAATGGTAGAGCGCCGGTCTCCAAAACCGGATGTTGAGGGTTCGAGTCCTTCCTGGCCTGTCGCGAGCCTTTTTGAGGATCAAGGAGCCGTCATGAAGAAGATTGTACAGTTCTTCAAGGAATCATACGCCGAGCTGGCCAAGGTAGTCTGGCCCAGCAAAGAAGATGTCATATCCTCAACCAAGGTGGTCATCTTTTCGACGGTGGCCGTGGCGCTCGTGCTCGGCCTCATCGATTTCCTCCTTGTGCTCGGCATCGAAGCCGTGTTCCGATAAGGCGGAGGCTTGATGGCAAAATCATGGTATATTCTTCACGTCTATTCAGGATATGAGAATAAGATAGAAAAGACTATCCGCATGATGATCGACGCGGGGGACCTCTCCCGGGAGATCGTCGCGGACGTAAAGGTGCCGACCGAGGAAGTGACCGACGTCAAGGACGGCAAGAAAAAAACCGTTACCCGAAAAATTCTTCCCGGCTATATCCTCGTGGAAATGGACCTGCCCGAGAACGGATGGAAGGCCACGTGCTCGGGAATCAGGAAGATCACCGGCGTTACCGGTTTTGTCGGCTCGAACCTCAGCAACAAGCCCCAGCCCATTCCCAGCGAGGAAGTACGAAGGATTCTCCAGCGTTCGGGCGAGATAAAGGGCGAGCGCCAGGTGAGGATGAAGCAGAGCTACTCCCAGGGCGAGCAGGTGAAGATAATCGAGGGACCTTTCGAGTCCTTCTCCGGCGTCATAGAGGAAGTCAACGCCGAAAAGAACAAGCTGAAGGTAATGGTGGGCATTTTCGGCAGATCCACTCCGGTGGAGGTCGAGATGACCCAGGTGGAAAAGATATAGGCATGGATCGGACCTCGTCGAAGGAGGCCCGGGCATGGAGTTCTTTTTAAAAGCGGCTGGATGGAATCGTCCTTTTACGGGGCGCTTTTATCCCAGCTTCTCAGATAAGGGGTTTTTACTCCACAGATGGGAGTGCGCGAATCGCCAGGCGATTCGCGTAGCAATCGCTTTTGCGGCGATTGTAAGGCGGACGAAGGGTGAATCGTCGCGCACGCTACCCCGGCGGCTTAAGTTCGTCGGGTATACCACGCAAGGAGAGTGGCTATGGCCAAGAAGAAGATTACTGCAATAGTCAAGTTGCAGTGCCCCGCCGGCAAGGCAACGCCGGCCCCGCCCGTAGGACCGGCCCTCGGTCCCCACGGCGTTTCGGCGCCCATGTTTTGCCAGCAGTTCAACGATCGCACCAAGGGAATGGAACCGGGGCTGGTTATTCCCGCGATCATCACCGTCTATCAGGACAAGAGTTTCACTTTTATCCTGAAGACTCCCCCCGCCAGCGTGCTCATAAAGAAAGCATGCGGCATCGAAAAGGGATCCGCCGTTCCTCAGAAGGACAAGGTCGCCAAACTCAGCAACGATAAGCTCGAAGCGATCGCCAAGCAGAAACTTCCCGACCTCAATGCCAACGACATCGCCGCCGCTATGCGCGTCATAGCCGGAACAGCCCGGTCCATGGGCGTCGAGACGGAGATCAAGAAATGAAACACGGCAAAAAATACTTAGACGTCGTCAAGAAACTGGACAGAACTCAGGAATACGATCCCGCGGCGGCTTGCACCTTGGTGAAGGGAACCGCCAGGGCCAAGTTCGACGAGACAGTGGAAGTCCACGTGCGGCTCAACCTCAAGAAGAGCCAGTCCGTCCGCGACACGGTGGTGCTCCCCAACCAGTTCAGGGGCGAGAAAAAGGTCCTGGTGTTCTGCAAGCCCGAGCGGGTCAAGGAAGCCATGGACAACGGAGCCGCCTACGCGGGCGACGCCGAGCTCATCGAGAAGATCAAGGGCGGCTGGGTGGATTTCGACGTGGCCGTCGCCACCCCCGATATGATGAAGGACGTCGGCAAGCTGGGTATGGTCCTGGGACGCAGGGGCCTCATGCCCAACCCCAAGACCGGCACCGTGACCAACGACCTGGCCGCGGCCTTGAACGAGCTCAGGAAGGGAAGGACGGAGTTCAGGTCGGACAAGACCAATATCGTCCACATCGCCATCGGAAAGGCTTCGATGGAAGCAGCACAGATCGCCGAGAACCTGACTGTTCTTCTCGACGAGATCAACCGCAAGCGCCCCTCCGACGCGAAGGGCGATTTCGTGACCTCCGTGTACCTGGCCTGCACCATGGGGCCGAGCGTGCGTGTCGCGACCGTCAAGAACGAGAAGAGGTAAGATATGGCGATGAGAGCTCATAAGATACAGCCGAACAAGGCCGAAGCGATCGACCTTCTGAAGACGAAGATCGGCGAATCCAAGGATTACGTCTTCGCCGAATACCGCGGACTGACGGTGGAGCAGATCACCGACCTCCGCAGGAAACTCAGGGAAAAGGGCGCGGAACTTCACGTGGTAAAGAACAACTTCGCCCGCATCGCCTTCGACGAACTGGGCTTCACCAAGGATATCGAGTCGCAGTTCGCCGGCCCGACCGCCGTGACCTTCGTAAGTTCCGACTCCAACGAGGTAGCCAAGCTGCTTCTGGATTTCGCCAAGGAAGTGCCCGCCCTCAAGATCAAGGGCGCCCTGGTGGACAAGGGCTTCATGAACGAGGCGCAGGTAGACGCCTTCTCCAAGCTGCCCGGCCGCGGCCAGCTCATCGCCATGCTCATGTCGGCGATGAACGGTCCCGCCCAGAACCTGGTGTACGTGCTCAACGCCCTGCCCACCAAGCTGGTCAGGCTGCTCAAGGCTATCGAGGAAAAGAAGGCTTCGGAGTAATTCGCCGCTCGGCGCGAGTTTTAGTTTGTTTTTGGGACCGTCAGGCTTCGGATTGCTGCCGTTCCTGTCGGTCTTGAGGATTAGGCTTCCCGTATGGGCAGCCAGCGCAGTAACAGAGGAGAAGATAATATGGCAGCGCTCAGCAAAGATCAGATCATCGACGCGATCGCCTCGATGACGGTTCTCGAGATCGCCGATCTCGTGAAGGCAATGGAAGAGAAGTTCGGCGTAACCGCCGCGGCCCCCGTGGCCGCCGCCGCCGGTCCCGCCGCAGCCGCGGCCGCTCCCGTCGAGGAGAAGACCGAGTTCACCGTCGTCCTGAAAGCCGGCGTTCCCGCCGACAAGAAGATCGCCATCATCAAGGAAGTAAGAGCGATCACCGGTCTGGGCCTCAAGGAGGCCAAGGACCTGGTCGAGGCCGGCGACAAGCCCATCAAGGAGAATGTCTCCAAGGAAGAGGCCGCCAAGGTCAAGAAGCAGATCGAAGACGCCGGCGGAGCAGTCGAGGTCAAATAAGGTCGGGATCTTCGTTGTTTTATCCGCCGCTTTCTCCCCGCAGCAGGAACCTGGAAAGGGCCTGTCAGGCGGGGAGAAAGTTCGGTTTTTCGGGGGCATTCGGCGCCGCCGGCCTGGAAAGGCCGGCGGCGCGCAGCGCAGTGCCCCGGAATGACCGCACGCAGGGACTCCAGAGCGCGAGCAGCGCGATATTCAGCGCCTTTCGGGCGCGCGGTGATCACTAGGAGGGGAAAGGGATGTCATATACCGCACATAAGATCCAGCGCCGATATCTTGGAAAAGAGTTCCAGGAGGCGATGGAGCTTCCCGATCTCATCGATATACAGCTTTCATCCTTCGAGCGCTTTCTTCAGAGAGACAAGCTCCGCGAAGGTTTAGCCCCCGAGGAGACAGGGCTTCAGGAAGTCTTCAAAAACACATTCCCCATAGAGAGCCAATCGGGCGACATGGTGATCGAGTTCGAGCGATACAGCTTGGACGAAGGCGCCATGAAATACAGCGAGCTGGAATGCAAGCAGAAGGGGCTTACCTACTCAATCCCCTTGAAGGCCACGGTCAACCTGGTCTTCCAGAAGACAGGCGAAATAAGGCAAAAGGAAATTTATCTGGGGGATATTCCCCTGATGACCGATCGGGGAACATTCATCATCAACGGCGCCGAACGAGTCGTCGTATCCCAGATACACCGCTCTCCCGGCGTCGTGTTCAGCCACGAGAAGGGCGTGTTTTCCGCCCGCCTCATTCCCTACAGGGGCAGTTGGCTCGAATTCGAGATCGACCAGAAAAAAGAACTGATCTTCACCAAGATCGACCGCAAGAAGAAATTCCTAGGCACCCTCTTTTTAAGGGCCATCGGCTTCAACAGCAGGGAAGAGATCATCGAGGCCTTCTACAAGACCGTCACCGTCGAGCTGGGCGAAAGCCCCGAGCAGAAGGAAAAGGTGATCGGAAAGGTTCTGGCCAAGGCGGTCTATATCGAGGTGGACGGGGAAAAGAAGAAGCTCTTCCGAGCCGGCGAGAAGCTCCATCTGCACGAAATCGACGAACTGGCCAACCTGGGCATCGATACGGTGGAAGTCGTCGACCTTGAGCATCCCGACTCGATGCACAACGAGATGATCCTCCGCTGCTTCGAGCGCGAGGACGTCAAGCTGGAAAAGGAAAGCGCCGAGCAGGACGAGCCCTCCAAGGCCGACGCCCTGGCCGCGATTTACTCCACCCTGCAGCCCGGCGAGCCCATCACAGTCGAGGGCGCCGAGAAGGACCTGAACTCCATGTTCTTCTCGTCCCGCAAGTACGATCTGGGCAAGGTGGGGCGCTACAAGCTCAACAAGAAATTCAACTACGAAACCCCCTTTACCGAGTTCACCCTGACTCGCACCGACATAGTGGCCACCATGAAGCATCTCATGGATGTGTACTACGGCGAGGCCTACGTGGACGATATCGACCACCTGGGCAACCGGCGCGTGCGCTCGGTGGGCGAGCTTCTGGCCAACGTGATGAAGAGCGCCTTCGCTCGCATGGAACGGATCGCCAAGGAGCGCATGGCTCTCAAGGAAACCGAGACAGTGCGCCCCCAGGATCTTGTTTCCATCAAGCCCATCGTGGCGGCGATCAAGGAATTCTTCGGCTCCTCCCAGCTCTCCCAGTTCATGGACCAGGTAAACCCCTTGGCCGAGCTGACCCACAAGCGCAGGCTCAACGCCTTAGGCCCCGGCGGCCTTTCGCGGGACAGGGCAGGCTTCGAGGTCCGCGATGTCCACTATACCCACTACGGCCGCATGTGCCCCATAGAGACTCCCGAAGGACCGAATATCGGCCTCATCGTTTCGCTGGCCACCTATACGACGGTCAACGATTACGGTTTCCTCGAGACCCCCTATCGCAAGGTGAAGGACGGGATCGTTTCTAGGGAAATAGAGTATCTGTCGGCCATCGACGAGGACCGCTACTACATAGCCCAGGCTTCGGCACGCATCAATAAGGAAGGCAATTTCCAGGACGAGTCCATTTCCTGCAGGCACCAGGGCGACTACACCATGCGCCCGCCCGAGGAAATGCAGTACATGGACGTGTCGCCCAAGCAGATAATTTCAGTCTCCGCCTCGCTCATACCCTTCCTGGAGCACGACGACGCCAACCGCGCCCTCATGGGTTCTAACATGCAGCGCCAGGCAGTGCCCCTGGTCTTCCCCGAGCCGCCCAGAGTGGGCACCGGCATGGAATGGAAGACCGCCTACGATTCCGGCGTTCTTATCAAGGCTCGAAGGGCCGGAACGGTGGAGTTCGTGGACGCCGAGCGCGTCGTCATCGCCCCCAGCTCTAAGGATCCCACGGACAAGGATGTCTATATCCTTTCCAAGTACCAGCGGACCAACCAGGATACCTGCTACAATCAGCGCCCCATCGTCATGAAGGGCGAGAAGATCAAGAAAGGCCAGGTTATCGCCGACGGTCCCGCCACCAACAACGGAGAGCTCTCCCTGGGGCGAAACATCCTGGCGGGCTTCGTTCCCTGGAACGGCTATAACTACGAGGATGCCATCCTCATCTCCGAGCGGGTGGTCAAGGAGGATATGTTCACCTCCATCCACATCAAGGAATTCCAGACCGAGGTCAGGGAGACCAAGCTTGGGCCCGAGCGTATCACCCGGGATATTCCCAACACCAGCGAGAAGATCCTGGACAACCTGGACGGAGAAGGCATTATCCGCGTCGGCGCCAAGGTGAAGGCCGGGGACATTCTGGTGGGCAAGGTGACGCCCAAGAGCGACACCGACACGACCCCGGAGTTCAAGCTCCTCAACTCTATTTTCGGCGAAAAAGCCAAGGATGTCCGGGATTCTTCCCTGCGGGTGCCTCATGGCATCGAGGGAACCATCATCGACGTGCAGCGCCTCAAGCGAAGCGCGAACGACGACCTTTCGCCGGGCGTGGAAGAGGTGGTCAAGGTACTCATCGCCGCCAAGCGCAAGCTCAAGGAAGGGGATAAGATGGCGGGCCGACACGGCAACAAGGGAGTCGTCGCGAGGGTCCTGCCGATAGAGGACATGCCCTACTTGGAAGACGGCACTCCCCTGGACATCTGCCTCAACCCCTTAGGCGTACCATCTCGAATGAATATCGGCCAGATCATGGAAACCGAGCTGGGTTGGGCCGCCAGCACCCTGGGCGAGTGGTATTCATGCCACGTCTTCCAGTCTCCCTCCCAAGAGCAGATCGAGGAAAAGATCGAGAAGGCCGGGCTCCCGGGTTCATGCAAAGCCATCGTCCGCGACGGGCGCACAGGAGAGGCGTTTAAGAACCCTGTCACTGTCGGCGTCGTGTACTTTATGAAGTTACACCACCTGGTGGACGACAAGATGCATGCCCGCAGCACGGGTCCTTATTCTCTGGTCACCCAGCAGCCTCTGGGCGGAAAGGCCCAGTTCGGCGGTCAGCGTCTGGGCGAAATGGAAGTCTGGGCCCTGGAAGCCTATGGCGCGGCCAACACCCTCCAGGAGCTCCTGACGATCAAGTCCGACGACATGACAGGCAGGGCCAAGGTCTACGAAGCGATCGTGAAGGGCGAGCCCCACACGGCGGCGGGCATACCCGAGGCTTTCAACGTCATGGTACAGGAACTGCGCGGACTCGCGCTGGACATACGGGTGTTCGACGCCAAGGGCAAACAGATTGCCTTGACGGAGCGGGATGAGGACATCATCAACAAGAACACCGGCGCCTTTTAGCCTTAAGGGGGCAGCATGAGAGATATCCAGGATTTTGACAGCATAGCGATCCGTCTTGCCAGTCCGGAGATGATCAAGGCCTGGTCATACGGAGAGGTCAAGAAGCCTGAGACGATCAATTACCGCACGCTCCGGCCGGAGCGCGACGGCCTTTTCTGCGAGAGGATCTTCGGCACTACCAAGGAATGGGAGTGCTACTGCGGTAAATTCAAATCCATTCGCTACAAGGGAGTGATCTGCGACCGCTGCGGCGTCGAGGTCACCCATTTCAGGGTGCGCAGGGAACGGATGGGCCACATCGAGCTGGCCTGCCCAGTGTCCCACATCTGGTTCTACCGCTCCGTGCCCAGCCGCATGGGCCTGCTTTTGGACCTGCCGGTGGCCGCCCTGAGATCCATTCTGTACTACGAGAAGTTCATCGTCATCGATCCAGGCGAGACCGAGCTCAAGAAGATGGAGCTCCTCACAGAGGAAGAGTACAACGCCGCCCAGGACCGCTTCGGCGGCGCTTTTACCGCCGGCATGGGCGCGGAGGCCATACGCTCGCTTCTGGAGCAGATAAACCTCGACGAGCTGTCCGCGGAGCTGCGGGAGAAAATGATCGCCAAGGGCCCCAAGGCCGACAAGAGACTTTTAAAGCGCATCGAGATCGTGGAGTCTTTCCGCAACTCGAACAACAAGCCCGAGTGGATGATCCTCTCGGTAATCCCCGTCATTCCCCCCGAGTTGAGGCCCATGGTCCAGCTGGACGGCGGAAGGTTCGCCACCAGCGATCTCAACGACCTCTACCGCAGGGTGATTAACCGCAACAACAGGCTCAAGCGCCTGCAGAATCTCAACGCCCCGGAGATCATCATCCGCAACGAGAAGCGGATGCTCCAGGAGGCGGTGGACGCCCTCTTCGACAACACCAAGAAAAAGCGCGTGGTCAAAGGCGCTTCCAACAGGCCGCTCAAGTCACTTTCTGACATGCTCAAGGGCAAGCAGGGCCGCTTCCGCCAGAACCTTCTGGGCAAGCGCGTCGACTACTCCGGCCGTTCGGTCATCGTGGTCGGCCCCACGCTGCAGCTGTACCAGTGCGGCCTGCCCAAGGAGATGGCGCTGGAGCT
>CAYVOD010000067.1:0-9250 GCA_964453055.1 uncultured Treponema sp. | reverse complement strand
CTCATCATGACAAACACCGAAAATAAAGTCCCGACATTCCCTGACCTGGCGAAAAAGCTTTCCCGCCTTATCCGGTTCGCGACAGTCTCATCCTATACAGCGGGGGAGGAATCCGATGAGGCTTTTAACGGACTCATCGAAGAGTTGCCTTTGCTCTTCCCCAAACTCCACCAGGCCCTGAGGCTCGAGAAGCCCTCGGACCGGGCGCTTCTCTACACCTGGGAAGGAAGCGATCCGAACCTGTCTCCGGCGATTCTCTGCGCGCACTTCGACGTGGTTCCCGAGGGGAATACCGAGGCATGGAAACAACCCCCGTTTTCCGGGACCATCGTCGACGGGGAACTCTGGGGAAGAGGAAGCCAGGATATCAAGGTTCTCATGGCTTCGATCATGGAGGCGGCAGAACTGCTGATAGCCCAGGGATTCAAGCCGCGCCGAACCATCTACTTCGCCTTCGGCGGAGACGAGGAAACGGGTGGCACGCGAGGGGCTCGAGCGATAGCGCGCAGCCTGGCCGAGGATGGGGTGAAAGCTTCTTTTCTCCTGGATGAGGGCGGTCCTATATCTACAGGCATGCTCTCCTTCGCCCAACGCCCTCTGGCCTTGATCGGCGTGGCGGAAAAAGGCTACGCCGATCTTCTGCTGACCACCAAAGGCAAAGGCGGCCACGCTTCCATGCCTCCCAAGGACAGCGCCACGGCCAATCTAGCCAAAGCGATCATCGCAATTCAAAAAAGACCATTTCCGGCTAGAATAACGGGAACCCTTTCCTCGTTTTTAAGGCGCTTGTCGACAGTCTCCGCGCAGCCGTACAGGCTGTTTTTCAGGTTCGCGGGACTGACGGGGCCTTTTATAAAAGCCGCTTTTTCCGCCACGCCTACGACGAACGCCCTTATCCGCAGCACCGTGGCCTGCACGATGCTGGAGGGAAGCCCCAAGGAGAACGTCCTGGCCGAGAAAGCCCGGGCGACGCTCAACGTGCGCATACTGCCTGGCGAAAGCTCATCCTGGATCATCGATAGATTGAACGCGCTGGTATCCCCCTTCGGCGCAGAGGTCGCCGCAAAGCACGAAGGCCAGATTGTGGAAGCCTCCAAAGAATCCTCCGTCGGCCACGAGGGCTGGGGTTTTATCGAAAACGCCCTGTCCCGCTCACACCCTGAAGCGTTTTGCCTTCCCTTTCTTTTCAGCGCGGCCACCGACACAAAACACTACAAAGACCTTACGGAAGCGATTTATCGATTCACGGCCCTTCCCCAAACCCAGGAGGATCTCGCCCGCGTGCACGCGGCCAACGAGAGAGTAAAAGTGACCGACCTCGAACGATGCGCGGCCTTTTACTCGATTCTGATCGGATCGCTTTGAGCGAGAAAACTCCAGCCTTGCGCCGGCGAGCAAGTTGCATTAAATTTCCACCATGAATAGAAAGCTGGCGACGACGTTTTTGCTCCTCGGCATGGCGCTCTCGGCGGTTAACGCGGTCGACGTGGACGGGAAAATACTTACAGGGGAGTATGCCCGGGAAGAGAGTTTCGACAAGGGCGGTTTCAAGCTCCTATGGCGGATTGTCGGAGAGAGGATTTTCATGGCCATAGACTCGGAAGCGAAAGGCTGGGTTTCCATCGGCTTCGAGCCTACAAAAATCATGGCCAACTCCGACATGGTCTTCGGCTTTGTGGAAACTTCGGGCAGTGTTAAGGCGGTGGATGCCTGGTCCACAGGCATGTTCGGCCCCCATCCTGCCGACGTCGACCAGGGCGGGAAAGATTCCATCCTTAGCTTCGCGGGGCTTCGCACAGGCAACAGGGTGGTGTTTGAATTTTCCAGGGATCTCGTTACCGGGGACAAGTATGATAAACCGATTCCCGCGAAGGGCGCCCTTAAAATAATCTGGGCTTATTCCCAAAGCATGGGCTTCAACGCCAAGCACAGCAGGGCAGGCGGCGCGACCCTCGACATGGGGGGCTCGAATTGATCCCTGTCTACTTCCATCTGGGACTCATGAGCGCGGCCTTCCTCGCCATGGCGTCGGGCATCGTCGTTTCCAGGTTCTGCAAAAAGAAAAAATGGTGGCTAAAAACCCACAAGGGACTTAACATCGCAGCTACCATAATGGCGATATCGGCGGTCGTCATCATATACATTTCGGTCCGGGCATCGGGCGGACCTCACTTCAGGGTGAGCCACGCCTTTTACGGCGCCGCTGCCCTGATTCTTATCGCAAGCACCCCCGCCCTCGGTTTCGCCATGTTCCAAACGAAGGACAAGGCGAAAATCGCCGGATTGAAAAAGATCCATCGCTGGTCGGGCAGGGTTACAATCATTCTAATGGCCGCGGCGATTGTAGCGGGCTTCTCTCTGTTGGGAATTTTCTAGATCAGCCGCAGTTCTTCCCCGATTTTGAGCCCAGGTAGGCCGCCCTGACCGCAGGGTCGCGGGCGATCTGGGCCACGGGTCCCGACGTGACGATGCGCCCTTGTTCCAGCACATAGGCTCTGTCGGCCACGGCCAAGGCCTTGAATGCGTTCTGCTCCACCAGGAGAATCGTCTTGCCCATGGACCTGATGGTCTCGATTATCTCGAAAACAGTCTTGACCAGGAGAGGCGCCAAGCCAAGGGAGGGCTCGTCCATGAGGATGAGCTCCCCTTCGGTCATCAGGGCCCTGCCCATGGCCAGCATCTGCTGTTCGCCGCCGGAGAGGGTGCCTGCCATCTGCTGCTCCCTCTCCTTCAGCCTGGGGAAAAGGGCGAATACCTTTTCCAAATCTCCCTGAACCGCCTTCTTGTCCGATCGGAGATAGGCCCCGAGACGCAGATTGTCCAACACCGAAAGATTGGCGAAGATCAGCCTGCCCTCGGGTACATGGCAGATGCCGGATTGGACTACCAAGTCGGGACGTTTGGCGAGCTTTTGGCCTTTATAGAGGATTTCCCCTGCGCTCGGCTTCAAGAACCCTGAGATCGCGTTGAGGAGCGTCGATTTTCCCGCGCCGTTAGCCCCGATAATCGTCACGATCTCCCCCGAGCGCACCTCGAGCGAAACGCCTTTGAGCGCCCGTATGCCGCCGTAAGAAACGTGGAGGTCGTTGATTTTAAGCATGCTAGACCTCCTCCGTGGCGCCTAGATAGGCCTCGATAACCTTAGGGTCCTTCGAAATATCGTCCGGGCAGCCTTCGGCCAGCTTGATGCCGAAATTGAGCACGACGATCCGCTCGCAAATGCCCATGATGAGATCCATATGATGTTCGATCACGAGCACTGTGAGCTTGAATTCGTCCCGTATGCGGGAAATGAGCTTCATCAGCTGCTCGGTCTCGTCGGGATTCATCCCCGCCGCCGGCTCGTCCAGCAGCAGGAGCTTAGGATCCAGCGCGAGGGCGCGGACTATTTCCAGGCGCCGCTGCATGCCGTAGGGTAGATTGTTGGCCACCAGATCCCTGCGCTCGGTCAGCCCCATGATCGATAAAAGCATCTCGGCCTTTTCGATCAAGGTTTTTTCTTCTTTCCTGAACTTGGGCAGCCTTAGCACCGAATCGAGGATGCTGTAGCTGGCGCCCAGGTGGCAGGCGGTCAGGACATTTTCGAAGACCGTCAGGTTCTTGAAAAGCCTGATGTTCTGGAAGGTCCTAGTGATGCCCAAGTCGGCGATTTTAAAGGGAGCCAGGCCGACGACGCTCTTGCCCCGGAATCGCACATCGCCTTCGGTCAGTGAATAGACCCCGGTGATCAAGTTGAAAATAGTGGTTTTCCCGGCGCCGTTCGGGCCGATGAGCCCGAAGATACCCCCCTCGGGTATGGAAAAACTCACATCGTTTACCGCCGCCAGCCCGCCGAAACGTTTGGTCAGCCGGCTAATCTCCAATATATCAGCCAACGCCGACCTCCCCGTTTTGCGAGTTTTTGCTTTCTTTAAGGGCCTCGACGCGGGCCTTTCGCTCGCTTCGGACCTTGCGTATGCCGGCGGGCGTCAGCTCCATGCCGCCCATTAGGCCTTTCGGCCTCGAAATCATTATGAGAATCACCGCCGCCCCGTAAAACACCAGCCTCCATATCTCGAAAGCCCGCAGGATCTCCGGCAGAGCGGTAAGCAGGAGGGCTCCCAGCACCGATCCCGAAATGGAGCCCAGGCCTCCGAAAATAACTATGATCGTCAGTTCGGTGGACTTGGTCATGGAGAACATCTTGGGTTGGATGAAGGTCATGTAGTGGCCGAAGAAAACCCCGGCGACGCCCGCGTACACGGCGCTCACCACCAGGGCGATCATCTTGTACTTGAAGACATCGATGCCCGCGATCTGGGCGGCCAATTCCTCCTCCCGCACCGCGATCATGTTCCTTCCGTGCCGGGAGCGCACTAGGTTGGCCAGGAAGATTATCGCCAGGATATCTACTATGATGATGGCCGGCAGGGTCGATTTGTAGGGAACCCCCGGCCAGCCGCGGGAACCGCCGAAAAGCTGGACGTTGTTGAGGATCAGCCTGATCGCTTCGCCGAACCCCAGGGTGGCTATGCAGAAATAATCCCCCTTCAAGTTGAGCGTTATGCGGCCGATGAAATAGCTCACGATTCCCGCGCCCGCGCCGCCTGCCAAAACGCCCACCGCGAAAGGAAGTCCCAGCCCTGCCGGGCTCGTGGTCGGCGACACGGTCATGAGCGCTCCCAGATACGCCCCGATAGCCATGAAACCGGCGTGGCCGAAGGAAAAAAGCCCCGTGAAGCCGGTGAGAAGGCTCAAGCCCAGCACCGCGATCAGGTTGATCCCGGCGAGCATCAATATTCCCTGGATATAAAACCAATCCATCCCTACCCCCGCTTTAGGCCTTGTCCACCGTATTCTTCCCCATTATGCCCGAGGGCCTGAATATGAGGACGCCGATGAGGATCACGAACGCGATCAAGTCGCGGAACTGGGACGAGAGATACCCGGCCACCAAGGTTTCGATCGTTCCCAGGAGCACGGAACCCAGCACCGCGCCGGGAAGGCTCCCCAGCCCCCCGAAAACCGCTGCGATAAAGGATTTTGTCGTTATATTGCCGATCTGGGGGTATACAGTGTACTTCATTCCGAAAAACACGCCCGCCACCCCGGCTAGGAAACCGCCGAGCCCGAACACTATGAGGATGATCCTGTCGGTATTCACGCCCATGAGGGCGCAGGCTTTTATATTGTAGGCAGCGGCCTGAATAGCCTTGCCCATTTTTGTCTTTTCGATAAAGAGGATAAGTCCGGTAAGGCAAAACGCTGATATCAAGAACATGATAAGATCCAGGCGACCGACAGCCAAAGCTCCCAGCTGGATCGGAGTCCTGGGAATAACCGCGGGGTAAGTCCGGAAGGTCGGGCCGATGGTGGCGATGACTATGTTCTCCAGGAGAATCGAGGCGCCCATGGCCGAAATAATAAAATAGAGGAAGGGCGCGCTGCGCTCTCTCAAGGGCTTGTAGGCGATCCGCTCGACGAGTATCGCCAATAACGTCGTCCCGGCGCAGGCGAGGATAAAGGCGAGAATAAACGGCAGCTTTAATAGCGTGAGGGCGAAAAAGCCGAAATACGCGCCCAGCATGATTACCCCGCCGTGGGCGAAGTTGGAAAAATTCATTATGGAATAGACCAGCGAATAGCCGACGGCCATCAGCGCGTACACGGATCCTATCGATAGTCCGTTTATCATCTGCTGCAGGAACTGAATCATGGCCGGTCCTTTTCTGACATAGGATGGGAAAGACGCCGCGGCGCCGGGCTCTTAAGCCCGGCGCCGCGCGTCATGCTATCGCGTCGAATGTTATTGCGCCGCGTATTTTTCCTGGAACACGTACTGGCCGTTCACGATCTTGAGAATGGCCGCGTCCTTGCCTTCGGGGTTGTGGGTTTCGGGGCTGATCTTGATATTGCCCGTTATTCCCTGGACTTCGATGCCCTCAAGCGCCTTGGCCACGGCTTCGCCGTTGACTTTGCCTGCCTTCTGCAAGGCTGCGACGAGCACCAGGACGGCGTCGTGCACCAGGTACCCGTTAAGCTCTGTCTCCTTGCCGTATTTGGCCAGGTAGCGGGCTTTGTAGTCCTGGACGGCGGGATCGGCGTAGTCCAGATGGTTAACGAAATAGCAGCCCTCGACGGCGGCGCCGCCCATGGAGATCAGCTGCTCAGAGGGCCAGCCGTCGCCGCCCATCAATACCTGGGTTATGCCGAGCTCCCTGGCCTGGTTTGCCGACAGGGCGACTTCCTTGAAGAAGTAAGGCATGAAGATGATATCGGGATTGGCAGCCTTGATCTTGGAAAGCTGAGGCCTGAAATCCACGTCGCCCGCGTTGAACGATTCATCGGCCACGATGGTGCCGCCCTTCTTCTCGAAATTGATCTTGAAGAATTCGCGCAGCCCCTGGCTGTAATCGTCGGACACGTCGTAGAGGATCGCCGCTTTGGTGGCGCCCAACTTGTCGAAGGCATAGCCCGCCGCGACAGCTCCCTGGTAGGGATCGATGAAGCATACCCTGAAGTTGTACGGCTTTACCTTTCCGTCGAGCACCGTGACTTTGGGGTTGGTGGCTACTGTGGCGATGTCCGGCACCTTGGCCTGCTCGAGCACCGGCGCTATGGGAATGGCATTGCCCGACGCGTTCGGGCCCAGGATCGCGACAACCTTGTCCTGTCCGGTCAGCCGCTTTACTACGTTGACCGCTTCCTGAGCGTCACCCTTGTTGTCGTAGCCTATGGCTTCAAGCTTGTACTTCTTGCCGCCGACTTCGATACCGCCGGCGTTGTTGTATTCCTCGAACAGCATCTTGACGGTATTGAACTCGTTCTCGCCCCAGACCGCTTGGTCTCCGGTAAGCGCCCCGAACCAACCCACCTTGATCGTATCGCCCTTGCCGCCTCCCGCGCAGCCGAGCAGGACGATCGCGAGAACGATCGCGGCAGCCATCAATGTCCTTTTCATAGCTCCTCCTGAAGCATTCAATGATCAACCTTGGGTAGTATAAACCCAAGGGTAATTCCCAACAAGCACGATTTCGCAGGCTTCGCCTAAGAGACTAAGGCCATGTCCCGCGTAACGATGGGGTTGCTTACTCTACAGTGACGCTTTTAGCCAGGTTTCTCGGTTGATCAACGTCTCGTCCCAGCTCCAGGGCGCAGAAATAGGCGAAAAGCTGCAGCGGTATCACCATGGTAAAGGGATAAAAACGAGAATCGGACTTGGGCACGGGAATGAAATCGTCGACCAGGGACTTGGTCTCTTCGTCGCCCTCGACGCCGACGGCTATGACCGGTCCGCCCCTAGCCTTTATCTCCCTGATATTGGAAATCGTTTTTTCCCTGAGATAATCGTCCGAAACGAGGAAGACGCTGGGGACATCAGCGCTTACCAAAGCGATCGGGCCGTGCTTCATTTCCCCCGCGGAGCAGCCTTCGGCATGGATATAGCTGATCTCCTTGAGCTTGAGGGCTCCTTCCAAGGCTATCGGATAAAGGATGCCCCGCCCGAGGAAAAGGAAATCTTTCGCTTTATGGTATTTTTTAGCCACGGCCTGAACTCTATCCCGCTGCAGCAGGGTCTTTCGCACGAGATCCGGCACCGACTGCAGGGTGGTGAGGAAAGAGATCCCGTCGTCCCGGGACATGTCCTTCATCCTGGCTACCAGAAGGGTGAAGAGGTAGAAGGCCGCGAGTTGACTGGTAAAAGCCTTCGTCGAGGCTACGGCGATTTCTGGTCCTGAATGGACATAGATGCCGCCGTCCGACTCCCTAGCGATGGTAGAGCCGACCACGTTGCAGATGCCCAGAACGGTGGCGCCCTTTCTCTGGATCTCTCTCATGGCGTAGAGAGAATCGGCGGTTTCCCCGGACTGGCTCACCGTAAACCAGAGACTATCCCGCTCGACCACTGGATTTCGGTAGCGGATTTCGCTGGCCAGCTCCGACTGGGCTGGAATCCGCGCCACGTGCTCCAGTAGGTGTGCGCCCACGAGGCCAGCGTGCCAGCTGGTTCCGGCGGCGATTATCCGCACCCTGCCGATCCCCGTAAGACGGCGGCGCTCCAGGTTCAATCCTCCCAGCTTAGCCGTCGAATTCTCAACGTCCAGGCGGCCGCTTATGGCCCTGGCGATGGATTCGGGCTGCTCGAATATCTCCTTCTCCATGTAGCAGGGAAAATCGCCCTTTTCAATGGACCCGAGCTCCCAGGTAACCTCGTCAACCTTCTTGTCTACCCGGTTTTCGTTCTTGTCGATTATGGAGTAACTGTCCTGGGTGATATCGACAATCTCGCCATCGTTGAGGTAGACGACCTTGTTAGTATAAGCCACCATGGCCGTGACGTCGCTGGCCAGGAACATCTCCCCCGCGCCGACGCCAACGACCAGTGGGCTGCCGTTTCTCGCCCCCACGATGCGTCCCGGCTCGTCCGCATGGATGCAAGCGATGCCGTAAGTGCCTCGCAGACTCTGCACAGCCGCCCTGACGGCCTCGAGCAGATTCCCTTTGTAATAGTGCGCGATGAGCTGGGGAATCACCTCGGTATCCGTTTCGCTCACGAAGACGCAGCCCTTTTTCTCCAGCATCGCCTTGAGCGACATATGGTTCTCTATGATCCCATTGTGCACCACTGCTATCTTGCCCGAGCAATCGGTATGGGGATGGGCGTTGGCGAGAGTGACTCCGCCGTGGGTAGCCCAGCGGGTATGTCCGATGCCCCAGCTCCCGTCCAGGTCGGCGGGCATCGCGGCTTTGAGCGCGGCTATCTTGCCCACGGCCTTCACGATCCTAAGAGAATTATCCTGTTTGCCCCGCCGTCCGACGGCGATCCCGGCCGAATCGTAGCCCCGGTATTCAAGGCGTCGCAGGCCTTCCAGAAGCAGGGGAGAAGTATTTCGCGGACCTGAATAACCTATTATGCCGCACATGAAAAAAGCCTCCCAGCGGGACAGGATTGGATACTTTGGTGCCCGGCCTCGAAAACAAAATCCGGGCAATCTGAAATATCATACTCGAAACATGGCGCAACGCAAGTACCAAACAGTAGGACATGGCGAAGAAGTTCAGAAAACCGAAGCAAACGCACTATGTGTTCGGCACATAGTCAGGCATATAAGCCGGCACGCAAGCCGGCGGCTTTTTCCTCGCCTAGCCTTCCACTTACCCTTATCATCAGGGCCCGCCTCATCGCCGATTGATGCCGGCGCCGATTGATACTGACCGGCCATAGTCATATAGTAGCCGTATAAAATGGCCGAGCAAAACACGATTAAAA
>CAYVOD010000066.1:0-9356 GCA_964453055.1 uncultured Treponema sp. | reverse complement strand
TTCCTCCTCTAAATAACGAATCCCCTAAATCTGGGTTGTTTCCTTTATAATGCGTCGAATAAAGTAAGGCCGATTCTTTTTTGCCAATCGAACTCGGCGTAGCAACGATCCCTTACGATTCTACATCTGCTCATCACCTTCTCGTCTCCGAGGGCGGATGAGACAAGCTTTGCGGCATTTCTCTCGGCGCCTCGGGAATCGGCCAAATAAAGTGAAAGTGAATCGCGTTCGTTCTGGTCGTACTGGATCGGAAAGTCTTTTAGGAAGTCCTCGAACGAAGCTTTGTCTTTTGAATCGAAAAAGGATATCGAGTACATTGATCCGTTGTAGAGGGAACCGATGGATTTTTTGCCTTCTGAGCGTTTTTTCCCCTGCCTTAGCCTATTGAGCTCCAGGCCTGCGGGTAGTCGCGTATTTAACATGTCGAAAAGCTCGCTGCACTCCGACTCCGTAAGGTCCTTGAGAAGCCATAATGCCGCTATCTCGTCCAGAGACTCCATACCTAGGGACAAAGGCTGGTTCAGTTCCATCTTCGGCGAGGGATTGAAGCCTTCGGAATGCCTGACTGGCAGATTGAGCATCGTTATGGCGCGCATAAAGGCGCCAGAAATCGAGTGCAAGGGATACAAGGAAGCGGATTTTACCTTTTTAAAGGAAATAATCAAGCGTCTATCTTGGAGCGAATCCGAAAGGTCAAGCCTATCTTTTCGCAAATTCCAGCTGAAGTATTTGTGAGCATAATTGTCTTTACTATCGTCATTTGCGAAGCATTCAGAGGAAGTCGCGACCTCTAGGTGTTCCGGAATAGATTCATCATGTATGATATTATGCACTATACTGAAGCGATCGTTACAGGAGCCGCAGGGATGGTCGCAGTCGTCCTCGCAGACACCGGTGAGCGCGGAACTGCTCGATTTCGACATTTCTTCCCTGAAGAATGATTTGCTCACGAAAAGATTGATATCGTCCCAGGGGAGCGTCGCGTCGGGCTTTCGTTCCGAAAGGCAGTCGGCGGCATAATCCCTTCCATGCCCAGTCTTAAAGTCCTCGAGGAGCTGCCGCCATAAAGCCCGGTCAACCTGGTCGTCCCAGGCTTCGAACCCTGCCCCCCTCCGATGGGCTTCGATGAGGAGCTCGCCCACATCGTCGTCGCCCCTGCTTATTATTCCTTCCAGCAGCGAGCTGAAGGGCGAATGGTAAGAAACCGAAATGGGTTTTAGATGCCTAAGCCTATCCTTGATCAGATAAATGACCTGGAGCGCTTCCTCCTCACCTATCTGGCCCACCCTTTCGTACGCAGTATGAGGTTTTGGAACGAAAGTGCCTATATTCACGTTCATTGCCAGCGGCGCTTCGCCCATCAGCCTGGAGAGGAACTCGACGATAGCCTCCCCTTCCCCCCTACCCCGTTCGGGCAGCGGCAGGCCTATCATAAAGTAGAATTTGGCGGACTTGAAACCGTATCGCTTCGCCTCTTTGATTATTGAAACTATCTTGTCGAAGCTAACGACTTTGTTCACCGAACGCTGCCAGGACTCGATAGGCGTTTCGACGGCGAAGGTGAGACCCGATTTCCGCAACTGCGCCACTTCCGCGAGCAGCGGAAGCGTAAAGCTGTCCACCTTGAGGCTCGGCAGCTGGAAAGAGACCGAGCGCCGGTTCCATTCCTCGTTGAGCTGGGTAAAAAGGCCGACGATGTCGGGATAATCGCCCGAGGAAAGAGATGCGAGGGTGATCTCCCTGTGTCCAGCCTTCTCCACGAGATCCCGAACTTCCTCTTTGATGAGCGCGGGTGACTTTACCCTCTGCGGCCTGTAGTAGTAGCCGGCGTGGCAGAAGCGGCATCCGTTAGGACAGCCTCGCATTATTTCCACCGATCCGTGGTTCTGGACAGGCTGGAGCACGGGAACGGGAAAGGCGGTGCTTGTTTTTGTGGTTGAAAAATCCGGAAAGACGGCTCGCAGGGTTTTGCGATGCCCCTTGGGAATGCCGAGATTCCGGGATCGCTCGGGTGAAATCCAGAAGCTTTGAAAGCCGGACAAGCGTTCCAGAAGCGCCTTCCTGCCGGCGCCATTTTTTTTCATCTCGGCCAACTCGTTCAGGAGAGGATAAAACCCCGCCTCCGCTTCGCCTATATAGACCGCGTCCAAGAAAGCCCCGAAGGGATGGGGATTGGTGGAGGCAGGACCGCCGGCTATCACCAGCGGATCCCCGTCTCCCCGATCTTCCACCCGAAGCGGGATTCCCCCGCGCTCGAGCACGGTGAGCATATTAGTCGCCAGCAGCTCGTATCCGATGGAGAACCCGAGCATGTCGCAGCTGCTGAGCGGGATGCCGCTTTCGAGGGTGAAAAGGGGTATCTTATTGTCCGCCATAAGTTTTTCGAAGTCCCTGGCAGGAGCGAATACCCTCTCGCAAATCACTTTGTCCGCGCAATACCGGTTGATATCGTTGTAGAGGACGCGGATCGCGTTGTTCGACATTCCGATTTCGTAAAGGTCGGGAAAGCAGAGCGCAACCCTGAAACGAGGATCGGACTCGGATACGCGCAAATTGGATCCAAGCTCCCCGCCGAGGTACCGTGCCGGTTTTTGTATTGCCAAAAGCTCGTGGCCTAGGTCTTGCAGAGGATCTATAAAACGAGACTGTTTCACATTCTATACCTTCGAGATGAAATTCCCAGGAGAAACCCTATCGCCATGAACGCGGCCCAGAGCGATGATCCTCCGTAGGATATGAAATAGAGCGGAATTCCGGTAATGGGCATGATGCCGATGGCCATTCCCACGTTTATCATGAAATGGAAAAAGAACATACCGAAAAAGCCTCCGCAGGCCAGGGAAGAATATCTGTCCTTGGTGCTGGAAACCAATCCGAGCATGCGATAGAGGAGAAGGCAGAAAAGGACTATCAGCAAGAGGCTTCCGAGGAATCCCCATTCCTCGGCTATTATCGAAAATATGAAATCCGTGCTCTGCTGGGGAATGAAACGGGCATGGCTCTGGGTCCCCTGGAGAAAGCCCTTTCCCGCCAAGCCTCCCGAGCCGATGGCCGTGACAGATTGGATGATATTCCAGCCCGCTCCCTGGGGATCGACGTTAGGATTGAGAAAAACCATAAGGCGCATTATCTGGTATTCCTTCAGCACCTTGTGGCCGGCAAAGGCCAGGACCACGGACAGGTCGAGTACCGAGAAAGCGTAGCTGAGCCAGAAATAATATTGTTTTTTAAAGACCAGCCAGCCCCAGAGCGAGAGCGCAAGGGCGACGAAGAAAAGCCCGCTGACCATGAGGACGTATCCCGGACTCTGAAAAAAGAGGTCAAGCACGTTTCCGCCGGGGAAAAAGTATTTTCCGGCCAGGGGAAGCATGAGAAACAGGAATGTAAAACCGATGGATAGCAGGATGAATAGAATGTATCGCTTGTCGATGCCGCCGATATGAAGCATGACGATGAGTATGGGGAAAAAGACCAGCGCCGAGCCGAAGTCTGGTTGAGACAGGATCAGGAGCACGGGAATGCCTATAATTATCGAGCTGGCGACAAGACGCTTGAAGCTGCTGGACTGTTCCGAGGAGTCCAGGTACCGGGCCAGGAATAGTATGGTGATAATCTTCGCGAATTCCGCCGGCTGAATTCCGTAATCGCCTACGCCGATCCAGGAGCGGGCGCCGTTCACTATCCTTCCGGCGAATCTCGTGTATATGAGCAGAAGAATAACGGCCAAATAGGCGAATACGGTATAGTCTTTGAGCCTGGAAATATCCAAGGCCATCGCGGCGATCATGATCACGAAGCCCGAGGCTGCCCAGATGATCTGCTTGCTGTATTCACTGGAGAATAATATTCCTTCCGAATCGATCCCCGCTGAATAAATCGATGCGATTCCAAAGGCGGTAAGCAGAAGGGCAAGGACCAATATCAAATAATCCAGGTCCGAAATGAACTTGGGCAGCTGGAAATGCCTCATTCCGCCCTCCCCCGCAGGTGCTGCCCGTCCAGCGCGAGGCCGATCGCCCTGGCGGCGGAATCGGCGTCCTGTCCTGCGAAGATGGATTGGAAGATCAGGTTGGACGCGTAGGGAGCCCACCATTCCCAAGGATTGCTCGCCTCGACCATGGTGACTACGACGACCTGCTCCTCGGGCTTGGCGCCATAAGGTCCGAAGGCGGCGAACCAGGAATGCCAGCGGTCCTTTAGCCCGATTTCCGCCGTTCCAGTCTTGCCCGCCACGAGAACCGCCTTGGTGGATACCGGTACCCTCGCGGAACCCTCCGAGATTACGCTCCTAAGATCTTCCCTGAGCGCCTTGAATGTAGATGTGCTTATGGAAGAATCGATAAGCAGCTCGGGCTGCGTCGACTGGATCAGGGCGCCGGTTTCGCCGTCCCTTATTTCTTTGACCAGGTGGGGCTTGTAAGCGACGCCGTCGTTCACCACCATCGCGATCATATTGGCCACCTGGATAGGCGTGGCGAGGAGGTAACCCTGTCCGATCGAAATATTCATCGTGTCGCCGGGATTCCATCGTTCACGATAACTTTCTTCCTTCCATCGCGGCGTCGGTATGAAGCCGGCGTTTTCCCCGGGCAAATCTATCCCAGTGAGCTTGCCATACCCGTAATCGCCGGCGTAGCTGATAATTTTTTCCACGCCCAGATTGTCTCGCCCCGTGGTCCAGTAATAAATATCGCATGATTGGGCAAGGGCCTCCTGCAGATCCACCGGGCCGTGCCCGGGACTGTGCACCCAGCAGTTCCACGTTCTGCCGCCGTACTCGATTGAGCCCCGACATGTGATGGTCGCGCTGGGGGATAGGGCCTTCTCCTCGAGTATCGCCGTGCTCAATACTGTCTTGAAGGTCGAAGCCGGAGGATAGGAGGACTGGATCGCCCTGTTGAGAAGTGGCTTGTTCGGATCGTTGAGAAGCTTTAGGTACTCTTCACCCGAGTTGGAGGATACGAAAATGGATGGATCGTACCAAGGGTAGGAAACCATCGCCAGGATTTCGCCGGTATTAGGTTTCAGCACAATAACCGATCCCATCCGGTTGCCCAAGGCTTTCTCGGCGGTTTTCTGCATGGCGGCGTCGATGGTGAGCACGAGCTTCTTCCCCGGGACGGGGGCTTCCAGGCTATCGGTCTCGCCGGCGAGGTCTTTCCCTTTTACGTCCACGGTTTTCCGCAAGAATCCGTCCTGCCCTTTCAGCGTGCTGTCGTAAAACTTTTCCAACCCCGTTTTGCCGATGACATCGTCAGAAGCGTAGCCCTTGTTGTAGAGCAGCTTGTATTCGTCCCTGCCTATCTCGCCCACATACCCGATCACGTGGGAGAGCGAACCGATATCGATATACCTGCGGATCGGCCTCGAGTTCCAATAGACCCCTGGGAATTCTTCCTTGTGCTCGGCGATCTTTGTGATGGCCAAGTAGGAGGCGGAGCTGCTGACGGCGATTCGCTGATAGAGATGGTAGTAGGAGGCGGGGATTTTCCTCTGAATTTCCGTCAGCTTGAGGTCCAGGATTTCGGCGAGTTTCTCGAATACCTGCCCTCGCCTGTCGGCGGGAAGCTCAGCCGGGATGATCTCCACGGAAAAGGCTTCGTCGTTGGTAACGAAGGGCACGGTATTCGTTCTATCGTAAACCTCTCCCCTCGCGGCGGGTATCTTCACCGATTGGATGGCGTATCTATTCGCTTTCGCCTCGAATTCCTCGCCCCGGACTATTTGCAGGTTGAACAATCGCAGGGCGTACAGTATCCCTAAAGCGAACACCAGCGCTTTCAGTACTATAATTCTCGCCTTGCCGTCCCCGGAGAAACCCATTACCGATAGCCCCTTACGCGAGCGTGAAGCCATTCGATTCTTTTTCTTTTCATTCGCTAGGCTTCCTTGTCACCAACAGATACTTCAACTTTCTGAACAGAAAGAATAGGGGCGCAGCCATCGCTCCGTTGAGCACGGCCTCCATCCAAAAGCGAAGATCGGCAAAGGAATACGCATCCACAAGATCGGATCCGAAAACGAGGGCGAGAAGCAGGCTGGCGATTCCCTTGAGCAGTGTACAGGAAAAACCGAGTATGACCGGCAGTATCAGCTTGTCCAGGTCGATGACTTTTCTGAGAAAGGAAATCGCGTATGCGGGCGCTATGTAGAGGAAGGAAGAATAGCCTAATGGCGCCGAGGAGAGCAGGTCCGAGACCAGCCCGCAAAGGAAGGCTACGATGACGCCCTCGAAGCCCTTGTTGTTATAGGCTACCCAGAGTATGAGCAAAAAGGCCAGGTCGGGAATCACGCCCCAAAACAGGCCATTTCTCAACCAGGTAGACTGTATGAACAGGAGCAGCGCGCCGATCGCGGTGGAGGCCAGGACGCTGACAGTCATGATCCGCCCCCTAGATTCTGCTCGCTTTCCACGCTGGAGGAGTCGGAAGCCTGGCCTTCGGTCTTGTCGAGAATGAACAGGTATTCGATTTTGGAGAAATCGAGGGCTGGTTCCAGGAGGATCAGGGAGGAACTTCCGTATTTCGGCGTTCGGATTTCCTTGACCCGACCGATGGCTATATCCGGCGGATATATAGAATCCAACCCGCTTGTCACCACCATGTCCCCCACCTGGATATCCTGGGCGTTCAACATCGATACGTAATTCATCAGCAGGGGCTCGTCCGGGTTGCCCTGTCCGTTGACCAGGCCTTCGACCCTGGTACGCGACAGCCTCGCCGCGGCGTACAGCCGTCCATCGTAGATCGGCACTACGACGCTAGAGCCCTTGCGGGTTTCCACGATCTTCCCCGCCAATCCTTCGATTCCGTTCTGGAAGGCGGCTACGGCCATGTTCACCTCAACCCCCGCTCCGCTTCCCTTGTCGATGACGCAGCTTGAATAAATATTGCCGGGATCCTTAGCGATAATCCTGGCGGCGGCCTTGATGGAGGATACGCTTTCGAAAAAAACGAGCTGCTCCTTGAGGCGCTCGTTTTCCGCAAGCGTGTCCACATAATCTCGTTCAAGATTTTCGAATCCTGCCAGCTTCGCGACTAAGGTCTCGTATTCCTCCCGCAAGCGGCTAAGCTCCCGGATGGAAAAGATGGTCCTCTGGATGAAGCTTGAGACGCCGAAGAAGAGCTTTTGCGTTCCCCCGCTGATGCCGGTGAATACCGCCCGCGGAAGGCTTTGCATCGTCTTGGTGGAGACAGAGACGAGCACGAGACTTAACAGAACGAGAAGCAGGGGAATTCCCTGGGCGGCGATAAACCTTCCTCCCCGCTTTTTTTGCGGCATCGGCGCCTACCCGCTAAAGGTTGAGGCTTTCGTAGACGCTGTCCGAGGATTCTCTGCTGTTCATCATAGTTTCGAAATAGGTTCCCGAACCTATGGCTACGCATTCTAGGGGCTTTTCGGCGAGGATCACCGGGACCCCGGTTTCCTTGGCGATAAGTTTCGGAAGCCCTTTGAGCAAGGCTCCGCCACCGGACATCACGATGCCCCGTTCGACTATGTCGGCCGCCAGCTCCGGAGGCGTTTCACTCAGGGTTTTCTTCACCTCGTCCACTATCTGGGATATCGACGGCATTAAGGCTTCGCGTATCTCGACCGAATCGACCTCGAAGCGGCGAGGCAGGCCTGTAATCGCGTCGTTGCCCTTGATTTCCACTTTTTCGATAGTCCTTTCAGGGCTTGCGTTCCCGATTTCAATCTTCAGCCGCTCGGCGGTCTGGTCGCCTATTATCAGGTTATGGACGTTCCTTATATGCCGCATTATCGCTTCGTCGAACTCGTCCCCGCCTACTCGTATCGCCCTGGTCACGACCATGCCCTTCAAGGATATCACCGAGATTTCTGTCGTTCCGCCGCCTATGTCGCAGATCATGTGGCCGGCGGGCTCGACGATGGGTATCCCGGCGCCGATAGCCGCGGCCAGCGATTCCGCGATGACTTTCACCGACCTAGCCCCGGCCTTGTAGGCTGAATCGATCACGGCGTTTTCCTCTACCTTCGTGATGCAGGAGGGCACTCCGATGACGATTCTGGGCTTGAAGAACCAGTTTTTCGGCGCGACCTTCTGGATGAAATATTTGATCATTTTCTCTGTAAGGTCGGGATCGGCAATGACCCCGTCCCTAAGAGGGCGCTTCGCGATTATGTCCCTCGGCGTTCGGGAAAGCATGCCCTTGGCCTCGGTTCCCACGGCGACGAGCCTGTTGGTGCCCTTTTCCACGGCGACGACGGAAGGCTCGTTCAGAACAATACCTTTACCACGTATGTAGATCAGGGTATTGCACGTTCCAAGATCGATGCCTATATCCTGAGAAAACCTGCTCATGAATCCGTTTTTCGCCATCATTCCTCCCTATAGACGTTCGGCTAACTTCTTTCTCGCCTCGATATGGTTCGGGTCAATGGTCGTCGTCTTCCGCCACGCGGCGCGGGCTGCGATAGGGTCTTTCAGCGCCTCGGCTACGAGACCTAATCGGTACCAGCCCTCGGCTGAACCAGGGTCGGTTTCTACGATAGACCGGTAGAGCTTTTCCGCCTCGGGTAAGTCGCCTTTTTCCATAGCGATCTCGCCTAGCAGAAAGCGGGCGCGTTGAACCAATATCC
This sequence comes from uncultured Treponema sp., assembly GCA_964453055.1. Taxonomy (GTDB): domain Bacteria; phylum Spirochaetota; class Spirochaetia; order Treponematales; family Rectinemataceae; genus UBA2256. Next base: position 755 of record CAYVOD010000066.1, on the reverse strand, counting down.
CGTCCGAGGCCGAATCAACGCTCGAAGAGAGATACTCAACGGTCTTGTCCACCTCGCCTAATTCTTTATAGCTTATCGCCGCGGAAAGCTTCAATATATCGCTGGATTCTTTTGCCAAAGCTTTCTCGAAGTGCCGGACGGCCGAAGCATGATCCCCGATCCCCGCGTAAGAGAGGGCGAGGAATTGCTCCGAATCCTTCGCCTCGTAACCGTCTTCCAGCGATCGCTCGAGCTGTTGTACGGCCAGGTCCATCCAAGGGGCGCCCTTCTGAAAATAAATCTTGCCCAATACATATTCCACCTGCCCCTGGATCGGGAGTTTCCCTTGCTGGTCCAGGGCTTTGCGCAGGCTGAACAGGGCGTCTTCGATCAGGACTTGGCGATCGTCCCCCTCGGGGCTGTCCGCCGCCACGTAATAGGCGGCGATGCCGTGCATGCTGAGATAAAAGGGGTCAAAGGGGAACTGCGCTAGCGCTGTATCGCTAAGTTCCAGGGTTCCTGGCCTGTCGCCGGAATTCCAGGTTTCCAGCACCCTTTGCCGGGTAGCTTTAGCCCGGCCCGCGGCGGAGCCTTCGGGATTAGCCTTTAGTATAAAAAAATATCCGGCAGCTCCGAGCCCCAGGACGCCCAAGGCCGTTACCGCGAGAAGGCCGATGCCAAGCCTCTTTCCATGCCTTTGCGAAAGGCCTTTAGCCCGGCCCTTAGCCCCGCTTTTCATACACGACGATCCCCGATAGAGCTTGATTTTGCCTGAA
>CAYVOD010000065.1:0-9370 GCA_964453055.1 uncultured Treponema sp. | reverse complement strand
CCGGCCATAGTCATATAGTAGCCGTATAAAATGGCCGAGCAAAACACGATTAAAATTCTTCGTTTTCCCCAGGTAGACTCCACGATGGACGAAGCTCGTAGGGCGGTCGAGCGGGGCCAGACCCCGCCTTTTATCCTGCTCGCCGATCGGCAGACCAAGGGACGGGGCAGGCTGGAAGGCAGGCGTTGGGAATCCGCTCAGGGATCCAGCCTCGCCATGACGCTTTGCCTCGAGGCATCGGCGAGCCGGCTGCCCGCATTGACCCTGCGGGTTGGGCTGGGCGTAGCTCAGCAGCTCGGACGCATCGACGGCCTTGCCGAGCGCGTGGCCCTCAAATGGCCTAACGACATTCTCGGCGCCGGATCGGCGAAAGACTCCTGGAAAAAGCTGGGAGGCATTCTCTGCGAATCCTCGGGCTCCGGCCTCTTCATCGGCATCGGCATCAACCTCAAGCTCGAAGCCTACGGGCCAAATCTGGTAGAAACGGCGACAAGCCTGGAGGAACTCCTGCCTAATCCGAAAACCACAGCCATCCATCCTTCGGCGCCCGGTCGCGAGGAGCTGGCCCGGGCTATAGCGTACGCTGTTGTCGAAAGCCTTGAGGATCCTCTTTGGCGGGAGAAATATAGTTCTATGCTTTGGGGTCTGGGACAGGAGCTGCGGTTCGTCGCGGGCGATCCCCGCTCGGGCCGAGAGCGCTCGGGAAGGCTTCTCGGCGTGGGAGAGGACGGGAGTCTGATCTTGCTCGAGCAAGGGAACCGGACGAGACAGTACAACTCGGGAGAGGTATCCGGACTTCTGCCGCGACCTGTCTAGACGATAAACTCTGCGAACCTGGCAAGGAGCCTCGAAGGCATCTTGCACCTGACCTCCGTACCCTCCTCCCCTCCCTTCTCCTCCAAAATCACGCCTTCCCGGTGAATGAGTGGAATCAAGGCGTACTGGGCGTGAGGGATAAGAAGGCTAAGTTCCTTCATGTCCGAGCTGAGTTCTTCTTCGATGCGGGCGGCAAGCGCTTCGAGACCGTGACCTGTTTTGGCCGATACGGAGATGCCCTCTGGATGGGTTCTTCGCCACTCCGCGACGGTTTCGGAATCCGCGAGGTCGTTTTTATTGAACACAAGGATATGTGGAAGCGATCCGGCGCCTATTTCCGTTAATACCTGGCGCGTCGTTGCCATCTGCCTTTCCCGTTCGGGATCGGCTCCGTCGACCACGTGGATGAGAAGGTCGGCGCTGGAGGCTTCTTCCAATGTGGCCTTGAAGGCTGCGACCAGGCCGTGGGGCAGGTTACGCACGAAGCCGACCGTGTCGGTGAGCAGCAGGCTCGCCCCGGATCCTAGGGAAAGCCTGCGGGTGGTGGGATCCAGGGTGGCGAAGAGTTTGTCCTCGGCGAGAACTTCCGCCCTGGTCATGGCGTTGAGGAGGCTTGATTTCCCTGAGTTCGTATAGCCGACTATCGCGGCCCTGGGAAGGTCCAGCCGCTGCCTCCGCTTGCGCTGTACGTCCCTGGACTTGCGCACATCCTTGAGCTCTTCTTTCAGTTCGTGGATCCTGCGCTCGATGGCTCTTCGATCCAGCTCTATCTTCTGTTCTCCCGAGCCCTTGGTGCCGTAGCGCCCTCCCCGCTGACGGGAAAGTTCCTCGTAGGAATGGGCAAGCCTCGGCAGCGCGTATTCCAGCCGCGCCAGCTCAACCTGAAGGCCCGCCTCTCTAGTGAGCGCCCGTGCGGAGAATATCTTGATGATGAGTTCAGCCCTGTCGTAGACCTTGAGCCCAGACAGCTTCTCCCAGTTTCTCTGCTGGATCGGGCTCAAGGGATGATCGAAGATAATCGAGTCCGCCTCGTCGGCCTTGGCGGCGGCGACGATTTCGTCCGCCTTGCCGCTGCCCAAGAGCAGGTTGGCCGTCTTTTCCCTCAGCTTTACCATCATCGTGGCGACGGTATCCACCCCCAGGCTGGACGCGAGGCCGGAGAGCTCCCGAAGAAGGCTTGCGGCTTCCTTGGACTCCAACCGGTCCGATTCCACGCCTATGAGCAGAGCCCGTTCGGCCTTTGGAGAGTTGTCGTAAAGTTCGTTCATGTAGTACCTGCCTGTTTTAACGCGACAGGCTGCGCGGTTCCGTATCGGCCCTTCTGTTCTACAGGTCGCCTATCGTCGCAGCCATAACGGCTTTGATCGTGTGCAGTCTATTTTCAGCCTGGTCGAAAACTACCGAGTGCCTGGACCTGAATACTTCGTCCGACACTTCCATTTCCTTGATGCCGTGCTGGGCCGCGATCTCGGCGCCCACCGCAGTCTCGGTGTCGTGAAACGCCGGGAGACAGTGCAGGAAGATCGCGTCGGGATTGCCCGTCTTCTTCACGAATTCCATCGTGACCCTATAGTTCGAAAGCTGGGCTATGCGTTGGGCGAACTTGGCTTCCTCTCCCATCGATACCCAGACGTCGGTATAGAGCACGTCGGCGCCCTTGAGGGCTTCGTCCTTCTTTTCGATATCGAAGAACTCTATTTTGCCGCCGGAACCAGCGGCTACCTTGAGCATCTCTTCGGTGAGTGCTTCGTTGGGCCAGAGTTCCCGGGGCGCCAGGGCCACGAAATGGAGACCCATTTTCGCGCTGCCTATCATCAGGGCGTTGCCCATGTTGTTCCTGGCGTCGCCGCAGTAGACCAGCTTTACCTTATTGAGCGGCTTGTGCACATGCTCTTCAATAGTGAGAAGATCGGCCAGGATCTGGGTGGGGTGATCCTCGTCTGTGAGACCGTTCCAGACGGGAACGCCCGAATACCTGGCAAGGTCCTCCACCAGCTTCTGGGAAAAGCCCCGGTACTGAATGCCGTCGTACATGCGGCCCAGCACCTTGGCCGTGTCTTCCACGGATTCCTTCTTGCCCATCTGGGAATTGGTGAGGAAGGTCGCGTTCCCTCCCTCGTCCCAACAGGCTGTTTCGAAGGCGCAGCGAGTGCGTGTCGATGCCTTGTCGAAGATGAGTACTATATTCTTGCGGAAAAGAGAGTTTCCTTTTATGCCCGCGCGTTTTTTGGCCTTGAGCTCCCGGGACAGATCGAGAAGATACCTGATTTCGCCGGCGGTAAAATCCTTGAGCGTGAGAAAGCTTCTTCCCTTTAAATTGACGGGCATACTATCCTCCAAAAAGGCAATGGGCAGGGCCGCGATAGCCCCGGGGCGCTACCGGCGGAGCCTGGCCGCAGCACTCAACGTATATACCAAGTGCCATTGGGGGTCAAGTATTGCAAAAATGTGGCACGGGGGAAATACCCTACCTTTGACTCGATAGGTGCCCCAAGCTATACTGAATTCAGCCGGAATCGGGCCTGCGGCCTCGATCGCCGGCAAGGAGCGGCAATGAGTCTCTCGCTTTCGGACTTGAGCGAGGAAGTCCTCGCCACCGAATACGCGGTCCGGGGTCCGATAGTGAAGCGGGCCGGAGAGCTGGAACGCGGCGGCAGGACGATAATATATTGCAATATCGGGAATCCCCAGGCACTCGGCCAGAAGCCGCTGAGCTACGTAAGGCAGACGCTCGCGCTCATGCAGTACCCCGAGCTCGGGCGAAAAAGCCCTCAGGCCTTCCCGCCCGATGTCATCCAGAGGGCTTCGGAACTGCTCAAATCCTCCGGCGGCGGTCTTGGCGCTTACTCCGAGTCCAAGGGTCTCAGGGTAGTCAGGGAAGCGGTAGCCCGTTTCATTTCAAAGCGCGATTCGGACAGTTCCCTTACCGTTAAGGCCGATCCCGAGTCCATCTATCTCACCGACGGAGCCTCCAAAGGGGTGCAGTCGGTTCTAAAGCTTCTCATAGCGTCCGGCATAGACGGCATAATGATTCCCATCCCCCAGTATCCTTTATATTCAGCCACCATCACCCTCTACGGGGGTCGGCAAGTGGGATATTACCTGGAGGAGAGTTCGGGCTGGAGCCTTTCGAGGGAGGAACTCGAGCGCGCTTATGCCGCGGCGGAAGCGGAGGGCATCAAGGTAAAGGCGATTTGCGTCATCAATCCCGGGAATCCCACCGGAGCGGTGCTCGGCAAGGACAATATCGCCATGGTGATCTCCTTCGCCAAGGAGCATGGTCTTTCGATACTCGCAGACGAGGTGTATCAGGAGAACATCTACAGACCCGGGGACGAATTCGTTTCCTTCGCCAGGGTTCTCGCCGAGTCGGGCGATACCGAGGTCTGTCTTTTCAGCTTCCATTCCTGCTCAAAAGGTTTTCACGGCGAATGCGGCCAACGCGGAGGCTATCTGGAGGCGCGCAACGTCGCCCCCGACGTCATGGCCCAGATCACCAAACTCCAGTCCATAGCCCTCTGCGCGAATTTAAGCGGACAGATCCTCGTATATCTCATGGTCAGGCCCCCCGAGCCCGGGGAGGCTTCCTTCGACAACTACCAAAAAGAAAAAAATGAGATACTCGGCGAACTGGCCGCCCGGGCCAGTCTACTGGCGGAAGGACTGGGACGGATTCCCGGCTATTCCTGCGCGCCGATCGCGGGCGCCATGTACGCGTTTCCGCAAATCGAGCTTCCGCCCGGACGCAGCGACACGGAATACTGCCTCGCGCTCCTCGAGGAGACAGGCATCTGCCTCGTCCCCGGCGAAGGCTTCGGCCAGGCCGAGGGGAGCGCGCATTTCCGCACCACCATCCTGCCCCCCAAGGAGCAGCTGCGGCAGGTGCTGGAAAAAATCGAGGGCTTTCACGCCCGCTGGAGATAGGAGAGAAACGATGGAGTGGAGAGCGAGCCATATATTGGTGAAAGACAGGGCACTGGCCCAGGAACTGCTCAAGCGATGCAAGCAGGGAGGCAATTTCGAAAGCCTCGCCAGGGAGCATTCGACCTGCCCCTCAAAATCATCAGGCGGCGACCTAGGCTGGTTCGGCCCGGGAAAAATGGTGGGCGCCTTCGAGTCCGCGTGCAAGAGTCTGGGTGTCGGTTCCATTTCCGACGTGGTGCAGACCCAGTTCGGCTACCACATCATCAAGCTCACCGGAAGACGTTAGCCGATTTCAAATCGAGCTGGCTTTTTGGCGGGCCGCTATACCGCGGCTACGCAGCGCTCATGAGCTTGCGGCTACCGATTAGCGCGAGGATAATTTCCCGAGTTGCGCGATCGCGGCCTTCATGTCCTTGGGCAGGGGGGCTTCCAGGCCAAGGTCGCTCCCGTCCTTGGGATGCCTCAGGATCAGCGTCTGGGCGTGAAGCGCGGTGCGGGCGAGAAGGGGCCGTTCCTCGAAGCTGTCGCCTCTCCACCCGCGCTTGATCTTGGACAGGAAAAAAGGCTTGCCGTCCCCGTAGAGGGGGTCGGCGACGATGGGATACCCCGATGCCGCGCAATGCACGCGCACCTGATGGGTCCGGCCCGTCTCAGGGCTAACTCTTACCAGGCTGAATTCCTCGTAGCGCTCGAGGGTCTCGAACCTGCTCAGGCATTCCTTGCCCCTGCGCTTGTCCACAATGCTGCGGTGCAGCTTGTCGGCGTCCGCCAGCAGGGGAAGGTCGCAGACCCATTCGTCCTCCTCGGTTCTCCCCCGCACGAGGGCGAGATAGGTTTTTTCGATCGCCCTTGAATGAAAAAGCGCGTTGAGGGCCTTGTGGGTAGCCTGATCCCGGGCGTAGAGCAGAACGCCGCTCGTGTCCTTGTCGATCCTGTGCACCACATAGAGCTTCCCGTATGCTTTCTCCAGGAGGTTCAGGATGACGGGAGCGTCCGGATCGTAGCGGTCGGGTATGGAAAGCATCCCTGCCGGCTTGTCCACCGCCAGGAGAAATTCGTCGCAGAAAAGCGTCTGTGGTTTTTTGTTCACGCTCCTGAGCATAGCACGAAGGCGAAACTTTGTGAACGAAGCGAGGCTCGCCTCCGCGAAGCCACGGGCCGCATAGGGAGGAGCGAACCTGCTCGCGTCCACGCATTCCCGGGCCCTGGCTTATTGGAATACGTCCCTCGCCCTCCTTGAGACCCTGTCCATCATCCGCCGCAGCTCGGCGCGCTCATCCGAACCCAGGACATCGAGGGCGTCCCCCAACGATTCGGGGGAAAAGAGGCCGGAGGCTTCTATACGGTCCAGGAGTTCCTCTCCCAGGCCGCTGAGGCTCAGCCTGGAAGCTCTCTTGTCCGCCATGACATCCGTCCTGGACAGCCAGCCCGAGTCCACGCACTTCCGCGCCACCAGGCTCAATGTGGGTTTGTCCATGCCGAGCTCCCGGGCCGCCGCGCTCAAGATCAGGGCTCCCCTCCTGCGGGCCTGCCTCACCAGCTGATACTGCTGGAAGCTGATCCCGAATTTTTCCAGAGCCGCCTGAGCCTTGCGCCGCCACAAACCATAGGCCAGGCCCATCATCAAATACTCTTCCATATGGTTAGTATACGAACTATTTCATCAAATTTCCAGTTTTTTTCTCAAAGTCCTTGTCATTTTTTAAAAATATGGATATCTTCGATTCGATCTACGGATCGACAATCCAAATAAACAAGGGAGAGTAACACTATGGCCAAACAGCTGCTTTTCAGCGAGGACGCGAGGCGCAAGCTTCTCGTCGGCGTGGAGACCATTTCCAAGGCGGTCAAGGTAACCCTCGGCCCCAAAGGCCGGAATGTCCTCCTCGACAAGAAGTTCGGCGCCCCCACCGTGACCAAGGACGGCGTGTCCGTCGCCAAGGAGATCGAGCTCGAGGATGCCTATGAAAACATGGGCGCCCAGCTGCTCAAGGAAGTAGCCACCAAGACCAACGACATCGCCGGAGACGGGACCACCACCGCCACCGTCCTCGCCTACTCCATCGTCAAGGAAGGCCTCAAGGCCGTCGCCGCGGGCATGGACCCCATGGGGCTCAAGAAGGGCATCGACCAGGCGGTCACCGTGGCCGTCGAGGAGATCAAGAAGAACTCCAAGGAAATCATCGAGAAAGAGGAAATCGCCAACGTAGCTTCCGTTTCGGCCAACAACGACACGGCGATCGGAGGCCAGATCGCCGACGCCATGGAGAAGGTGGGCAAGGACGGCGTCATCACCGTCGAAGAGTCCAAGACCATGGAGACCACCATCGACTTCGTCGAAGGCATGCAGTTCGACCGCGGCTACACCTCCCCCTATTTCGTCACCAACCGCGATTCCATGACCACCGTCTTCGAGAACCCCCTCATCCTCATCCATGACAAGAAGATCTCCAACATGAAGGACCTTCTTCCCCTCCTGGAGAAGATCGCCCAGACCGGCAAGCCCCTTCTCATCATCGCCGAGGATATCGAAGGCGAAGCCCTGGCCACCCTCATCGTCAACCACCTGCGCGGCACCTTGAACGTCTGCGCCGTCAAGGCTCCCGGTTTCGGCGACCGCCGAAAGGCCATGCTCGAGGACATCGCCATCCTCACCGGCGGCGAAGTCGTTTCCGAAGAGCTGGGCCTCAAGCTCGAGAACACCTCGGTGTCCCAGCTGGGCAACGCCAAGACCGTCAAGGTGGACAAGGACAACACCACCATCATCAACGGCGCCGGCAAGCAGAAGGACATCCAGGACCGCATCGCCCAGATCAAGAAGCAGATCGAGGAGACCACCTCCGACTACGACCGCGAGAAGCTCCAGGAGCGCCTGGCCAAGCTCGCCGGCGGCGTGGCCGTCATCAACGTCGGCGCGGCCACCGAAGTGGAGATGAAAGAGAAGAAGCACAGGGTCGAGGACGCTCTTTCCGCCACCCGCGCCGCCATCGACGAAGGCATCGTGGCAGGCGGCGGTATCGCCCTCATCCAGGCAGCCCTCGCTCTGGAGAAGTTCAATATCAGCAAGTTCTCGGACGACGAGAAAGTCGGCTTCAGGACCGTCAAGCGCGCCCTCGAGGAGCCCATCCGCCAGATCGCCGAGAACGGCGGCGTGGACGGATCAATCATCGCCGACAAGGCCAAGACCTCCAAGAAGGGCGTCGGCTTCGACGCCTCCAAGGGAGAGTGGGTGGACATGATGAAGGCCGGTATCATCGACCCCGCCAAGGTTACCCGCAGCGCCCTGCAGAACGCCGCTTCGGTCGCGGCGCTCCTGCTGACCACCGAGTGCGCGGTCACGGACCTGCCCGAGAAAGAGAAGCCCGCCATGCCCGCAGGCGGCGGCATGGGAGGCATGGGAGGAATGGACTACTAAGTTAGTCCAACTCTAGATTAGTAGTTTAGGGCGTCCTTTCGGACGCCCTTTTTTATATCTCGTCTTATGCCTCCCATGCCTCGGGATTCCCGGTCTACTCGTCGAGCTTCGGGAAGAGCCGGCGATTCGCCGCGTCGATGATCGCCGCGATATAAGCCTTCTCGTCGAGTCCTGCGTATAGGGCGCAGGATTCAAACCAGGAGTCGGGGATCATGGGCTGTCCGTTCACCTCGATAGCCCAAAATTTACCCCCGGCAAAAACCAAATCGCAGCGCGAATAGTCCCTGACGCCCGCCGAGTCAAAGACACGCCCGGCGAAGGCTTTAGCGGCTTCCCTTATGCCCTCATCGGCCAAAGCGCGCGCAGTTGTCCTATCGCGATTCTTGTCCCGCGTGGTTATGACATGAAGGCCTTCCGGCTTGAGAAATACAAGCTCGGCGGGCATGAGGAGCCGTTCCGGACAGTTGCCGACGCATGCGCAGGTGATCTCGCGAAAATCGGGATAAAGCCCCATGTAATGTTCGACGAGTATGTGCCGAAATTCCTTCGCCACGGACCCGACCCGGGCTTTCAAGCCCCAGATGTCGAAGACGACCGAATCCTTCGTGATGCCCCGGGAATTTCCGGCGTCGGAAGGCTTTACGATGCAGGGAAAGGGAGGCAGCTTTCCCTCTTCGATGAGGGTGGACCCCGTCGGGGAGTCAAGGGCGAGGAACTCAGGCGTCGCGATGCCGTCAGCGAGCCATTTCCTCTTCAGCGCGGTTTTGTCCAAAGCGAGTTCTATTGCCTCGGGCGGAGAACCGACATAGGGAATAGCGCGTTGCTCCAGCCAGCCATGGACATTCACAGGTCTGCCCGCGGCGTCGGGCAGGTGGTCGAGAGCGCTGAAAACCAAATCAGGGCGGAAGCGGTCAACGAGTTCATCGAGACAGGATATGCTGTCCGCCTGAGCGGGTGTCGAGGCGAATCCAGCCTCCTGAAGGATAGTAGCGAAACGGCTGAAGCGCCGCTCGTTTCGGGCAGCGGAGGAAGGATCCCGGGAAGGAGAAAAGACGATCAGCACCCTTCGTGAAAGTACGTTTTCACACGCACCTTTCAAAGCCTCTGGCCTCCCGATTAAAAGAAATTCACACTAGATGAATAGTCTAGCACGAAAAAATGAGGAATTAGGCTCTAGCCCCGCAAATACTTTTACTTACCAGAAAAATTCATCCT
>CAYVOD010000064.1:3640-9556 GCA_964453055.1 uncultured Treponema sp. | reverse complement strand
ACCCTCTCCCTGCCCAGGGCGGATTGCGCGTATTCCCCCGTGGCGCCGGGAGGATCGCGCTCCGTCGAGCCGCCGGAGACCGCGTTCGTGAAATCGTAGACGCAGCCGGTGGAATACGCGACTATCCTGCTCTTGGAATAACGCCGCGCGACATTGGCGGGCGCCAGCGTGTTGGTAGCCCAGGTGAGATCCTGCGCGCCCTGGGTGCCGAACTTGCGCCCCGCCAGGAAAAGCACGTTGGCCGCTTCAGGAAGCTTCGCGACCGCGTCCTGGTCCAAGAGGTCGCAGGGGACTGTCGCCGCGCCCTCTTTTTCCATGCGCGTCCTGGCCGAGGGATCCGAGAAACGGGAAATCGCGTAGACTTTTCGGTCTTTCCCTGAGGCCTTGACCGCCCTGGAAGCCATCATGGCCAGAGTGACGCCGATCTTGCCAGCGGCGCCCACGATGGCGATGTCGCCATCCAGGCCCGCGACATAGTCGACCAGCCTGGCCGACGGGCGAGACATGAACTCCTCGAGCTCCGTTTCGTTCTTTATCGATCTTTTCATGCCTTCGCGCTCCCTCCGGTCACCGTGGCTCCCAGGGCTTCGAGCATCGCTTCCACCCTGCGGCCGTATTCTATGAACACCGATTTTCGCCGTTCCGCCGGTGAATGCACCGAGGCGTCATGGAAAACCACGGCCATGTGAGGTTCGATCGTAAGCCAGCCCGAGTAGCCCGATGCCAGGCAGTCAGCCAGTACATCGGCGATCCTGGAAGGACCTTCGCCGGGATAGACGTAGGTTTCCTCCCCGGTTTCGGGGTTGCGCCAGCCATCCTTGACATGAAGGTGCGCCACCTTGGATTTTAGCTTCTCCCAGGTTTCCCAGGCATCCTGGTTGGGATAGGGAAAAGGCTTGGAGAAATCGGGGGTGAGGCTTGGATTGCCCGTGTCGAAGACCAGGCGCAGTGCGGGCACCGCGTCCAGGAGCTCCAGGGTATGGCCCCAGCTCATGCCGCCGTAATTGAGACAGTTTTCGTGCACCGGTGTGATGCCCTCGGCGGCGAAACGCCCGCAGATCTCGTTCAGCCGGGACACCCGCTCAGGGAAGCGCTGATCGGCCAGCGGCCTGCCCTGCCCGTCGAGGTCGATGGCGTAGCTCATGATGCGGATCATCTTAGTCCCGAGGGCCTTCATGCGCGCGATAGCCCGTTCCACGGTGGCCATGGTGGCGGCTCTGTCCTCGTCCACCCTCTTGCCCCAGTTGGCGATGGTGGAGCCCAGGCAGTTCACCTCGATACCGGCCTTGTCCAAGGCGCGGCGAACCGCGTCGAATTCCTTGTCCTGCAGGTCGTGGGCGTTGACCCCGTCCACGCTCCGCAGCTCGATGCCCTTCCATCCCAGGGCCTTGATCGCCTCTATCTGGCCTTCGATGCCGTCGGCAGCCTCGTCGGCGAAACCACTTAACCGTATCACAGGCATTTGACCTTTACCGGCCTGCCCGACTCGGCGCTCTGGTAAATAGCCTCGATAAGGCAGACGGCCTTGGCCGCCTCAATCCCGTCCACCAGGGGCCTCCTGCCCTTCTCCACGGCGTCGATGAAGTCCATGAGCTGAAGCTTGTGTCCGTGATAACCTATGGCGGCGGGATCCGAAGCCCCGCCCCCCGATGAGGTGGCGCTGGCGTAATCGCGCCTGATTTCCTCGTCCGCGGGACTCTCATTCTTGAATTTCCAGAAAAGCAGGTTTTCTTCTTCCATGATGGCGGAGCCGGCGAGACCCGAGACTTCAACGCGCTTTAAAAAGCCCGGCCATACCGCCGTGGAACCCTGGATCACCCCCAACGCCCCGTTCTTGAAGCGGATGGAGGCGACGGCGTTGTCCTCCACCTCGATGCCTTGGTGGCCGATCGTGCCCGTCCAGGCGCAGACCTCGTCGGCGTCGCCCATGAACCAGAGCAGGAGGTCCACCGCGTGGATGGACTGGTTGATCAGCGCCCCGCCGCCGTCCAGGGCCTTGGTGCCCTTCCAGCCGCCCTTGGCGTAGTATTCCGGATCCCGCCACCATTTGACGTAGGCCGAGCCCATGGTGAGCTTTCCGAAGCGCCCGGCCTCGACAGCAGCTTTGATTGCGGCGGCGGAGCCGTGGAATCGCGAGGGGAAGATCCCGGCCAGAGCGACGCCGCCGGCCCGGCAGGCTTCTACGATGGCGCGGCAGCGCTCCCTCGTGGTCTCCAGGGGTTTCTCGATGACCAGGTGCTTGCCCGCGGCCGCCGCCGGGACGGCGGCGTCGAGGTGCAGCCCCGAAGGGGTGCAGACGTTCACCGTCTCGAGGCCCTTGTGGGCCAGAAAGCCGTCCAGGTTGTCGTACGCGGCGCAGCCATGGTTTTTGGCGAAGGCCTGGGCCCGTTCGGGCACCTTGTCCAGGCAGGCCACAATCCTGGCGCCCGGGATTTCCTTCAAAGCCTTAGCGTGAAATTCCGCGATAAGTCCCGTGCCTACTATTCCAAAGTTCATTCATCCCTCCCGAAATTAATCTTCTTCCCCGTCCAGGCGCCTGAAAAGCGCCCGCGACCGTTCCAGCATTGTCTTTGGATCTTCCGGTATTTCGAATATTTCGATGCTCCCCCAGCCTGAGTAGCCCGAAGCCTTGAGCGCCTTCCACGCTGGGCCATAATCCGAAGCCCCCGTTCCCGGCGCCTTGCCGTCCGCCTCGTTGAGGTGCACGTGCCGAATGTAGGAAGCGTAGCGCGTTATGAGTTCGTCCCAAGCCTGGGGAAGCCCCGCCGAATTATGGAAGTCGAACATGCTGGACACCGAGGGTTTCCCGATGCGGTCCACCATGGCGACCGCCTCCTCGAAGGTGGTGACCACGTCTGTTTGATCGGTTGAAAGCTGCTCGATAAGCAGAAAGGAGTCGCAGTCCGAAAGAGTCCCGGCCACCGAGGACAGGCCCTCCTCCAAGTATTTGAGGGCATCCTGTGCGCTGCGCCCGGGGAAACCGCTCCGCTGCCGCGGCGAGCCAAGTATGAGATTCCCGCCGCCCAGCCTGCCCGAGGCCTCGATCAGGCGCTTGAGATGGTCCAGGGACTTCTCGCGCAAGCGCGGATCCAGAGCGGCGAAATGCAGGCCTTCGGGCTTGGCCATGAGCCAGTGGAAACCCGCGTACGCCAGGCCCTCGCCGTCCAGCACCCGCTTGACTTCAGCCACTCCCTTGTTTATCGCGCCGAGGGAGAGGTCGCCGAAGACCGTGAAGGGAGCGAGTTCCACCCCGTCGAAGCCCGCCCGGCGGATGATCGCGCAGGCCCTGGCCAGTGGCAGGTCGCCGAAAAGCTCATTACAGACCGAATATTTCATTGCCTTCCTTTGTACGTTCCATCCTCGGGCTCTGTCAAGGAAAGGTATTTTTGCCGCCTAGCGGCCGATCACCTACTCCACCAAAGCATTAGTATCCTTAGTTCTGGGCCCAAGCCTGTTCCTGGGCCTTGATGGCCAGCTCTATCGCGTTGAAGACCACTTCCTGGCTCATGGAGGTCTCGGTCCTGTCCAGGCAGTCCCGCACCAGGCGGCCGAAGAAGGGGAAGCCGACGGTGCCCGCAACTTTATAATGGTACTCGCCCTCGTTATTCACCAGGATCACGTGGTCTCCCTCGGGATCGGCCGCCACGTCTATATATTTCCGCAGCTCGAGGTAACCCTCTGTGCCCTGAATGAAGGTGCGGCCGTCGCCCCAGGCCCCCAGACCGTCGGGGGTGAACCAGTGGACCGTCATGTAAGCCGAGACTCCGTTATCCGTGACGAAGGAGGCATCGCCGAAGTCCTCGAAATCGGGGTATTGGGTGTATTTGTAGCTCGTCACCCTGGATGAGGTGATACGGGCGTTCTTCGCCCCGGCGAAAAAGAGAATCTGTTCGATATGATGGCAGCCTAAGTCCACCAGGATTCCGCCGTACTTCTTCCTGTCGAAAAACCACTCGGGCCTTGTGGGCAGGCTGATCCTGTGCGGTCCCGTGCCGATGATCTGGATCACCTTCCCGATGGCGCCCTCGGAAACGAGCTTTTCGGCATAGACAGCCGCCTCCACGTGGAGCCGTTCGCTATAATAGACCGCGAATTTACGCCCCGTCTCGGCCACGGCCTTGCGGCACGCGGCCACGTCGTCCAGGGTGGTAAGCGGCGGCTTGTCGCAGAAATAGTCCTTGCCGTGGGCCATTACCTTCAACCCCAGTCCTCCCCGTTCGCAGGGTATGGGAGCTCCGGCGATCATCCGCAGATCCTTCCACTCCAGGACTTCCGCTTCCGACGCGGCTGCCCTGGCGCCGGGAAAAGCCTTGAGGAAGCCCTGAACCTTGGCGGGGTCAGGATCCCAGACCGGCCCGATTTCCGCCCCCGCCTCGGAGAGCCCGTTGCACATACCGTAGATGTGACCGTGTTCCAGCCCTATGACGCCCACCTTGAACTCGCCTTTGGCGCAGACCGGCGCCGACTTGCCCTTGGGGGCGTAAAACTGTCCGTTCGCCTTTTCCTGCATGCTCCCTCCCTGCTTAGTGCTGATCGCGGCGCTGTATTTACCGCTGCTCTTAACCCTGCGCCGTCCAGTCCTCGAGCTTCAATCCAGGTATTCCGCCGAACTCGGCCACATTATGAGTGACCAGGATTCCATCATTATACCTCACAATCGCTGAGATAAATAAATCATTGGGTCCTACCGAAATCCCCCTGCTTTCGCATTCATAACGGATACTCGCATATTCGCAGGCTGCCTGACTATCGAAATCATGAATCGCAAAGGGTTCTAAAAAACGCTCTAACTTTTCAAGATTGGACTTTCGCTGTTTGCTTTTATATGCACCCAGCAACAATTCGGCTTTGACTATAGAAGGAATTGCGATTCCATTTGGTGGAGTGTTCAGGATTTTTGCGCGTACTGACTCGTATCTGCCGTTTAGAAAATAAATACAGGTATTCGTATCCAGGTAGTACATCAGAGTAGGTCCCTCGTGGAATCATCCGAAAAGTATCCCTGTCGCGGCGCGACAAAGCTGTCGTCATGCACCGAACCGAACAAGTCCTCAAAGGTAGTGGGGTATGAGGGTTCAATGCAAAACCGTATTTGTTCGGCGACCCATTTGGATATGGACATGTTCTGTCTCCGCGCGGCGGATTCAACCTGCTTGAGTGTTTTTTCATCTATATAGAGCGATATCTGGGGCATATCTACCTCCAATGATTAATGATACTACAACATTTTCAAAGTCGCAATTATAGTTGCAAGTATACTTGCCAAGCAATTTACAAATATGAATTGCTTCCCGTTTAGCCAACTCCTACAAAAAGCCTTTGCTTCGGCTCGACGTTGACCCGGACTCCGGCCCCGGAGTACCCTAGTGACATGGAACTGCACGATATACCTCTCGACCGATTCAAGTTCGACCCTCTTGTCATCAAAAATCGCTGGCTCTTGCTTGGGGCGGGCGATTTCAAGGCCGGGCGGGCGAGCCCGGCGCTCGGGCCTTTGCCCTACAACGCGATGACCATATCCTGGGCTTCGGTAGGGCAGATGTGGAACAAGCTTTTCTTTCAGGTTTTTGTTCGCCCCTCTCGCTATACCTACGGACTCCTGGAGAAAAGCGATGGATTTACCCTTTCAGTATTCCCGAACGCATCGAAGCCGGCGCTGAACCTTCTGGGCTCCAAGTCGGGCAGGGATGGGGACAAGATCGCCGCCTCGGGGCTTCATCCTATCGTTTCGCGCATCGTAACCGCTCCCTCGTTCGAAGAGGCCGAACTCGCGGTGGAGTGTCGCAAGATCTACTGGCAGGACATCGATCCAGGACATTTCGTCGGCTCTGGCATCCTGGAGCACTATTCCAAGGGTGATTACCATCGGGCGTATTTTGGCGAGATCCTGGCGCTTAGGGGCACGGACTTCTATAG
>CAYVOD010000064.1:0-3540 GCA_964453055.1 uncultured Treponema sp. | reverse complement strand
AAGGCGGGGCGACGATGCGCACCTTGATCACCGGGGGCGTAAAATCGGGCAAGTCGAGTCTCGCCCTGCGCCTCGCCGAAGAATTCTCCCATCCGCGTTATTTCCTGGCAACCGCCGAGGCTTTCGACGAGGAAATGAAGGCGCGCATCGCGAAGCACAGGGAAGAACGGGCCAGTCGCTTCGCGACGATAGAAGAGCCGATCGAAATCGTCGCCGCCCTCAGAGAGAACATGATACTCGACTGTCTTCCTCTCTGGCTCAACAACATGTTTCACTATGGCAGGGAATCGTCGCTGGACGAGGTCGCGGATTCGCTCATCGCCAGGCTCCCCGAAAACATCGTCCTTGTCACCAATGAAATCGGGATGGGCTTCATCCCCGCCGATCCATTATCCAGGCGCTACGGCGACGCCCTTGGCAGGTTGAACGCCCGCGTCGCTGCCGCCTGCGACAGGGTTATCCTGATGGTTGCCGGCCAGCCGCTATTGATCAAGGGCGAATCGATGCAGGCGTTGCGCGATACTAAAACCGAGTCTGACGGCAACGGCCGCTTTAGGGTGGAGGTATCGTGAAACTCTGCCTCCCCTCCTGGCAGCTGCCCGGATCTTGGCTGCAAAACTGCCTCGCGCTGAGACAGCATTCCTGGGTACAGGGGATTGAGCTTTTGTTCTTCACTTGGGACGCTGAAGTCAAGGCCGAGTTTTCAGCCGATCTCGAAGGGATAAAGCGATTGGCGCGCCCATTTTCATTCAGCCTTCATCTTCCTGAGGTGCTGACATCCCAGACGGAAGAGCTGCTTTCGCTTACCGACTCCTTTGTCCAGCTATATGTGTATCACCCCTGGGAAGAGGGTAAGGGCGATGGTTCGCTGGAAGAATGGGCGAGGCTGGTGGATTCTTTCCGCGACGATTACGGAAAGGAACGATTCGCCATGGAGTACACGGGAGAAATTCCTTTCAAGCGCGCGATGGAAAGGTTGCCCGATTCACCCATCTGCGCCGATACCGGCTGCCTGCTGAGAAATCTTTTGCACCCCGCCGCATGGATACGCGAGCGGGCGGAATCCGTCCGGGAGATCCACCTCCATTCGGCCCGAGCCGGCAAGGACCACCTGGCCTTGAGTTCTGAAGATGCCTGGCTTCCCGAACTCGCGAAGTCGGCTGCGGATTCGGACCGGCGTATCGTACTGGAGACATTCAGTCTCGAGCGTAGCATGGCCTCTTATAAAGCTTTCGCAGAGGCGGCGATATGAAAAAAAGCGTTAGTTTCGCCCGTTTTTTGAGCGTTTTCACCCTATTGTCCAGGATACCGGTAAAGCGATCTTTCGATATCGATTTCAGCCGCGCCGATTTCTGGCTTCCCGCGATGTCGCCACTCGTATCCATCGCGGCGATAGGCGGTTTCGCGGCCGGAATGGCCCTGACCCGCCATCTCGGCTTGGCGATAATCGCCTCCATCGCGGTTCAATATTTTCTCTTCAACCTATTCCACTTCGACGGCCTCATCGATTCTGCCGACGCCCTGCTGCCCGCGGCGACCAAAGAAAAACGCCTCGAGATCCTGAAGGACCCGCGGATAGGAAGCTATGGGTTCTTCTGCGGCCTTCTGGCCTTGGCGCTGCGCGCCGGCGCCTTGGCTCTGCTGGCGGAACGAGGCCTGCTTTTCTCGGCCCTGGCCGCCGGCTTTCTCGTTGCGCCGGCCGCCGGGCGCTGCGCGGCCGCCCTGCTAGCCTGGCGGCTTAAGCCTGCCCGTCCCGACGGGCTGGGCGCCCTCATGAAAGGTTTTTCTCTGCGGCGCATTATCGAAGGCTCGCTGATCGGGCTCGTTCCCTTGTCTGCGTATTGCCTGCTTTCAGGAAGTTGGCCGCTATTGATCGCGTCCCTCTCCGCTTTCGCGCTTGGAACGACTTTGGCCGCTTTGTCGGTTGGAGAAGCGTATAAGCGCACTATCGGCGGCTTTACCGGCGATAGCCTGGGCGCCGCGATCGAATGGGGAGAGATCGCGACTCTGTTGATGTTAGGTATTGCCTTAGGATTCTGCGGTACTGTTATCGTTTAATTACGGCGCCGCATCCGCTCTGCTATGATTTTTCTATTCTTTTTCCGCGTTGGCCGCTTTTTCAAGCCCTTCTTCATCCAGTATTTTTATGCCCCGAAGGCCTTTCGTCAGGACAAGTCCCCGGTTTTGGAGAAGCGAGAGTTTCCGGGAGAGGGTTTCCTGGGTCATGCCCAGCTGGGAGGCGAAATCGCCCTTCGTAATGGGAATATCGAATTCGTTTCGACCTTCGGCCAGATCCAGGATGGCCTGGGCAAGTCTGTTCTCGGCGGGGCGGAGGCTTATGTCCTCGATGAGAGTTTCGGCCTTGGAAAGGCGGATGCTGAGTTCCTCCATAACCTTGAGCGCGATGGAAGGATATTTGCTCATCAGAACCTTGAGCCGGACGCCGTCGATCATGCACATAGAGCAGGGCTCCAAGGCTTCGGCATAATCTGAAAAAGCGGCGTTTCCCAGAATGGAAAGTTCGCCGAAAAATTCCCCGGGCCCGAGAATGCGTATCACCTGCGCTTTTCCGTTGCCGCCGATGCGGGAAATCTTCACCTTGCCCTGGTGAATTATGTAAAGCTTACTGCCTTCTTTTCCGGCGAAATAGATCAGACTGCCCTTGTCGAAGCGGGAATCGGTGGTGATGGAAGCCACTTCGCCGATTTCGGCGTCGTTGAGGGCGGAAAAAATAGGAACGATAGAGACGCAGGATTCGGGGGCGTTTTTATGCGCGCAGCGGGCGCAGTTTTCGGCCATCGTTCTTCACCTCTCCTGTTCCATGATACTTCTACGGCCGAATTTCAGCAACCGCACGGCGTTGAGGATAACTAAAAGGACGGAGGCCTCGTGGACTAGCATTCCGAAGGACAGATTGACCGTCTTGACCAGGACGCCCGCCAGCAAGCTGCCGGCCACGACCAGGGCGAAATAAATGTTCTGCTTCATCACCCGCACGGTGGCTCGGCTCAAGGCGAGTCCGTACGCGAGCCTGGTGAGATCGACCGAGGAGAGGACTACGTCGGCGGTCTCCATGGCGACGTCGGAACCAGCGCCGCCCATCGCGATGCCCAGATCGGCGGCGGCCAACGCGGGCGCGTCGTTCACCCCGTCTCCCACCATCGCCACGGTTCCAAAGGTTTTTTTCAGCGAGTCTATGGCCTTCACCTTGTCCTCAGGCAGCAGCTCCGCGCGCACCTCGTCGATCCCCAACTCTCCGGCGATCGCGGCCGCGGCCCTCGGATTGTCGCCGGTAAGCATGGCGACATGGGGAATGCCAAGGCCGCGAAGCGCGGCTATCGCGGCCTTGGCCTCTGGCCTGGGGCTATCGGCGATGGCAATGTAGCCGAGGGCCGCGGCCGCCGAGGAAAGAAGCACGACTGTCCTGCCCTTGGATTCCTCAGCCTGTACGGCCTTCTCCTGCTCGGCATCCAGCCTAAGCCCTCTTTCGGCCAGCAGGCTTCGCGATCCTATGAGATAGTCTTTGCCTCCTACGTTAAA
>CAYVOD010000063.1:0-10108 GCA_964453055.1 uncultured Treponema sp. | reverse complement strand
TTGCCGTTGAGTTTCAAAAGCGTGGCGAAGAGCTCTTCCCTGTTGTTTTCGGGGACCGGCAGGACATCGGCCCTGACGATGACGATGGGATCCACGTGGCTGACGACCATTTTGGGCATGCCCTTCGATTCATCCTCGATAAGCCAGGCGCCTTTAGAGAGCTCCTGGTAGGAAATGCCTAGATCGATGAGATAGCTCTCGACCTTCGATAAAGTCTCCATATATTCTCCTCCTCGGGGTCCGCGGCTTCAGGCGCCTGCCATTACCGGGATCTTGCGCCGCTCAGCCCAGCTCCACCGTGCCGTCGGCGAGTACCGTCAGCACGGCTTGGCAGGCGCGGCAGCGGCTTCTTCCCGGGCCTTGCAGCCCCTGGGGCGCGGAACAGGCCGGGCAGGGGGCCGAGATCGGAAAGATGTCGCGGTTCATCCCTTGAATATACTCAACCGCATGCCGGCGATCCAGGGAATGGGAGAAATAATCCCCGAATCCGAGGCTTTCCAGGACTCGGAGCAGCTTCGGCCTCATGCCGACCAGGATCAGATCGCCCCCTCTCTCTCTGAGCAGCTTATGCAGCGAGACCAGTAGGCCGACACCCGCCGGATCGAGGTCTTCAATGCGGGCGAAATCGAAAAGCAGCATGGAACTTGTATCGCCCAATGCCGCGACGATCGCCTGGTTCAGTTCGGCCACTCTTTCCGCTTTTATGGTTCCCGATGGGCGGCAGCTCAGGGCGCCGGAAAGCTCGGCCAAGGCTTCGATCTCCAGCTCCGGAACGGACTGCGGCGATGGGACGGCCGGGATTGCCGAGGCTCGGGCTATCAGGCGTGAAGGCATGGGGCAATCCTATCGCCGGGCAGAGGGATTGTCAAACCCGCAGGGTGAGAAGCCGGAATCAAGGGAGACGATCGCGCCCGAGGCGGGGCATGGATCGCAGTCCAAAAGGTCGAGGGCGAGGGCGGCCACTACTGACGGCTGGATCAGCCTGCCGTCCGGAGCCGCTCCCGACAAGGCCCGTTTCTGTTCCTCGTCAAGGTATTCGGTCTCCACGAGCCCTGGGCAGGCCACGAGGGCGGCCACGTTGCGCGCCGCACCCTCCATCGCTATGGATTTGGCGACCACCCCGAGTCCTGTCTTGGCGGCGGCGTAGGCCGCGTTGGAACGATAGCCGTGGATCGCATCGGTGCGAGTCCCTCCCAGCAAGAGAATTCTTCCGAAACCTCGGGCGCTCATGCCAGGATAGAGGGCCGAAGCCAAGGCGCCTGGCAGGGCGAGATCCAGGAGCGCCGTCTTTTCCCAATCCTCGGTCCGGTGGGCGCCGAAGGATTTTCTCACGAAGGGTCCGAAGGCGCAGACTAGGATATCTACGGCTGGCTCGGTTTTCCCCGCTCCCGGGGCGGGGGGTGTCGCGATTGAACAAGCGCCGAGAATCGAATCGACGAGCTTTTGGAGGCCGCATGACATTTCCAGTTCGAGGGCGATTCCCTCGGCGCTTTGACCTTTTCCGCGGATTTCCTCGAAAAGGGAGCGAAGCTTGGCGCCGCTTCCACCCTGGATGAAGAGGCTGGCGCCCCGGGCGGCCAATTCCAGGCTGATGGCGCGGCCGATGCCGCCGCTTCCTCCGACGACCAAGGCCCTGCGGCCCGCGAAGACGGAATTCAGTCCGGAATTCCTTCGCTCCGCGAAGGATTCGCGTCCTTGCTCCTTGCTTGTCATGGCATTACTATATGATGCCGGCGCCGGAGGTACAAGGCGAGCCTAATAAAAGGACGGCTTGGGAGGGGTGTGGAATCAGATGGACAATGATTCGGTCGACAGGAGTGGCGAGGCGGCGATAGTGCTCTGCAGGGTAACGGAGTCGGGCAATGTCGGTTCGATATGCAGGGCGATGAAAACCATGGGTTTCGCGAAACTCTTGCTGGCCGATTGCCCCGAGTACGAAGAGATCCGGGTCCGAACCATGGCTGTGCACGCCGCGGACATATTTGAAAGCGCGCAACGTTATCCCGATCTCGGAAGCGCTCTGTCCTCATACTCCTTAACAGCGGGTTTTACCCGGAGGTCGGGGGCCAAGCGCAAGCAAGCCACCGTATCCGCCAGGGGTTTCGCCCGGGCCGCGGTCGGCCTTCCCGTGCCCGACCCTCCTTTCGTCCAGCGAAACCAGCCAATTGCCATGGTCTTCGGCAACGAGCGGAACGGGCTGTCCGACGATGAACTTTCCCTGTGCACTTTGGCGGCGTACATTCCCAGTTCTGATGAATTCCCGTCGCTCAATGTGGCGCAGGCGGTCCAGATAGCGTGCTACGAATTCTTCGCGAGCCGCATCGAAGCCGAAAGCGCTCTGACGGCACGCAGTCATCCAGGACAAGGCCGAGCTCTTTCCCGCATCGACATCGAAAGCGGAGTCGAGGAAGTCGTCAGGGCCTTCGCCGGAAGGGGGGCTTTCAAGCAAAGCGACGATAGTTTTCTGCGCGGCTATTTGCGCGACCTCTGCGAAAGAGCCGGCGTTATGCGATCTGAGATGGAATATCTTGAAAAAATATTCCTCAAAGCCCTTGCGCTGGGCTCGAAGGCGGAAGCGACGATGACGCGGCGGGGAAAATATGAATGATATTCTCGGGCATCAACGTGCCTCGCCCGACCATAGCGCAAGCCCTGTTGATGACTGATTTGAGTTCCCGAACGTTTCCCGGCCAGCGATACTCCATCAGCTTACCAAGCGCTCCGGGGCTGATTTCGCAAGCCCCTTGGGACGCTTTGAGGCAAAAATGCTCCGCGAGCTCGGGGATATCATCGAGCCTTCCCCTCAAGGGGGGTATCCAAATTGGCAGATCGGAAATCCTGAAGAAGAGGTCCTTCCTGAAAAGCCCGTTCTCGATCGACGACTCCAGGTCTTCGCCGGTGGCGCAGATAAGCCTGAAATCGGATTTTTCGGGCTTATCTCCTCCGAGCCTCCAGTATTCGCCGCTTTCCAGTGCGCGAAGCAGCTTAGGCTGGACATTCAATGCCATGCTACCGATTTCGTCCAGGAAAAGACTCCCCTTGGAGGCCCTGGCCAAGGCGCCGCGGCGGTGTTGGGCGTCGGTGAAGGCCCCTTTCTCGGCGCCGAAGAGTTCGCTTTCCACGAGGTTTTCGGGAATGGCGGCGCAGTTGAGCGCCACTATGGCCTTCAATCCCCTGGGGGAGAGTCTGTGAATCGCCCGGGCGACGAGCTCCTTGCCGGTTCCGGTCTCGCCGAGTATCAAGACCGGAAGCTGGGACTCGGCATAACGGCGGACCAGGCTTTCCACCTGACGCATGCCCCTGCTACCGCCAATGAAGAGCCTTCCGTCGACTCCAGAGCTGGCGCGTTCCGCCGCCGCGGCCGCCAGCCTGCGGCGCAGCGATCCTATATCGGCAGGGCCGATAAGGTGACCCCGGGCCGAGCCGGCGGCCGCGGCGCTGTCCTGGCCGATCCACGCGTCGCCTAAAATAAAGACTGGGCAATTTTCGCTGCCCGCGAAACGCGAAAAAAAGCCCGCCACCTTCTCGCTCGCATCGACGGGAAGGCCTATGAGGACAGCGCAGACCCTCTTGTCGGAAGCATGGGCGCGTAACTCATCGAGGGTGGCGGCCATGCGAATTTCAAAGACCGCCTCCAGCTCGGCAAGAACCTTTAAAATGCGCAGCCTGTCCATATCCCAATACGCGATGGACTGCATGAAACCATTATCATGCCGCCAATTAGGGAAAGTGAAGCTGCGGACCTTTAAAAGCCTATAGACAATTGTCTATTTACGGCCGCTATCCGCCAGAGTTTCGATTATCGAAGATTCGTAGAGATAAATCCCCGACTTCATCGAACGCATGGTACGGGGTATCCAGAGCTCTCCGTCCTTGACCATTGATCCTATCAGCACAAGATCGGGCGAGGCCTTCTGCAGGGCTTGAAGCACCAAGGAATCCTTGTCCGCGAAATTTCCTCGGCTGCGCCCCACTATCCGCAAAGCGGGAAAAGTCGCCCGCAGGTTAGCTTCGGCTTTGGCAAGACAGGCATCGCTCCCGCCGATCAGGAAAATCGAACCCCTGCGCTCTTCCAGGACCGAAAGCATGGTAGAAAGCACCGATACCGGCTTGTACCGGACATTCAACTCTTTGCTTTGCTCTGGGGGTCCGAAATAATTCAAGTACTCCCTGCGGCGTATACCTATGGCCGACCTGCGGACCGGAAGACTATTTCCCGAAGCTAGAATCTTGGCGGCTTCCTTGGCAATGCGGGCGGAAAGGCCTACCGACTTGCTCAGAACGAGATCGGCGCTTCGAATCATGGAGGAGTACTCGCCGGGACGCCGGGCTAAAAGCGAAGCGCCCGTATCCAGGAAGCAGATTTGATGATTGGCGTCGTCGTCCCAGGCCTGCGCCAGCGCCGAAAGCTGCTGCTCCGAAGGTATGTCGAAACGCAAGTCCCCGATCCCGACGCCATTTATTTCGAGAGTTTCCATACATTTTTTTCCATGAGGACAGTCTTTACCGCGGCGACGGCGAATAGGGCGGCCGTCTCCGTGCGAAGTATAGAACCCGGGATATGGACCGTTTTAAAGCCAAGTTCCAAAAAGCCCTGGGTTTCCTCCTGAGAAAATCCGCCTTCCGGACCTACGAGAATCACCGCCCGATCGTGGATTCCCGCGCAGTATTCGTGGAGGCTTGCCGTGGCGATATCGAGTTCGTGGAACATGAGATAGAGACTTTCCTCCGGAGCGAACCCCTCGCATGCAAGTCGGGCCCCTAGGTCTACTACCAAAGATGCGGATCCGAGCCTTGTGCGTATGCTCGAACCGGATTGCTGAAGCGCTTCCTTTAAAATCCGGTCCCGCCGAGAACCTCCCTTGCCGGAGTCGTCTCTGCCAAGCTCCCTGACCACGGAGTACCTGGTCTGCAGCGGAAGCACGAGCTCTACCCCGGCTTCTACCGCCTGCCGGATGATGAGGTCCATTTTCTGCCCCTTGGGCAGGCCCTGGACAAGGGCTATTCGGGGCGGCGCGCCCCGGGGGAGCGCGGCGCCCGCCCCGGCCTCGCGCGGCCCCGGGTCGATCTCCCCCGGGGCGCGCTTTCCCGGCGCATCCCCTGACGCGCCTGCAGTCGATTCCTCATTCGCGGCCCCGGGCGGCTTCGGGGCAAGCTCGAGCATGGCCCGGCCCGCCTTCACTCCTGCAAGGGTAACGGAAAAGCGGTTGCCCGCATCGTCCGCGGCGTCGATTTTTGTCCCCCGCGGAAGCCTCAAGACCTTAAGGATATGGAAAGAGTTGTCGCGGTCGAGGAGATGCCGTCGGACGCCCGCGAGATCTCCGGGGAGCAGCAGCAGTTTCATTGACAATCTACTTCGCGGGTAGAAGCTGGCTCAAGGTCAGGCTGTTGCGCAAGAGCTCGCCGAAATCCTCTCCTACGATGGTATCGACAGCCTTGTTGAGCTGGTCATCGAATTCCAGGTCGTAGATCGGCGCGGTCTTGGTGCGGTTCAGCTCATCCCTGAGCAGGCGATCCACGAATTTAAAGGGCAGATCGAAGCCCATCCGGAGAATCTCTTGAGTCCTGGCCTTGCGCTCCTGGATTGAAGCCCCGGGGTTGGTCTCGGCGAACTTTCGAACGAGACCCGAATCGTATAACTTTTCCAGGCTTTCCAGCTGAGCGTCGGTGAATTCCGCGTCGGGCACGCTTATGTCGGGCTCGATGCCGGCTTTGTCGATATTGACCCCCGATGGCGTGTAGTAGCGTGCCATAGTGAGCTTGAAGCCTGTGGTCGAGAGGGGGAAGACCTGCTGGACAGAACCCTTGCCATAGGTTTTCTCCCCCAACAGCAAGGCCCGCCTCGTGTCTTTCATCGCTCCGGCGAATATCTCTGAAGCGGAGGCCGAGCCCTGGTTCACCAAGACGATCATCGGCAGCTCCAAGGGCAGTTCAAGGGACGGGTCGGCCTTATATTCGAAATTTTCCTGGGGATTTCTGCCCTTGGTGGAAACGATCAGGCCGGAATCCAGGAATAGATCGCTCACCTCTACCACGGAGCTTAAGAGTCCGCCGGGGTTGGAACGGACATCGACGATCAGATATCCGGCGCCGGCTTTTCGAACCTCTGCCAGAGCCTCTTTTACCCTATCTACGGTCTGGGGCATCCATTCGATGATGCGCAAATAAGCGATCTTTTTCCCGTCTTTGTCGATGATCCCCATTTTAACGGCGGGAATTTCAATCGTCGCCCTGACGAACTCCAGGTCGAATTCATAGCTGCTCCCCCGCCGGAGGCTCAAAACCACCTTCGAACCCTCGGGGCCCCGGATGCGGGCCGAAGCCTCGTCCACGCTGAGTTCCGCCGTGCTTACCCCATCGATCTTGATAATGAGATCCCCCGGAAGTACTCCGGCTTGCCAAGCGGGCGTATCTTCGATGGGAGATACGACTTCGACGTAAACGGGTTCGCTTTCCTCCGCGCCCTGCTCTTGGGCGGGTTTTGAGATGTAAAGCCCGACGCCGGCGTAGGTCCCGTCCGTTTCCCGCATCATATCGGAAAGCATGAGTTCGTCCAGGAATATGGAATGCGGGTCGCCGAGAACGCCGAACATCCCCTTCATGGCGCCTTCGTAAAGGAGAGCAGGATCCACCTCGTCCACGTAGTTCTGGAGAACGAACTGGTAAATATTTTGAAGAAGCTGGGAATACCTTCGCCCATCGTCGGAGCCAGAAGAAGCGGATTGCGCCCCGACTTGGGGTACGGAGACGGCTAAAAAACAAGCGGCTAGGGCGACCAGGCCCGCCATGCTCCAAAGCATGGCGAAGGAACGCCGGGGATTCCGGAATTGACTCATTTCACAGCATCCTTATCCTAAACTGGAAAAGACTTGCCGCCGAACGCGGCCAGGCCAGGGTAGAGTATAATGTAAATATAGCATCGAGTGAACATGGTCGAGCTCGGACGCCCTCGGCAGGCGCCTTTAGCCGGCATCTATTGACCCGAACGCTCCCCCCTCACTAGACTGAAGTCCGTATGAGAAAGGCAAGGTACCTGGTCGCCGGAATCGCAGCCCTCGCGAAGCCCTTTTTTTTGGCCGGCCTGGCATCCGGACTCCAGGTAAGCGATGGGGCTCAGCTTTCGGTTCCCTTCCTGAGGTATTTGCTCCTGCCCCAGACAATACCCGCCCTTTGTCTTTTTTTTCTCTGGCAGGACGAAGATCGCTACCTCGGTTTCAAGCCCCTAGTCGCCTTTCTGTCCGTCTCTTCCATAGCCTTGCTCTCTTTCATAGCCATTCCGGCGGCGGGCAATTTTCAGGTTCTTTTGCTGGCTGCGCGGAATGCCCAGGGTCTGCTGCGGCTCCTGCTCGACGCCCTGGCGATCCTGGCGATAGACTTACTTTGCCTTTTGGTCTTGATCCCCGAAGCCCGCCGCCGCAAGACACCTTCGTTATAAGGAGCCATGATGCCAGCGATGATCGACTTCCCCTCCTGGATTAAGCCGGAGATCATCCCCGGCCTGCCGTTCCGCTGGTACGGCCTCATGTATGTTTTCGCATTCGGCACGACCTGGCTTCTGTTCCGGAGGGAATCCAAGCGGTTGGACAAACCTTGGACGGAGGACCTCGCGGCTAACTTCTTCTTGTGGGCGATCGTCGGCATCCTCCTGGGAGGCAGGCTGGCCGGCACCCTCATCTACGAACCGACGGATTATTACTGGCGCCGCCCTTGGTTCATTCTCTGGCCCTTCGATCAGACAGGCAGGTTCGTCGGCTACCAAGGCATGTCCTTCCACGGCGGCTTCGTCGGCCTGGTGGCCTCCACCCTTATATGGGCCAAGGCGCGCAGACAGCGATGGCTGGAATGGGCCGACCTCATAGCCCTTTCCGTACCCCTCGGTTATACATTCGGACGGCTTGGCAATTTCATCAACGGCGAACTCTGGGGAAAGGTCACCGAGCTACCCTGGGGAATCGTCTTTCCCTATGCCGAAAGATTCTCCGCCCGGGAATCCTGGGTGCAGGAGTTCGCAGCCAAGGTGGGCATAAGCCTCTCGTCCATGAACGACATCGTAAATCTGCCCAGGCATCCCTCCCAGCTCTACGAAGCTCTCTTCGAGGGAATCCTGCTCTGGGCAATCCTCTGGTTCGTCGTCCGAAAGCATAGACGTTTCGAGGGACAGGCGCTGAGCCTGTATATAATAGGCTACGCCACAGCCCGGTTTTTCATAGAATACCTGAGGGAGCCCGATTCCGGCCTAGGCTACATCATCAAGCTCGGAAATCCCGACGCTCCCACATACGTTTTCTCCTCCCTCTTGAATTTTTCCATGGGCCAGATACTGAGTTTCCTCATGGCCGTCGGCGGCCTGACACTGCTGCTCGTCTTCCGCCGCAGAGGGGAGCGGATAGCCTTGGAGAGCCTCAAGACAAGCAAGAAATTCTCGTCAAGGAAATTGCGGAAAAGAATTAAATAAGGGGGCCGGGATGATCGTATGCCTTGCGCAGATGGATTCCGTGATAGGTGATTTCGCGGGGAACGCCGCCCGGATCGCGGCCATGACTAAGACTGCCCTCTCGGGAGGCGGCGCTTCGGCCAAGAGCGATCTCATAGTCTTTCCCGAACTCTCGCTTTGCGGATATCCGCCCATGGATCTACTCGACCAGGAAGCCTTCGTCGAAGGTTCGCTCAAAGCCCTGCGTTTCCTTCAGAAAGAACTGCCCGAGAACGTGGCGGTGGCCGTGGGCTACGTGGACAAGAACCGTGATGCATCGGGCAGGTCCCTGGTCAACGCCATGGCTGTCATCTCCGGCGGGAAAATAGTGTTCAGCCAGGAGAAAACCCTGCTTCCGACCTACGATGTATTCGACGAAGCCAGGTACTTCGAACCCGCGAAAACGAGAAAGGTTTTTGCCCATCCCAAGGGCAGGATCGGTTTCGCGATCTGCGAGGATTTCTGGTGGGAATCCCCCCCCAACCCTTCGTTCAAATACACCGTGGACCCCGTGAAGGAATTGCTCGACTTGAGCCTTGACCTTTTGATCGTGCCTTCCGCCTCTCCCTATGTGAAGGGAAAGCTCGAAACCAGGCTCCGGCTCGCCAGGAGCAGGGCCAGGGAGGGAGGGATTCCGGTATTATACTGCAACGCCGTCGGCTCCAACGATTCGCTGGTCTTCGACGGAAGATCCTTTGTGGTGAATCCCAAGGGGACGCCCCTGGCGTTCTGCGGCTGGGACGAATCCTTCCTGGTCTTCGATTCCGAGACGATGGAAACCGAAGGCTGCGCCTCGGAAATCCCCTACTCCACCGAAGGAGCGAAGGGCGCCGCCGGCGAATTTGCCTCGTCGAAGGACTCGGGCGGCAAAAGCGCCTCGACCGAGGAACTCCACAGAGCCATAATCGTCGGCATCCGGGGATACATGGCCAAATCGGGCTTTACCAAGGCTTGTCTCGGACTCTCCGGCGGCATCGATTCGGCTATGGTCGCCGCCCTCGCCGCCGAAGCCCTCGGCCCTGAGAACGTCCGCTGCATCGCCATGCCGAGCCGCTTTTCCAGCGAAGGATCCATCGACGATTCGGTGGAACTTTGCAGGAGACTGGGCATGGGCCTGGAGCGCCTGCCCATCGAGACGCCCTTCAAAGCCTATCTCGATCTTCTGGCCGCGCCCTTCGCCGGCCGGCCCTTCGATCTGGCCGAGGAAAACCTCCAGGCTCGTATCAGAGGTGCTCTTCTCATGGCCTGGTCCAACAAGTTCAACGCCCTTCTGCTCACCACGGGCAACAAAAGCGAGCTGGCGGCGGGTTACTGCACCCTCTACGGCGACATGTGCGGAGCCCTGGCCCCTATCGGCGACCTGTACAAAACCGAAGTGTACGAGCTCGCGAACCACCTGAACGCCCTCGCCAGGGCCGAAGGACGGGCCGAGCCCATTCCTTTGCCTGTCATCGAAAAGGCTCCCAGCGCCGAACTGCGCCAGGACCAGAAAGACCAGGACAGCCTTCCTCCCTACGACGTGCTGGACGGGATGCTCAGGCTTTATATCGAAGACAACGCTTCCCTCGATGCCATCGCGGCCGCAGGCTTCGACAGGGAGCTCGCCTCCAAGGTGCTGACCATGGTGGCCAGGGC
>CAYVOD010000062.1:0-10142 GCA_964453055.1 uncultured Treponema sp. | reverse complement strand
TTCCTCCTTAATGAGCGAGAGAAGCGGGATCGCACGGGCACAGGCGCCTCATTCCAAGGCGCCAGCCGCGCTCGACCTCCCTCTGTAGTTGAAAACTGCGGCGGATATCAATAGTAACAGGCAAAGCAGGGCAAACCAATCCCCGAAGCGACCATAGAGGCTGAGGCTGCCGTCGGAGTATACCGGAATTTTGACGAGCATTGTCCCTGCCTCGAACTGGGGAAGTTCCTCGATGGAACGCCCCCAGGGGTCTATGACGCAGCTCACTCCGGAATTCGTGCTTCTCACCAGGGTCCTGCGGTTTTCGATAGCCCTGAA
Organism: uncultured Treponema sp.; assembly: GCA_964453055.1. Lineage (GTDB taxonomy): Bacteria > Spirochaetota > Spirochaetia > Treponematales > Rectinemataceae > UBA2256. The sequence continues at coordinate 9,824 of CAYVOD010000062.1, read as the reverse complement.
CCTCGCTACAGCCCAGTGCTGGATCTGGGCGCTTCTGGTTCGGGACCAGGAATCGTTCGTGAGGTTGACGAGCAGGTCTGCGCCTTCCAAAAAATACCTGCGGCAGAGGGCGGCGAATGCGTCTTCGAAACAGATCGGAGTGGAAAAGCGTAGTGTCGTGCCAGGAGAGCTCCTTAGTTGCAGGTCGAAAACCCTGTAGTCGCTTCCCATGACCCAGCCGCTCTCCAGCCCTACGGTATTCTGCATGAAGTTCCTGAACCATTCGTATTCCCAGAAAGGAATAGCCTCCGCGAAGGGGACGGGATGGATTTTTGCGTAAGAGTCCACCACGGTTCCTTCAGGGGATACGAGAATCACCGAATTGGTGGCTTCATAAGTATCCCAGTCCAGGACTATGGGGGAGCCGGTGAGAAGGGGGACTCCGGTTTTAGCGAGGAAGGGCAGGAGCGGCTCCTCCGCGGGCGTACGGGAATACCATTGTCGGAAATCGTCCAGGGGGCGGCGCAGGCTGTTTTCGCTGAAAACGATGATGTCCAGGTCGAGCGGTACGGCTAAGGGGTTTGAATTCTCGCCCGCTTTGAGACCTGGTTCCGAAGATTCTGCAGACAGCGCCTTTTTTGTCAGTTCCACGTTGGCTTTCAGGGCGGCCAGCTCGCCGGCCACCCAGGGATCGGTGTTTTGCTGAACAAGCAGGGCTTTGAATTCGCTTTTTAAGGGTATTGTCCGCCTCATGGAATACAGTCCGTATCCCAGGCAAAGGACTAGAATAAGCAAGAAGAAAGCGCCGCGGCGCACTTTTTCGATCTCGAATCCAGGATTTTCGCAGAAGTCCGCGACTGTGGCCGAAGAAAGGGCGAGGAGAAAGGAGAGTCCGTAGACCCCGGTGATATCCGCGATCTGGAGCAGCAGGGGCAGGGAGCTGAGAGAGTAGGGGATAAGCCCCCAGGGATAGCCCAGAAAGCCTATGGATTTGAAATATTCCAGGACTGTCCATCCCAGGGCGAAGACAAAGCTACGGTAAAACGTGTTGTTTCCCGACAAAAGGAATTGGGCGTACATAGCCGCGACGGCATAGATCGCCGCATAGGCGATCGTGGTGGTTCCCAGGGTCCAGAAGGCGAAGCCCCTATAGAAATAGAGCCAGTAGGAACTCAAGGCGTGATGCACTCCCCCGTAAAGAGCCCCCAAAAGGGCTGCCTCCAGGGGTTTCCTGCGGGACTTGAGAGCGGCATACAGGGGCGCGAGGGCTATAAAGCCAAGCGGCCAGGCGCCGTACAGGAATAGTTCGTTAGGGAGGGCCAGGGCGCCGAGAAAGGCCGAGGCCAGCGAAAGCGCTAAAGGAAGAACCATTGTAACCTCAAGGCGGCATTATGGCAGATAAGCCCCCGGGCGAACAGTATTGACCTGACGGGACGCCGGTTATACAGTCCAATCCATGAAAGCCGTCTTCGCCGGTACATTCGATCCCCCGACCTGGGGACATGTGGATATCATACGCAGGGCTTCTCCCATCTTCCAGGAGCTCCGGGTCGTGGTAGGGCTGAATCTTCTCAAGAAAACCCTCTTCAGCCTCGAAGAGCGCATGCAGATGCTCCAGCGGCTGCTCTCGGACGAGCTGGTTTCCAATGTTGTATTGGACTCCTGGGAAGGACTCATATCGGAATACGCCCGCAAGAACGGCTGCGGCGTGCTTTTACGAAGCGTGAGGAGCATGGCCGACGTTCCCTACGAGCAGATGATGGCCGCCATGAACAGCCGCCTGGGCAACCCCCTGGAAACGATGATCATGTTCTCCAGCCCCGAGCTTTCAGACATAAGTTCCAGCGCCGTGCGTGAGCTTGTCGTCTCCTGGAAGCGCCTGCCCCACGGGATCGTACCTCCTCTGGTGGAAAAAGAGCTTGAAAAGCGGTATGGACCTCTTTTACAAGATTGAATTATGGGATATTGTAGCCTGCGATTTCAGGGTTTCCGTCTCTATGGGAACTCTTGACAAAATTTAAGATTTTGTATATCGTCGCCAGTTGTTCTGGCTGTGAAACTTAGCGAGAATGAGGTTATATCATGGCTGTACCTAAATTTAGAACTTCTAAAGCGAGGACGCGCAGACGCCGTGCCGTTAACATGAAGCTCACCGCTCCTACGATCGTGCAGTGCGGCAACTGCGGAAACCCGGTTCTTCTCCACCGAGTCTGCCCAAAATGCGGTTTCTACCGGGGCAGGCAGGTATTCACTCCAGAATCGAAATAAGGAGATCTTAGATGGACGAACTCTTCGAGAAAGTGAAGAAGATCATCGCCGACAAGCTTGAGGTCGAGGACAGCAAGATCACCCTCGACGCTTCCTTCAGGCAGGACCTTGGCGCCGATTCCCTGGACACCTACGAACTTGTATACGGTATCGAAGAGGAGCTGGGCATCCAGATCCCCGACGAGAAAGCCAACGAGTTCGAAACCGTCAGGGACGCCTACGAATTCATCAAAACCCAGGTAAAATAAGGTCGACGCGAAAGGGGCGCTGAGAATTTGCCTACCAAGTTCCAGGAAATGGAATCGGAAGAATATTCTCAGCGCCTCGAAATCCTCCTCCGTTTTCAAAAATCTCTGAATTTAAATTTTTCCTCGTTAGCGCTCCTCGATATGGCTTTGACCCATCGCTCGTACATGAACGAAGCCGGAAGCGGCGAAAGGGTCGCGCATAACGAAAGGCTTGAGTTCCTGGGCGACGCCGTCCTTGGCCAGGCTGTGGCGTCGATACTTTACGAACGCATGCCCGATGGTACCGAGGGCGATCTGGCAAGGATAAAGAGCCTGGTCGTCTCGGAGCAGTCCTTGGCGTCGGTAGCATCTTCCGCAGGCATTCCCGAAGCCCTTCGAATGGGCCGAGGAGAGGAACTCTCAGGGGGAAGGTCCAAGAGGGCTATGCTCGCCGATGCCCTTGAAGCCATTATCGGAGCCCTGTACATCGATAAGGGTTCGGAAAAAGCCAGGGCTTTAGTGCTAGACCTGCTGGGGCCGATGATCGAGCGGTCTATCGACGCGCCCAGCAAGGATTACAAGACGATTGTCCAAGAATACGCCCAGAAGTATTTAAAGACCCTGCCTGTCTACAGCCTCGGAAAGGCCGAGGGTCCCGAGCACGAGAGGCTTTTTTGGGTAAACTGCCTCCTCGAGGGACGAAAATATGGCCCTTTTCCGGGAAAGACCAAGAAACAGGCCGAGCAGAAGGCAGCTGAAGGAGTCTTCACAGCCCTGGCTGCTTCCTCTCCCGAAACGGCCGGCCGCTTGCGCTCAATCGCCGGACACGACCGAAGCCGGACGCAGCCTTAATTCCCGATACCGTATTTTCCCCTTATTCCCTCGGCGATCCTTAAAAGAGTCTCCCTGTCGTTCTGCGACGGGTCGTCCAATACTGTTTCCAGAAGCTCCGAAAGAATCCTGCCCATCACAGGTCCCCGGGGTATCCCTATCTCCGCCAAGTCGTTTCCTTTTATTTTCAAATCCTTGAGCCCCAGGGCCGAATCCTGGGCCAGAAGTTTTTCTATCCTTCGCCTCAGAGGGTCGAGGCTCCGCGGATCGGGGGCTGTCCCCTTCGTTCCCGCGGTGTCGGCGCATCGAAGCAAAAAGAGGGCCTCGATGTTTTCCCTGCCAACCGCCGCGACGAAGCGCCTGAGGGCGGCATCGCTCCATTCCTCGCTGTAGTTGAACATGTGGTGCCTGACCAGGTGGGCCACCTTGTCGGTGATATCGTTAGGGTACTTGAGCCGCTTCATCGCTTTCGCTGCCACCGAAGCCGAGAGCATCTCATGCCGGTGGAAATGCCTTTCCCCATCCGCGGTTTCGACCATGGCCTGTGGCTTGCCGATATCGTGAAAGAGGGCAGCCAGGCGGATGGCCAAGTTTTTGGGCGCCGCGTCCACGCTGTAGTAGAGGTGATCCAGCACGTCGAAGCTGTGGTCTCCCTTCTGGCGGCAGCCTCGGCCCGGCAGCAGTTCGGGCAGGAGTATTTCCAATAGTCCTGTCCGCTCCAGAAGCGCGAATCCAAATGAAGGACGATCGCTCAGGATGATCTTGCCGAGTTCGTCCCTTAGCCTCTCCATGGATACTTTCTTGAAGGTTTCGATGGTCCTGGGTATGCAGTCGAGGGTGGCTTCCTCTATGTCGAAGCCTAGCTGGGCCGCGAAGCGCACCGCCCTCATGGGGCGCAGTCCATCTTCGGAAAACCGCTCGCAAGCGTCCCCGACGCTCCTTATGAGCTTCCTGGCTATATCGCCCCGGCCGTTAAAAGGATCGACGAAATCCCCGGTCAAAGGATCGTAAGCCATGGCGTTCATGGTGAAGTCCCTTCTGGAGAGATCGGACTCGATATCCCCCAGGTATTCCACGGACTCGGGGCGCCTGCCGTCCTTATAGGATTTTTCTGCCCTGAAGGTGGTCATCTCTATGGACAGGTCCGGTACTAGAATGGTCACCGTGCCGTGCTTTATCCCGGTGGGGATCACCCTGCGGAAAAGTCTTATTATCTCCTCGGGACTGGCGTCGCTGGCCATGTCTATGTCGGAGCCATCGTCTCGGCCGAGAAAGTGGTCCCGCAGGCTGCCGCCTACGATAAAGGCCTTGCGTCCGTTTCGCGCCAAGCTGCGCGCTATGTCCTTCACCGCCCTGGGGCAGCGGTACGGTAATGCTTTCATCCAGGAAATCCTCTTTCGTGACCGGGCCAATGGGTTGGTTAAAAAGCCGCCACGATGCCCGATATAGGGCGTTCACCCTGGCAGCAGTGTATACTTCCCGGAGCGGGACTGTCCACGAGAAGCTCCTGGCTCGCTCTTGTTGACAAGGCCGAGCCCTTGCGGCGATCCTATAGCGCAATGAAGGCTCTCATCATAACGGGGGGAGAATCGCCTGGGGCGGATTTTCTCAAAAAGCTCGCGCTTTCCGCGGATTTGGTCATAGCGGCCGATTCCGGCTTCGATACGGCAATGAAAGCAGGAATCGATCCAGGCCTCGTGGTCGGCGATTTCGACAGCCTGTCCGACCGTGACCTCCTTTACGGACTTCCGGCCGAAAAAGTGCTCGGTTACCCTCGCGATAAGGACGAGACCGATACGGAAATCGCCATACGGGTCTCAAGGCAGAGGGGGGCTGCCGACTTGGTCATCGCCGGCGGGGGAGGGGGCCGCCTCGATCACCTCGTAGCCATATTACGGCTTTTCGAGCGCCCCGATCCTCCTCGGGAATGGCATACGGAAAGGGAGTCCTCCTATTTTCTCGCGGCGGGCGCCAGTGCCGATTTTTCGTCGAGACCGGATTCGATCATATCGGTATTTCCCCTCGGCGGTGGGGCTAGCGAAGGCATGGACTCCCGGGGACTCAGGTGGCCGCTTAAGGGTTTGTCTTGGAAACAGGGAGAATTCGGCGTCAGCAACAGGAGCCTTGAGCCGGTTTTCGCCATAACAGCGGGAACAACTCCCCTCCTAGTGATGCTCCCCCTGGGCGGCGAACTCCTTTCGTAGCTGCTTGAGGGTTTCCAGGGGATTTTGAACCAGAACTTTCTTTCCCCCTATGAGCTCGGCGATTCCCAGTTCGTTTTGGTATCTCGGAATTATGTGCAGGTGAAGATGCTCGATGCTCCCGCCGGCGGCCAGGCCTTGGTTGTAGCCGATATTGTACCCAGCGGGCTTGTATGCCCGGTCCAGACAGTCAAGGCAGCGTTTGGTCAAATCGTTCATGGCTGTCATTTCCTCGGTGCTCAGGCTCCTGATGTCCGTTAAATGCCTCCTCGAGAAAAGCAAGAGATGTCCGGGATTATAGGGGTAGAGGTTGAGCGACACTATAACATGTTCATTTTCGTATACTATAAGCCTGTCCACCTCATCCGAGCCTTCGGCGATGGCGCAGAGAATGCAGTTTTGAGGTTTTTTCGCCTTCAAGTAGCCTAGTTTGTTGAAATTGAAAAAGTACTCCATTCCAGACTCCTTGATTTAGCGCTTCCAAATGATAGGATACACTATCATGGATATGGATCAAGCAGAAACCGGCAAATCCGCTAAGCAGCCCGCAGGGTGGGACAAGGCTAAAGCCATTCTGCACGGTCTCGCGATCGCCTCGATCACCGTCATCGCGCTCTGCGTCATCGGCTTGGTTGCTGCAGCCATAATCGACGCGCCGCAGGGAATACGGCTATCGATATCCTTCTGCCTCGGCGGGGCGTCGATCTTTCTGTTTTTTCTACTCTTGGCTTCGTTTTTCTGCGAGATCCTCGGCGTTTTATTCAAAATCGAGAAACCCAAGCCTTTTCGCCTTCTTGGACGACTTTTCCTCTGCCTGCTCGGGCTCCTTCCGCTCGGATCGGTATGGGCAGCGCTGCGCGTCATGCGTGGGTTCCAGGCATAGAAAATCCCATTCGCCTTGACCCCTTCGCCGGACGGGAGATATACTCGCCCGTCGTCCCGATTCCTTTTTTTCGCAATCTAGCGCAAGGAGAATACCCATGAGCACGAGAGTACGATACGCTCCCTCGCCGACGGGAAACCAGCATATCGGAGGGGTGAGGACAGCCCTCATCAACTACCTTTTCGCTCGCTCCACCGGCGGAAAGTTCATACTCAGGCTCGAGGATACGGACCGTACGAGGTACTCGGAGGAATACGTGAAAAACCTCTACGATACCTTCCGATGGCTCGGCTTCTACTGGGACGAGGGGCCGGACCTGGGCGGGCCGGCTGGACCCTATGTCCAGTCCGAGCGCTTCGGCTTGTATCGGGACTACGCTGAGCAGTTGGTGGCGATGGACAGGGCATACTACTGCTTCTGCGACGCCGAGCGGCTGGAAAGCCTTAGGGAGGAGCAGTCCAAGGCCAAGGCCGAATCCTTCGGCTACGACCGGCGTTGCCGGTCCTTGAGCGCCGACGAGGTGGAGGGCAATCTGGCGGCCGGGAAAAGCCGGGTCATCCGGCTAAAGATCCCCCTGGACGGGACTACCGTATTCCACGACAGGCTCCTTGGCCGGATCGAGTGGAAAAACTCGGACATCAGCCCAGACCCGGTTCTCATAAAATCAGACGGCTTCCCCACCTACCACCTGGCGAACGTGGTGGACGACCATCTCATGGGGATTACCCACGTCATGCGCGCCCAGGAGTGGATACCTTCGGCCCCCCTGCACAAGATAATGTACGACGCCTTCGGCTGGGAGCAGCCCGAGCTCTGCCATCTGCCTATGGTCCTGGGGCAGGACGGGCACAAGCTCTCCAAACGTCACGGCGCCACGGCGGTCAACGAGTTCAGAAAGGCCGGATACCTGCCCGAGGCATTGATCAACTATATCGCCCACCTCGGTTGCTCCTTCCAGGAGGGCAGGGACATATACAGCCTCGGCGAAATGGAAAGCCTGTTCAAGATCGAAAAGCTCAACAAGGCGCCGGCGGTTTTCGACTACCAGAAGCTCGAGTGGTTCAATGGGCAATACATACGGCTTAAGTCGGACCAGGAGCTCGCGGCCATGGTCAAGTCCTATCTGGTGGAAGCCGGGCTGCGAGCCGAGGAAGACGCCGTCGCGGACGCCCTTGACCTCAAGGCTATGCCCCTGGTGAAGGAAAGGATGAAATTTCTCACCGAGGCGGTCGCTGTCATGGCCTATTTATACCGCAGGCCGGAACTGCCCGAGGCGACGGAGTTCATACCCAAGAAGTTGGATAAGGCGGCGGCGATCCATATGCTCGAGGAAGATCTAGCCCTTTTGCTGAGCGTAGACTTGGACCGCCTGGAGGAGGCCGAGGAGGCCTTCAGGACGAGGGCCGGCCTGATACCCGCCAAGCTGGGCGACCTGCTGATGCCGCTAAGGGTCGCGGTGACCGGATCGAGAGTGAGTCCCCCGCTCTTCGAATCCATGCGGCTTCTCGGCGCCGCCGAGACGGGGGAGAGGATCAAGGCGGCAATCCTTCACTTGAAAAAGAGCGAGGAGTAAGACGGTGCGGCGAATCGCTTTCGACAACGAAAAATACCTAGCGGAGCAGTCCGCCCTCATACGGGAAAGGGCTGAGAAGACCGATAAGCTGTATCTGGAATTCGGGGGCAAGCTTCTCTGGGACTGGCACGCGGCCAGGGTTCTCCCCGGATACGACCCCAACGTCAAAATACGGCTGCTGGCCATGCTCAAGGACAAGGCGGAGGTCATCCTCTGCATCTACGCGGGCGATATCGAGCGGAAGCGAATCAGGGGCGACTTCGGCATAACATACGACGCCAGCGCGCTGCAGATATTCGACCAACTGGGCGACTGGGGGGTCTCGGTGGCCGGGGTGGTCATCACGCGGTACGAGGATCAGAGCGCGGCTAACCAGTTCGGGACTCTACTGGAGCGCCGGGGTGTCAAGGTGTACCGCCATAGGCCCACCAAGGGCTATCCATCGGACGTGGAACGGATCGTCAGCCCTGAAGGCTACGGGGCCAACGAATATATCCCCACGTCAAAACCCATAGTCGTGGTCACGGGCCCCGGCCCCGGTTCGGGGAAGCTCGCGACGGCGCTTTCCTTGGTCTACGCCGATCATTGCGCCGGCAGGAAGGCCGATTACGCCAAATTCGAAACCTTTCCAGTATGGAACCTGCCGCTCAAGCATCCGGTCAATATCGCGTACGAAGCGGCCACTGTGGATCTCGGGGATTTCAATTGCGTCGACCCCTTCCACCTTGAAGCCAGGGGCGAGACAGCTATCAACTACAATAGGGACGTGGAAGTCTTCCCAGTCCTGCGGAGGATACTCGACAAGATATCGGGCGGCGAAGTGGGCTATCTCTCTCCTACCGAGATGGGGGTGAACAGGATAGCGTCTGGCATCATCAACGACGCCGAGGTCAGGCGGGCCGCATGCCAGGAGATTTTGAGGCGATATTTCAGGCATTCCTGCGAGTACGCCCTTGGCTTGAGCGAAAAGCCGGCGATTCATCGCATCCAGGCCATAATGGACGAACTCGAGATCAAGCCCGAGGACAGGGCCGTGGTGCTGCCCGCCAGGGCAGCCGCGGAAAAAGCGCTGAGGGAGGGGAAGGGCAACGAGGGCATCTGCGTGGGAGCCGCCCTGGAACTGCCCGACGGCACGATCATAACAGGAAAGAATTCGCCCGTCCTCCACGCGGCTAGCGCCGTTGTTCTGAACGCGGCCAAGAAACTGGCGGGCATACCGAAAAAAATCCATCTCCTCCCTCCGATAGTCACCGCCAGCATAGCGGGCATGAAGAGGGAAGTGTTGGGCAGAAAATCCCTTTCCCTGAGCCTCGACGAAACCCTGATAGCGCTATCGGTCGGCGCGGCCATGAATCCCTCCGCCCAGGCAGGCATGGAAGCCCTTAAATCCCTGGCCGGCTGCGAGCTTCACCTGACCCATATTCCCTCCCCTGGGGATGAGGGCGGCTTGAGAAGGTTGGGCCTCAACGCTACAAGCGATCCATTCTTCGCGAGCAACAATCTCTTCAGCTCTTGAGGAGGAAGCGCGGCGGCCGCGCCCGCAGTGTCAGGTTTCCGAAACCCGGCGGTATTGACCAGGCGAGTCTTTGTGGGCATAGTAGCCTCACCGCGCCCCTGAAGCGCGGCAAGGAGCCATCCATGAGCGAGTCGACAGAGAAGACCGCGGCCTATCTCGATTTCATCCGCGAAGCCGTAGCCAAGGACATTGCCGAGGGAAGGACCGGAGAAGTCCGCACCCGATTTCCTCCCGAACCCAACGGCTGGCTTCACATCGGTCACGCCAAGGCCATTTACGTGGATTTCGGCGTCGCCGAAAGCTTCTCAGGCCGATGCAATCTCCGTTTCGACGATACCAATCCCGA
>CAYVOD010000061.1:0-10237 GCA_964453055.1 uncultured Treponema sp. | reverse complement strand
CATACTAGTGGCTGTTCAGCTTTCTCACATCACCAACAATCTCGGTCGCACTCTGAATTGACCAACAAACCCCACTCGTATACCCTTAAGTGAATGGCAGGAAGAATTCGCAAAAGCCTCCCCCTCCTCTGCGCTCTAGCCCCCGCCTTCATCCTTTTGTTAGGCGCGGGTTTTGGGCTGGGGCTCGGTGGCACCCTTAACACCATACGTACAGAAAATTTCACCGAGTTTCAGTCGGCCTTGCCGACAAAACTCTACGATATCAAAGGCCGGCTTATCACCGAGTTTTTCTCCGCCGAAAAACGGAACCCCGTGACTATTCAGACCCTCCCTTCCCACCTCATCGGAGCTTTTATCACCAGGGAAGACCAGTCCTTCTACCGCCACAGAGGCTTCACCGTGAAGGGACTGACGCGGGCGGTGCTAGGCCAAATCACAAACCAGAATCTTGGCGGAGGTTCCACGATAACCCAACAGCTGGCGGGTACCCTCTACGCAGACCGGCGTGACATATCCATACGGCGCAAGCTCATTGAGCTCTGGTGGGCTCTGCAGATAGAGCGGCGCTTCACCAAGGACGAGATACTCGAGATGTATCTCAATAAAATGGTTATGGGCGCCGCGGGAGTCTATGGCGTAGAGGCTGCCAGCCAGTACTTCTTCGGGCACCCAGCCTCTGAATGCAGCCCGGCTGAATCGGCGCTCCTCGCCATACAGCTGTCTAGCCCGACAAAGTACAATCCCTTCAGAAATCCTCAGGTGGCACAAACCCGCTCCCGCTATATCCTCGATGAAATGGTGAAAAAAGGCTATGTCAGTAAAGCGGCGGCGGACGCCTCGTTCAATACCTACTGGGACAACTTCGATTACACCAGGGTATCGTCCGCGGCTTATTTCATGCGGGATGATAAAGCGCCGTGGTTCAGTTCCTATGTGCTATCCCAACTTGAAGACTTGCTTTACGGCTCTTTCGACATTTACTCCGACGGGCTGTCCGTCTACACCACTCTCGACCTGGATCAACAGGCCATCGCAGAAGCCTATATGAAACGAGGGCTTGAGCAAGCCAATAAATCTTATAAGAAAGCATCAGCGCTCCGCCTCTCGTCCGCGGAGGGTGTCTATACACCCATCGTAGAGCTGCTAGGCCTTGCCTTCGACTTGAAACCCCTCTTCGTTTCGGATTCCCGGAACGAATACCAGGCTTACGATTACTATACCTCCCGCATCAATCCGCTCCTGGAGGCATTTTCCCTCAGCTTCGGCCTCACCGAGCTCAAAAGCCTCGCCGGAGCCGGCAACGCCAAGCTGAAGACCAACCTGGAAAAAACCACCGTCGAGGGCGCCTTCGTTACGATCGACAACGAGACTGGGTATATAACCACCCTCATTGGCGGATCGGAATACAGCATGGCAAATCAGTGGAACAGGGCCACCCAGGCAAAACTCCAGCCAGGATCGACCTTCAAGCCACTCTACTATTCCGCCGCTATCGATTCAGGCAAGCTTACTGAAGGCAGCTTCATCTACGACTCGCCTACGATCTTCTACAACGAGGACGGCACCCCTTACATTCCCCTCAATTTCAGAGGCGAATGGGCGGGAACCGTCCTCGCCTGGCAGGCGCTTGCCCGTTCCATGAACGTCCCCTCGGTCAAGGTTCTCCAAACAGTGGGATTTGACGCGGCTATAAAGAGGGCTGCCGCCCTTTTGGGCATCGACGACCCCGCGGAAATTCAGAAAACTTTCCCCCGAGTCTATCCTCTCGCCCTAGGCGTTGTGGGTGTCAAACCTATACAGATGGCCAGGGCCTACGCCGTTTTCGCCAATGGCGGCAAGGCAGTGGAACCTATAGCGATCCGCTACGTGGAAGACAGAAACGGGACCATAATCCTCGAACCGGAAAAGGAGCTCCGGGAAAATTTGAGGAAAATGGGCTCCTCAATCCAGGTGGTCAGCCCCCAGAACGCAGCCGTCATGATCGACATGCTCCAGCGGGTCGTAGCCTCGGGCACCCTCGCCGGATCCACGGCTTCGGGAAGCAAGATGAGGCAGACGGGATCAAAAGGAAATAGCTACGTCATTCCCCTGGCCGGAAAGACCGGAACGACCCATAACTGGGCGGACGCCTGGACCGTCGGAGCCAGTCCCTACTACACCGCAGCCATTTGGTTCGGTTTTGACAGGGGGAGCAACTCCCTGGGAGTGGAGCAGACGGGGGCGACTATCGCGGCGCCCATCTGGGCCGATTACATGAGGGATATCCATAAAGGCTTGGATTTCAAGGATTTCCCCCACCCTCAAAGCGGGCTCTCCAGGGTTACGGTCTGCTCCATATCCGGGTTGCTGCCAACCGAGTATTGCGACGAGGGTACGGTGAGCCTGCTTTATCTGGACGGAAGCCAGCCCCTGGGCAGCTGCGATATTCATAAGGACAAGAGCCAGGAAACTGCGACGCTCCTCCAGAAGCTGCTGGGCGTCGACACCCTCCCTGTCCCGGGTACAGGAACCGAGTCGGGGGGCGCCCAGAACTCGCTCAATCTGGATACGAATCTGACAATCGATCTGCCTTGAACCTCAGGCCTGTCCGGTTTCGGGGCAAGAAATCTTTGAGCTAGGGCTTGAGATCTTCTGTTTTTTCCTCGGGGAATACCCCATAACCAGCGAAGCCATAAGCACCGAGGCTCCGGTCAAGATAGCGAGTAGTTTTATGATGCCGTCAGGCAGGCCGCTGGATCTTCCCGAGCGAATCGGCTCGAGCCTCTCAGCCTTGGGCTTAGCAAGGGCGTTATCGATATTACTGAGCTGGACAATTTTTTCATCGGTCCTGATATAGCCGATGGAGCGGGCTTCCCGGGCTATTCTGTCCCTGTCCGAAACCAAGGCATTCCTGCTTTCAGATAGGGAGGCGTTTTCCAGTGAAAAAGCTTCGAGCTGGAGTTCCATCCTGGCGATATCGGCTTTTGCCTCACGAAATGCCAAGAAGCCCGCCTGCCCAGCGATGAGGGAAAGAACGCAGTAGGCTATTATCGAAGCGCAGAGAGCGTTCGAAAGCGAGTCAGCAAGCGCCCGCGGGATACGCCGCCTTGATGAGGAATCCATTGTCTACATTTACGGAAAAAGCCTTCTTATCCTTTAGGGATATCGGAACTCTTGTAAAGCATTCGTCGACTGGTATAATGGAGCGGAGGACGGGAGAATCCATAGTGGGACAACAAAAAGAAGACTACATCGACCCAGCTTGGGAAAAGCCGGGAACCCTCGCTGACGAGGGAGCCTTTGTCAGCCCCGAAGACCTGGAGGGCATGCTTTCTGCCCTTGACCAGCAGGACGGCCGTTTCCTGGAACGCGGAGGGAGTCTTCAGAGCGAGGAGGAGGGCGATTTCCTCTCCCCTGAAGATGTAGGCGAATCTCAGGCTCAAGAAGCAATGATCGAGGAAATCCCTTGCGAGCCGCCCTCGGTCAAAAAGGAAAACCAGGAAAAAACCAGGCGCGAATTCGAAGACCCCGCCCTTCTGTCACGAATCGCCTCCGAGCTTCGCTCAATAAAGACGGAGCTCAGCGACTTAAAGAACAGCTATGACGAAGCGGTCACCCAGACAGCTTCTGCGCCAGGCTTGAGCCAGGCCTCCGGCCCTGGTGAAGCCAAGACAACCCAGGAAGCCAAGGCTTCGGCAATGCCCGAAACCTTGTTTCAGGACATGAAAAAACTACTCGGCTATTTGGATAGGCTCCTCGAATCCCTTCCCGAGGAAAAAATAGATCAATTTGCTCGTTCAGAATACTTTGAACTGTATAGAAAAGTATTCGAATACTTCGATTTAGTCTAAGATCCAAGGAGTATCCCGGCTTCCGTCCGGGATTCAGACGATCTCGATTCTTCGTATCTGGATGATCCGGATCTTATCCTTCGGATACTAGCGTAAAAAATAAATGCTTCCTGCCTTAAAGCCATAATTGGAACGCAGCCAGGTATCCAGGACTCCTGCCCTCTGTTCAAAACTCCCCGAATAGTCCTCCATGTACTGGGCAATCTTCTCTTCCAGCTCTGGATGGTTTTCCAGGAGCCTTCCTACGAGGGTTTCGGTAAAATATTCACCGGCCCTTCCGGGCGCCTGTTGGACCAGATAGGCCTGGACCTCGTTGGCCATGAGATAGGAACTGGCGGTGTTGTAGTTCATCCAGCCGAAATAAAGCTTCCAGAACCACTTCTCTTCCTCGCCCATGCCGTTCCAAAGCTCGATGCAGAAGGCGCGGTATCGGGAATCGGCGAAAAACAGCGCGTGGGATGCTTCATGGGTGAGGAAGGTCCTTCTTAGATAATCAGCGGATTCCCTACTTATGGAGATGATCGCGGCATTCTCGGAGAAGCCGTATCCCCCGGCTCGTTCGTGGATCACCCCCCGCTCCAAAAGAAAGTCGCGAAGCCGCAACTCTTCCTGATTGAGGGGGAAGCGTTGTTTTTCCGCCAGGGCAAAGAATCTAGCCAAATCCTCGGCCTTGTAATCATGGGCATTCCATCCGTGCAGGGGTGCGATCTCCTGGTCGGGGGCGAGTCTGCCGACAAATCCCTTTTTTTCAACGAAAAAAGCCAGGCGTTTTAAATATGCGTCTTGTATGGCGTAGTCCTTGAAATCGAAGAGAATCACTGAAGGAAGAAGGTCCCAGCGATACCAGAGGAACTCCTCGCCCTGGCCTGGGCCTTCGCCGAAGAGGAGAGTTCCCGTATCGGCGAGAGCGGCCTGGTCGGCGGAAGCCGATTCGATGAAGGCCGATTCGAGGGCGACGGCCTCGGGTGCGGTTATCTGAATACTGGGGAGCGACTCTGGATTCCCGAGGGCTGAAAGAGGGATGCGGACTTCCCTTTTAGAGCTCATGCACCGGGCGAGGATCTTGGTCCCGGCCTCGATGACTATGTCAAGCTCCGCCCTTTCCCGATAGCGCAGCACGAGTACAGGGCCGCTTCCGGTCCCGAAGTTCGCCAGTGGTTTCTTGATGCCGATGCTGCTGGGGCCGGACTCTGGTTTTTTAACCGAAATTCCGTCGGAAACCCTATACCCGTCCTTTACTTTCTCAAAACCCACGAAAGCGGGCAGTATCGCCAGGCTATCGAGGCGGGCCATTTCCTCGAAATCTCCGCCCTTCTCCAGGGAGCCTGCGCCGATGCTCAGGCTCAGCGCTCCGAGGCTCCTCCCGTCGGGAAGGCTGAGATAAAAACGAGTCTTGCCCTTGGACGCGAGGAAACGCACTTCTTCGCCAAGTTTGTTCAGGTCCGCGCCAAGCGAGAATCCCAGCACGATGCCATCTATCGAGGCGTTTATCTCCGCCGCCAGCATGTAGCCGCCGGGCGCGGTCAGGGGCTTCGCTAGCCTGAAGCTGTTGCGTTCTCTGCCGGGTCCGAAGCGATTTTCCTGGCCTTCCGGAAATCCTTTCGCTTGGGTGAATTCGAGCGGCTTGCCTTCCGGGGAGGTCCAGGAAAAAGCCGTAACGGTCTTGGGGCCGCAGGAATAGAGGGAGAGGAAGAGCGCTAGCGGTAAAAACAAGAAGCTCGCGCGGAGCGCCTTGTTCCTGCGAAAGTTCGTAATGATCATAGAAGCGGTTCTTGCCTAGCCGAGGGAGAGCACCGATTGCGCGAGAACTCGGGCGAATTCGAAGCGTTTGGTGGGAGGGATTTCCCTTTCCTTCTGAAGGAGAGCGTCCCAGATCGCCCAAAAACCCTCTGGGACGGAAGGGAGCTTCTTGAGGTGGGCTTCGTAATCCCTGTGGGAAGGCTCAAACTGGCGATTCACCATGAATACGCTGGCGGCGGCGAAGCGAAGAAAACCTGACTCGGATAGAAGGAGGAAAAACTTGTCGCCGGAGAAGGAAGCTGCGCCCATGTCCGAGAGATAATGTTCCATTTTCGCTGAAAAATTATCCCTCAGGGCTTCCCAGGCGGCGTCGGGAAAATCGTCCAGGGTTTTGCGAACGCCGGTCACCCAGCCCGTGGCATCATAGATGACCTTGTTGTTTTTAAGTCGATAGAAGGGATAGGTGCCCGAATTCTTGAGGAGTTTCAGGTGGCGGGTTGGATTGCCAATAAGGGTATTCATCAGGGCGATGTTTTTATATTCGATGCGTATGGGCATTTCTTGAAGGAAAAACCTGTCCTTCGTCCTTCCAGCCGCCGTCTCGAAATCTCCTGGGTCGCCGAAGGCATCCCTTCTCTTGCCGGCGGGCGGCACCTTGCCGTTGCAGTATACGTCGATGACCAGGGCGAAATAGGGGTCGTAGGCGAAGATTTCCGACCGCGGGTCTACGGTGATGCACTCGACGTGGTTCCAGGCGGAAATCGTGGTTTTCAAGAAGTTGGTCAGTGCCTCTACCTTAGGTTCCATATTCGTCCACCTTTACTGATACTCAAGTTGAATAGTACCATGAAATCCTCCATCGTTCTACAGTGAAAGCAAGGAGAAGAATGAGGTTTTTCGCCATGGCCCTCGTTCCCGGGGGGAACATCCTCGCCCAAGTGGCCGCTATCAAAAGAAGGTCTCCGGCGATACTCGGCCCGCCGGAGGGCCTAGCCATGCCCGATGGAATATATATCGGATTTTTCGAGACCGGGGCGCCGGCATCGAGGAAGGAACTCGTCAGGCGCTTCAAAAATGAAGCCCAGGGCCTTTTTTCAGGGCTCCCCGAACGGCTGCGCTTTGGCTCGATCCGCCGCGTCGGGAAAGGCTCCTATCTGGTCCCTTTGGAGGATCTGCCCGGCGGGCCGGTAAAAAAAGCTATGCTCCTAGGCGCTCAAGCTGGGCTGAAGGAGTATGTCGATCCGCCGATTTGCCCGGGGCTAGGCTTTTTTATGGGAAATGATGTTACCCCGGGGCCCGTCGAAGCTTTTTCCTTTTCGAACCTACAGGTTCTGCTGCTGGAGGTAGACTCGCCGAGCGCCGCCTGGGGCTGCGCCGCCTGGAAGCTCCTTCATAGGGCGGCCAGGATCAGGGGCTCCCGGGGACCTAATAAGACGCCAGGCGAGCCGGGCAGCTGAAGATGCGCCTGGCGCGGCGAGCGGGGGTTGAATTGAGCAAGGAGAGCCGTGGGGCTAAAGAAAGCCAGGCGAGCCGATACCGCGCGGGGGCGGCCTTTTCGCGTTTCCCCGTAGAGAAGAACCGCTCGCCGTGCTATCATGATTCGCGGAACAGCTTCTGGAGGAAGGATGAAGAAGAGTCTAGCCGTCTTTGCGCTTATCGCCCTCGTTTCAGTACTGCCCCTGGCCGCCCAGGATATCCAGGAGAATCCTCTTTTCGGGGGCCTCCACCGGAAGGGCAGCCAACTCCTCTCGATCAACATCGGCGCTGGAGTACCCCTCTTCATCGTCCCCGCCTCCCCCACCCCGGGGGATCCGAATCCCCTGGGCATCGGAGCGTCGCTCAACATAGGGTATCAATACTTTCTCGGGGACAGTTTCACCATAGGCGGAGCCCTTAGCGGAGCCTATAACGGCACTATCGGCGGCAGGAACCTCTTTATGGCTCCCTTGAGCTTCAGGACCGGGTATTGGTTCGGCAAAGGATCGATCGAAGCCTCGGTGGGCGGCGACCTGGGCTTCGTCATCATGCGGCTCTCGGGCAACGGGGTCATCAGCCCATTCGCAAAGGCAGGAGGCGGCGCCTACTTGCAGATTACCGACGCGTGGAGTCTTGGCGGCCAAGTCTATTGGTGGCTCATTCCTGAAATCCATTTCGGCACCGAAGCGGCCTATACCAGGTACGGCAACTTCCTCGAACTATCCCTTGGCGCCCTGTATCATTTCTAGGAGCTAGAAACATGAAACTACGGAAGCGAAAAAGCCTGATCCTCGTCGCGGCGGCCCTCGCGGTCTTCGCGTCGAGCGCTGCCTTATGGTCCTGCGACAATACATTCCACGTGTTCGACGATATCCAGACCGAGGTGCGCCAGGTGGGCACCGAGATTTTCAAGAACGCGACGGTCAAAGCCCTGGGAGACGACGGGACCAATTATTACGCGGTTATGGCGAAGATCTGGTACAGGCCAATAGCCTCCGGCGATTGGAAGGTGCTTCCGGTCGATGGAAACAGCGATTACTACTCCTATAGCCTCGCGTCGGATCCCGCAGGATTCGCCGTCTACGCCGCGGTGGAGGAAAATAGCGCTTTGGCGGTTTATAAGGGAACGGCGGCCGGAGCGACCTGGACCGCCATTCCCCTTGGCAGCCTAGCCGGCCTGAGCCTGGACGAACTTTATTTCGCCAACGGCAAGCTTTTCGCCCTGGCCCACGCCGGAACGGGCGATTCGATCAAGTACGGCCTCCACTATTCCAATGGAATTGCCGCTTTCGCGTCGACGACATTGGCAAATCTCGCTTCGCCCCTGCTCGGCGTAGCCTGGGACGGAACCAACTACCTCGCGCCGATTTCCTCGAAGGTCTATACAGCGACCGCTGAAACTGACCCCTCCTGGACGGACGCGACCCCTGCCGGCGACAAGAGCTTTGGCGGCATCGCCGCGGACAATGCCGGGAATATCCACCTGAGTACCAAGGACGGGTATCTATACACCTGGAACGGCTCCTGGAGCGCCGCCAAAACGGTCAAAGCCAAGCAGGCCCTGGGCATGGTCGCCGAGGTCGAAACCACCCCCGGCGCCGGAGTGTACAGGCTTCTCGTCGCCCACGGGAGCACGGGGTATTACGAATTCAACACCGGCAGCTCGACCGCCATCGACGGGGACGATTCGGCCACGGCCTTCGGAACCCCGGCCAGCGCTTACACGACGACCATCTACGGCAAGTCAGTATTGACCGTGCACAGCGCTTCCACGGGGAACGAAATCCTGATAGGCCTGGCGTCCCAGGGCACCAGCACAAGCTACGCCCTGTACTCCAATAAATATTCATCCGGCAGCTGGTCGGGCTGGTCGGCCGAGTAAGATGGCCAAGGAGAAATCGAACCCTCTCTTCGCGGCGCCTTCTGGCAGGGACGCCTCTGGCTCCTCGAAAGGTTTGGCCGGATCTCGCGAACCCCTCGCCTCGCGGCTTCGGCCCCGCAGCCTGGACGAGTTCATAGGCCAGGAACATATTGTCGGCCCGGGACGGCTTTTGCGCCGGGCGATCCAGAAAGACCAGCTATCCTCGATTATTCTCTCGGGCCCTCCGGGCACGGGCAAGACTACCCTGGCGCGGATCATCGCCAACAGCACCAGGAGCGCATTCATCGCCCTCAACGCCGTGCTTTCGGGGGTCGGCGAGCTGCGCGAGGCAATCGACAAGGCCCGGCACCACTACGAACTCTACTCCCTCAAGACCATTCTCTTCGTAGACGAAGTCCACCGATGGAATAAGAGCCAGCAGGACGCCCTCCTGCCCTGGGTGGAAAACGGCACGGTGGTGCTGATCGGAGCGACTACCGAGAATCCCTTTTTCGAGGTGAACCGGGCGCTGGTGTCCAGATCCAGGGTATTCCTCCTCAAGCCGCTGGAGGAAGCGGACCTCAAGGCGGTGGCTCGCTTCGCGCTCTCGGATACTGAACGCGGCTACGGGGCCTACGATGTGGATTTCGAACAAGGAGCCCTGGAACACCTGATTCGCAGCGCCGACGGGGACGCCCGAAGCCTCTTGAACGCACTCGAGCTGGCTGTGGAAACCTCGGTTGATGCCTGGCCGCCTGAGCCCGGCACCCGCGTCTATGTCGACATGGGAACGGCCGAGGAAAGCATACAGCGCCGGGTAGTGCTCTACGACAAGGACGGGGATTACCACTACGACACTATCAGCGCCTTCATAAAGAGCCTCAGGGGCTCGGATCCCGACGCGGCCCTTTACTGGCTGGCCCGCATGGTCTATGCGGGAGAGGACCCCTCCTTCATTTTCCGCCGGATGCTTATCTCCGCCGCAGAAGATGTGGGCTTAGCCGATCCATCCGCGATTCAAGTAGTACACTCTTGTGCACAGTCCTTTGACCGCATCGGCCTCCCCGAAGGTCAATACCATCTCAGCCTGGCCGCGCTTTACCTTGCCACCTGCCCCAAGTCGAACTCTCTCATGGGATATTTCGACGCCAAGAAAGCGGTGGAGGAAGAGGCGGCCGAGGTTCCCAATCACCTCAAGGACGCCAACAGGGACTCCCAGGGTTTCGGCCATGGCGAGGGTTACAGGTATCCCCATGCGTACAAGGACCATTGGACGGCCCAGCAATATCTTCCCGACACCTTGAAAAACAGGATCTTCTACTTCCCCGGC
>CAYVOD010000060.1:0-11062 GCA_964453055.1 uncultured Treponema sp. | reverse complement strand
GAAAAAATTTGACTTTGCCACCGGATAACTATAAAGTAGGAAATAGGTAAGGAGGGAAATATGGCGATAATCACTATAGCGCGCGAATTGGCATCCCTCGGCGAAGAGACTGCCCTGGAGTTGGCGAAGATCTCCGGGTACAGGCTGATCGACAAAGAATATCTTGAAGAGAAGCTCAGCTCCATCGGCATAAGCGCCGAGAAACGGGAGAAATACGACGAAAAGAATCCTGGTTTTTGGGCTTCCCTGTCCCAACAGCGGGATAATTACCTCCATTATCTGAAGACGGCGATACTCGACGCGGCGCAGGAAAACGACTGCGTGATCATGGGAAGAGGAGCCTACGCGATCCTGAGGGGCGTCCCCCATGCCGTATCGGTCAAGATAACGGCGCCGATGGCGGTACGGGTGGAACGGGCGAAAAAGCTCTATAACTGCGACAACAAGAGAGCTTTGCAGATACTCGAGGAGAGCGATCACGACAGAGGAGGTTTTCACAAGTACTTCTTTTCCACTAACTGGACGGACGCCAGAGAGTACGACATCACCTTCAATACGGGCAGCACCGATCCGGCCCATGCAGCCGTGGCGATCGACTCCCTGCGAAAGGCCTATATCGGCAAGGAGAGGGAAGAAGCCGGGGTGCAGAAAATAGCCGATCTCGTGCTGGCACAGAACGTGGTTACGGAAATCATCTATGCCAGAAAAATCCCGGTGCATTTCCTCGAAGCTACCGTCGAACGGGGATCTGTGGTATTGCACGGCGTGGCGAATGCCCAGTCTTCCATCGACTCGGCCCTCAACGCGGCCCACGACGTCTCCGGCGTCAAGCATGTCGAGAGCGCTGTCCAGCTGGTCCAAGAATTTACCGTGATGCCTTGAACCGATGAACTACATCTCAGGTCTGCACGGAATTCTCGAACAGCTGCGCAAGGGCGCCGACGGCTTGAGCCTTCTCGTGGCCGAAGGCTCGGACGCCAAGCGCAAGGGCCCGCGGGTTCGAGACATTCTCGAGCTAGCCGCCAAGAACAGAGTGCCTTTACATACTTCGAGCCAGGAAGCGCTGGATTCCATCGATCCGGACAATAAAGGAATACTGCTTCGTCGCTCCGACGCGGGAACCGGACCGAAGGCGAGCCTGGACGAGTTGCTGGCTTCGGCGCCGGCGGCATGCCTGGCCCTCCTACTCGACCACATCGAAGACCCCCAGAACCTGGGCGCCATCCTGCGCTCCGCCGACGCCTTCGGGGCCATTTTCGTCGTCGTTCCGGCCAGGAGGGCCTCCCCCATGAGCGACGCAGTGGCCAGGGCCAGCGCCGGCGCTTCGGCCTGGGTGCCCCTGGTCACGGTGCAGAACCTCGCCGACGCACTGGAGAAAATCAAGAATGCCGGTTTTTGGACCTACGGAGCCGAGATGGGGGGGGAGGCGGTCGAGGAATGCGAGTTCGCCGAACGCTGCTGCCTTGTCATGGGCAACGAGGGGGAGGGTCTCTCCCGCCTGCTCGCCGAAAGGGTGGACAGCCTAGTTTCGATACCCATGCGAGGCCACGTGGACTCGCTCAACGTTTCAGTGGCGGCGGCGATTCTCATGCACGAATACCGGCGCTCGCGTCGGTGATAAAAAAAGGCGCGGGGCTTTAGCTCCCGCGCCTTTACTTAGCCCCTGACATTCCTTTTAAATATCCCAGATTTCCCTGAAGGTATGTTCCTTCTCGCAGTAGCGGCACACGAAGGTGGAGCCGGATTTCCTGAGGAATTCGGTGGGTACTCCTTCGTTGTGCCTGGGATTGGAGACGCAGTTTTCGTTCTTGCAGGAAATTTCGTCGAAGCCGTAGATCCTGGGGGGCATGGAAAGCCTGAATTTCTTGGCAACTTTGGAGCCTCGGATGAGGTTGAGCGTGCAGCCGGGAGCGATGGCGGCCAGCTTCTTGAGGTCTTTTTCGCCGAAACTCGTTATGTCGGGTAAGGAGATTATCCCCTTGTACGCCTCAGGACCCTTGAAAGAATGGTAGACCCCCTGGCTCGATCGCACGTTGAGCTTTAGAATTTTCCTCACCGCCTCGATGTTGCTCCAGATATTCTCCACGGCCTGTCCAGAGGCTATATGATCGATGACGATACCCTCCTCGACGGGCTTGATGCCTACCTTGTATTCCGGCTTTTTATGCTCCTGAACCGCGGCTTCGAGGATGAAATCTTCTATTACCTCGGGCTCCATGGCAAACGCGCCCTCAAAGTCCTGGCCGAGAAGGCCCGAAACCATGCCGATCTCAACGATCCTGGTCCAGTACCCGTTGGCTGACTGGGCATCCCAGCCGTTGAGCGGCAGGTCGTCCAGGAATGAAGGGATCGTGGGGTGCATCCTGTCCCTGGGAAGGGGATGGTAGAAACGGGTGCCTTCGGGAAGGAGCCCAAGCATATCTTTTCGGAAGGTAACGCTTCGTCTCAGGCTGGGCGCCCGCTCGAGGACCGATTCGCCCATCCGTTCCAGCTGGAGCCTTGTGAAATACCAGATCGGGGCTACCTTGCCGGAGGAGAGGTATTCGTCCAAGGATTCGTACCGCCGCACGGAGAAGCCGTTGGCCTTCATTTTTTCCACATAATAGGGGGGCATGGACAAAAGCTCGGGCGCGATGAGGTCGACCTCCACGTTTTTGAATATCCGCAGGCCGTCGGCCTTGGAGTGGATGGTGCGTCCGTGGTAGAGATCGCCAGTCAGCGCCAGGTGTATATGGTCTTCCTTCCACTGCGTGTGCTCGAGGAAGGAAAATTCGTCCAGCAGTTCCTGGGTGGGATGTTCGTGCTTTCCGTCGCCCCCGTTTATAAAGCCGGGCCGAGGCTTTCCCGAAAGCTCGGCATAACGGGCCAGGGCCTGTTCGAGCCAGCGGCAGGTTCCTTCCAGCTTGGTGCGCATGACGAAACAGGAGTCCGCTGAATAGCCGTACAGCATCTTGATCGCGTCGGTGATGGATTCGTTCTTGTTGAAAGAGCTGGAAGCGGCGTCGAAGACGTTCGTCCTGCAGCCAAGGAATTTCGCGGCGTTGCGAAAGGATTCCCTGGTCCTGGTGGAGTCTTCCATGAAAATAAGGTAGACCTGGTAATCAGGATCGTTAATCTTGAAGGCGCCGCAGTCGCCGCCGCCCATGGCGAGGGCTTTTAGTTCCCGGGACTTGCGGTAGAGATACCGCTGCTCGTCCAGGGAAAGGTCGTTGACGACCGAAATCGTTCGTCCTTTGAAGGGTCCGCTTCGCTTCATATTAGCCTCCTGTCTTAGAGGTTCGTGGCGGCGACAGGCGCGCCAAAGCCTCGATATGTCCTGTTTGCGGATAGAAATCGAACATGCTCAGGGAATCTATTTTCCAGCCTGAGGCGCAGAGATCGCCCAGGTCCCTGGCCATGGTGGTATGGTTGCATGAAATATAGCTCATGCCCCCTATCGCGGCGCTATTGAGCCATTCCCGGGTCGAGACGGAGAGCCCGCTTCGGGGCGGATCGGCGACGACCCAGTCTATGGGCGCGGCAGCTCCGCGGCGGGAGCGGGCCGATTCGGACCTTATCCATTCCTCGACCTCGGTGGGAACGAAGCGGGCTTTGCCGGCGCTCACGTTTTCCCTGGCCGCTTCAAGAGACAGCTTGTCGCTTTCGACCAAGGTTACTTCGCCGAAGGATTCCGCGAGCTCCGCCGCGAAAAGGCCGGCACCGGCATAGAGGTCCAGCGCCCGGGCGCCGGAAATCCCCGATAAAGCCTCGCGGAGCAGAAGTTCGGTCATCATGAGGTTGCTCTGGAAAAAATGACCTAAGGGGAAACGATAGGAACGTCCCGCGACCCGCGCCTCGGCTCTAGCCTCGAGCCCTTCGATGGCCGGCTGGCCTGACTGGGCAAAAACCACGAACCGCTCTTTAGCTCCGATCCTGGCCTGAAGTTCCTTGGAGGGCTTTGCTTTTCTATTTTGCGTTTTCAGCCAATCCGAAATAGGCTTGGCCGCTATCGGACAGCCAGAGGCGCGCAGGGCTTCGGCCGAGCCGCGTTTCATATAGCCGAAGCCATGATCCTTGGTTACGTGGAGTTCCACCCTGTTTCTATAGGAATAAGGATTCGATGCCCGAATGCTGAACTCCTGGGCCCCCAGTTTTGCCGTCCGGGCCAGGGACTCGGCGAATATCTGTCCTTTCAGTTCCAGCTGTCGGGAGTACTCGATGTGCTGGAGCTCGCAGCCGCCGCAAATCCCGAAAAGCGGGCAAGGGGCTTCTACTCTGTCGGGGGAAGGCGAAAGGTTTTCAAGAATTTCGGCCCGGAGAAAATCCCTGTTCTCTTCGGTGATTTCGCAGAGAAGCCGCTCGCCGGGTATGCTGAATGGAATAAAGACGACCTGACCATTGGAAAACGCGATCCCGTCCCCGCCCGAGGCGAGCTTTTCGACGTTCAGGATTCTCCGATCGGCCATGCTGAGAAAGATAGTATGCCGATATAGGCGAATTTCGCAAGTACATGGGCGCTATCGGTGTTATATTAATGACATGGACGCATATATAAGATCGCTGGGCGCCGCGGGCGAGGTAACGGGCTCGAAACACCTGGTGGAATTCGAGGGGAAAAGGATTCTTGTGGATTGCGGAGCCTTCCAGGGAAGAAGAGCGGAATCGGATGCGAAAAACCGGGCGCTACCTGAGGATATAGACCCCGGATCGCTTGACGCGGTGGTTCTGACCCACGCCCACTTCGATCACTGCGGCCTTTTGCCCTATCTGGTCAAAAAGGGTTTCTCGGGAAATATCTTCGCCACTGCGGCCACGAGGGATCTGGCCAACCTCGTCATGATGGATTCGGCGCACATCCAGGCAAGGGACGCGGACTACCTTTCCCGCCAGGCGGCAAAACGGAACGAGAAATTCGACTGGAAACCTTTGTACGATGACCTTGACGTAGTTAAAACCATGGAGCAGTTCGTCACGATCAACTACCACAGGCCGATTGAGGTAACCGAAGGGGTAAGCGTGGAATTCAGTGATGCGGGGCATATCCTAGGCTCCGCGCTGGTTCGCATGACGCTTAAGCCAAAAAACGGCGCCAAGCGGACGATAGGCTTTTCCGGGGACTTGGGACGGAAAAACAAGCCGATAATCCGGGACCCGGAACACTTGGACGGTCTGGATCTTCTGATGATGGAGAGCACTTATGGCGACAAACTGCACGAAAACACGAGCGACGCCATAGAGAGGTTGGCGGAAGCGGTCAGATCCACCGCCGGAAGGGGCGGGAAAGTGATCATTCCCGCTTTCGCGGTGGAGCGGACTCAGGAACTTGTCTTCAACCTTCATTTGCTCCTGGACCAGGGAAGAATCCCCGAGGTTCCTATCTGGGTTGACTCTCCCATGGCCGTGGACGCTACGAGCATTTTCCGGATTCATCCCGAATGCTACGACAAAGAGACTCACGATGCCTTCACCACCCACTCGGAAAATCCCTTCGGTTTCGCCAGCCTTCATTTTTCCCGCAGCGTCGAAGACTCGAAGGCGCTGAACGTGGCCAAAGGGCCGATGATCGTCATCTCGGCGGACGGGATGTGCGAGGTGGGGCGGATTCAGCATCACCTGATCCATAATATTTCCAGCCCGCAGAACACGATTCTTATCGTAGGCTATATGGCCGAGGGCACTCTCGGGCGAAGGATCAGGGATGGGGCGAAGGAAGTGAGAATTCACGGGGATTTTTATAAGGTAGCCGCCGATGTCAAAGTCATCGACGCTTTCTCGGCCCATGCCGATTGGAAGGAGAGCTTGGAGTGGCTGTCGGAGACGGACACGAAAAATCTTAAACAGATACTTTTGGTTCACGGCGAGACAAAGGCGCTCGATTCGATGAAGGCTAAGCTCCAGGCGGCGGGCTTCCCTTCGGTGGAGATAGTCAAGGCGAAGCAAAAATACTCGCTGGATTGAAGCGGAAAATACGCGAATGGAAAAGTATTACGCCGGGATAGACATTGGCGGCCAGAGCCTGAAAGGAATCCTGCTGGATCGGTCGGGGGTTAGGCGTATCGAGGCGGTACGAAGCACTCCCGCGGGAAAAGGAAGGGCTGCGGTGCTTCGAGGCATAGCCGACCTGGTGGATGAACTATCGAGCCTTGGCCACCTCTCCTCGGTGGGGGTGGGTACCCCCGGCGGCGTGGACAGGTCCGGGGTGGTGGTGGGCATGGCGGCGAATATCGCGGAATGGGAGGGAACTGGCTTGGGAGAGGCCGTCGCGAAGATGGCTGAAGCTCCCTGCGTCGTGAGGAACGACGCCAACCTGGCGGCCTACGCGGAGTGGGGAGCCCGGGCTGGCGTTTCCTCGGCGCTTCTCTTCATAGGATTGGGAACGGGTATAGGCGGCGGCTTCGTGGAGGACGGCCGGATTTTGGGCGGATGCGACGACCGGGCCGTGGAGATCGGGCATTGCGTCGTAGAGCCCGAAGGCAGGCCCTGCGCCTGCGGGGTCTCGGGCTGCGCCGAGACCTACGCTTCGGGGCCTTCGATAGGCAGGATCGCCGTCGATCTGGCTTTGGGCAGGGATGCGAGGTTGGGCAGTCTGGGCTATAGGGGAGCCGGCAAGGGCTTTGAGGGCTCCGCGCTGGCGGCCCGCGCGCGCGCCGGGGAACGGCTCAACGCCCGCGACGTGTACGCCGCCTACGCCGGCGGCGACCCTTTGGCGGAGCTCGTCGATTCCATCGCCGCGGCGGCGCTCGCGCGGGCCGCCGCTACCGGATTGGCCCTCCTTGCCCCCGACACCTTGGTCCTGGGCGGCGGCGTCATAGAAGGAGCCCCCCACCTGCGCGCCAGCGTCCAGGCCCTCTTGCCCAAGCTCGTCTACCGAGACGGCTGGAAAGAATGTCGCGTGGAACTAGCCCGGTTTTCCCAAAAGGCGGGGCTCTACGGCGCCGCGCTTTACGGCGCTTCCCTCGTGGAGAGCCGCGAAGCCATGGCTTCGCTAGGCTATAACACCCTAGAGCACTTTGCGGCATCCAGGGGATGATTATCCCGAAAGCCGCGCATGATCATCGAAAACTATAGACGTTCATTGCTTGTCGATTTTTTCTACCCGTTCCTCGTGCCTGCCTCCCTGGAAGCTGGCGTTCATGAACACTTCCAGCAGGTCTTCGGGCCTCTCTCTGTACTGAACCCTGCCGCCGAAGGCGATGAAGTTGGCGTTGTTGTGCTCCTTGGCCATGAGGGCCGTAAAGCTGTCGTGGACGAGGGCGCAGCGAATGCCAGGATGCCTGTTGGCCGCTATGGAAATGCCTATTCCCGTGCCGCACAAGAGTATGCCGAAATCGAAGCCCCCCCGCTTGAAAGCCTTCACGGCGTCGCTGGCTATATCCGGGTAATCCACTCTCTCCTCGCTGTCGACACCGAGATTCTTGACCATATGCCCTTTCTGGGACAGCCATAGCACGATTCTTTTTTTCAGCTCGACAGCGCCATGATCGTTGGCAATCAGGATATTCATGGAAGTATCTTACTCGCGGGAAAGGCTACGAGGCAATATTGAAGCAACCGACGCGGAATGCCGCGTTGCAGGCTGTGGGGAGGCCTGTAGCCGATGAGGAAGGTGCTGGTTCTTTGTCTCGGTCTTCTAGCTTGTTCGCCCAGGCCCGCGGAGTTGTTCCTCCCCATCGGGGATATCCGTCCTCCGTCGGTCCTGGATGCTGGCCAGACGGATGTCCATAATTACTCGATCCTCTTCGACGAAGAAATTCTTCCGGTAATGGCTAGCTTCGCCTTCTCCCCTGCCGGCATCACCGCCACGCCGAGCGCCGAAGGTCCTTTGCTAAGAGTCGGGCTCGACCCCGAAGCCGAGCCTGGAAAAGCTTGCAGCCTCTTCGGGGAGGTCAAGGACTCTGCGGGCAATAGCACGAGGTTTCTTTTTGATTTTGTCGGCTATAACCCTGTTCCGGCCAGGCTCAGGCTCAACGAGGTTCAGCCCGGCAAGAATACGTCGGCGAGCAATTTCCATAGGGACTATGTCGAGCTACTCGTCCAGGAGGAAGGCAACCTGGGCGGAATCCAGCTGCAGTGGGCGAGCACGGTCAAATTAGCCAGCTATACCTTTCCTCCATGCTACGTAAAGGCCGGCGAGCTGATTGTCCTCCACTGCTCGCCCGAGGGCATTCCCCAAGAAAAGGATGAATGCGATGACGACCTTGGTCTGTCGGGAGGCGTGGACGCGAATTCGCGAGGGAGGGACTTCTGGGCCTCCGGCGGGGGAATCCCCGACGCGACCGGCGTGATCGTACTGCGCAATCGATCCTCAGGCCCCGTGGAGGATGGTCTTTTCTTTGCCGAGGAAGAGAAAGGTGGCGAGGTCGATACCTCGAAAATCTCCGCGCTTCTAGACGAAATGGCTCTCAGCGGTATCTGGGAATGTTCTAGTCCCACGGCTTGGGAGGACGCGTTGCGGTGGAAAAATTCGTCTTCCAGACCGTTTCACCGTCTCAGCGCCGCTCCAAAAGGGAAGGAAGCCTGGTATGTCGGCGAGAGCGGTTCTCAGAGCCCCGGCAGCCTGGAGCCCAGGGCCCTAGCCGCTAAAAGCGGCAGAAAACCCGGCAGGCAAGGTTCTCCGTAAGTTCGGAGAAACGTCGCTGCCGCTGTTTTTATGCTTTGATGAAGTTTTCGATCTCGTGCTTGGGCAAAGCTCCAACTTTTTGCTTGATCATCTGTCCGTCCTTGAAGTAAAGAAGGGTAGGGATGGAAATAATGCCGTATTGCGAAGCGATATCTCCTTCGTCGTCGACGTTGACCTTGCCAACTTTCACTTTGCCTTCGTATGCCTGAGCGATCTGAGCGATCGAGGGCGCGATCATCCTGCAGGGCATGCACCACTCGGCCCAAAAATCGACGAGAACGGGAATGGCGGACTCCAGCACTTCCTTTTGGAAATTCGCTGATGTCAGGGTGACTTCGACGCTCATGATAGCTCCTTGCTCTATGGTGGACGGATTGCTTTACGCTTGATCATTTATAGTATAGCCAAAGCGGCGGATCAGGGTCAAATGGAAGGATCCGCCTTTGCGCGATTGTTCGCCGCTTTTCTCCACTTGCGTAAATATGGAAAAAGACTAATACTTCAGATTAATTGCTAAAATAGTACTTAAATACATTAAGGAGCCGAGAATATGAAAAAATCCGGCAACGACTGGACTTTTGCCCGCATCGGCGGAGTCGATCAATTCGTGATCAGGAAGGGCGAGGACATCGCTACCCTGGCGGATCTGGATCAAAAGCTTTGGGCCGCCCTGGCGATGCCCTCTGCCCAGCCCGGTATAAGGGAAAGCCTCGATTACCTGGATGCGGACAAGGATGGTAAAATCCGGGTACCCGATATTCTTCGTTCCGTCGACGAACTCAAGTCGAAATTAAAGGACCTCGATTGCCTGCTAGAGGGCAGCGATACGCTGTCAGCCTCCCAGGTTTCGGACGAGGGGGTCAAGGCCGCCCTCGCCGAGGTTCTCGCCATCAATGGCGGTGCTTCTGACCTCGCTAGCGTCGACTTGGCCTCCTTGGATAAAGCCGTAGCTTCCTTCTCCGCCCTTCCATTCAACGGCGACGGAGTCGTCGTTCCCGGATCGGCGAAGAATGCCAAGCTCAAAGCCTTTTTGGAGTATTTAGTCGCCCAGGGCTATAAAGTCGACGATGCCAGCGGGAATCCCGGCGTCGATGTCCCAGCCTTGGATCGGTTCCTGGCCGATCTCGATGCGTACAAGGCATGGTCCTCGGAACTGCCTGCATATAAAGAGGCTTTTTCAGATCAAGCCAAAGGCGAGAAGGCGGCGGCGCTCTATGCGCTAATCAAGGATCCCGTAAACGATTATTTCAGGCGCTGCAGGGTCTTGGCGATGTCCAAATCGCCCGCCGCTATCGCGGCCCTCGAGGCTTCCATGGCCGCTCTGCTCGCGAAAAACCTTCCCGCCGACTCGCCGGAGCTCTCCCAACTTCCCTTGGCGCTTCCCAACAGCGAAGGGCTTTTATACCCGGAATCGGCCATGCATCCGAATTATGCCGCCGCGGTCGCGGAGTTTTTCAAGCTCATGGGAGCCGACGGCGCGAAAGCCATCGCCCAGGCGACCTGGGAGGAACATGCCGGCCGCATCGAAGCCTATGCCGCATGGCTTGGCCGAAAACCCGCGGCCGAAGTCTGCGCCCTCGGCGAAGCAGTCATCGCCGGTTCGGCAGATGTCAGCCAAGCTGAGGCGGTTCGCGCCCTCGTCCTAAAAGATCTTGCCAAAGCCCAATCCGCCGAAGCCCTGAAAAACCTCAAGACCCTCCTTTTCCTGAAGAGGGATTTCATCGTCATTCTAAAGAATTTCGTCAATTTCGATAATTTTTACCTACGGAAGAAGGGCGTTTTCCAATCCGGCAAGCTTTTCCTGGACGCTCGGGAGCTGGAGTTCTGCATGGACGTAAAAAACCCAGCGGCTCATGGCACTATGGCGGGTTTAGCTTCCATGTACCTGTTGTACTGCGACCTTAGCCAGAAAAACGGCAAGAAAAAATCCATTGTCGCGGGGCTCACCGCAGGGGACGCGGACAATATTTTCGTGGGCAGAAACGGAATTTTCTACGACACCGATGGCGAAAGCTGGGATGCCGTGATCACCAAGGTGGTAGTCCAGCCCATCAGCATTAGGGAAGCCTTCTTCAGCCCATATAAGTGGCTCGTGAAGACCCTGGAAGACATGGCCATGAAACGCGCCGCTTCAGCCGAGGCGGCCAGCATGAGCAAAATGAAGTCGACGGGCGAGGTAGCCGCCCAGGCCGGCAAGGCCGACGCCAAGCCCGAGCAGGCGGTTCCCAAGAAGATGGATGTCGGCACGGTGGCCGCCATCGGCGTCGCCTTAGGCAGCATTGGCGCCATGGTAACGGGAATCCTCTCTCTCTTCGTGGGCATGGGCGTGTGGATGCCCATCGGAATTGTCGGGATCCTCCTGTTGATTTCCGGACCATCCATGATTCTCGCTTACATGAAACTGAGAAAGCGCAATATCGGCCCCCTGCTCAACGCCGAAGGCTGGGCGGTCAACTCGAGGCT
>CAYVOD010000059.1:0-11506 GCA_964453055.1 uncultured Treponema sp. | reverse complement strand
GCTCCCGCCTCATCCAGTTTCGAAAGTTCCTCGAGGCTGATCATGACTATTCCCCCTTGTCGCCGGAAACGTTTTTTTTCATGTCGAGCTTGGCCTTGAACCGATCCATATCTATCACGACCCTCGTATGCTCCGCTTCGCCGATTTTCTCAACCTCGTCCCATGCCTGGACGAAGAAACCGAGGGTCCTGCCCTCTACCTTGGTAAGTTCGGCGCGAATGCGGACCTTCATGCCCAGGGGAGTGGGTGCCAGGTGCTTCACCCCGATGAACGCCCCCACCGTGGCCTTGCCGGGACCCAGGTGCGGGTCCACCGCCTCCAGGGCGGTTTCCTCCATATGGAGCACCATGGAGGGGGTGGCGTACACTTCCACCTTCCCCGACCCGAGGTGCGCCGCGCTGAATTCGGCCTTCACGAGTATGCTCTTTTCCGCCGTCATGCCCGGATGAAGATCCATGCCTTTTATCCTCCCAGAGGAATTTTTGAACCCCCCCGCGTCGGTATCAGTATAACACAGGAAAGCGGGAATGAAGAACGGATGGTAAAGAACGACCGATGAAGAGCGTCGCGGCTATCTCAAAGTAACGGCCGGTACTATTTCGATTCGTTTGTTTTATTAAATTTTCTTATTATATTGTTTTTACTATGTTAAACCATCCTAATAAGGGAGCTTCCCGGGAGCCCCGGAAAAAGCTGACGAAGCGGCGTAACCTGGGTATCGTCGCGGCAGGAATTCTAGCCCTAGCCCTGCCCCTTTGGGTGGCGGCGCAGACAGCGGTCACCACGCCCGCGGGAGACAAACTGATGATATATACGGAAAAGCAGGCGGCCGATGTCTGCTACATAGAACCGACCGAGGAACTCAAGGCAAAGCTGAGCCCGGAGGAGTATGCTGTCCTGGTCGAGGCGGCCACCGAGCCGCCCTTCGACAATCCCCTCTGGGACAATCATCGCGAAGGAATCTACGTGGACAAGATCGACGGCACTCCCCTCTTCGCATCCTCTACGAAATTCGATTCCGGCACGGGTTGGCCCAGTTTCTGGCAGCCTATCGACAAGGAAGCGGTCCTCTTGGTGGAGGACAGATCCTACGGGATGTTCAGGATCGAAGTACGCTCGAAGAAGTCCGGCGGCCACCTGGGCCATCTTTTCGACGACGGCCCCAACCCCACCGGCCTTAGGTACTGCATAAACTCGGCCTCCCTGGACTTCGTCCCCCGCGAAGCGATGGAAGAGCGGGGCTACGGTGAGTTGCTCTCGATTCTTTGACCGCGTAGCGGGTTTGGACACGGCGCGGGCCGCAGGGCTTAATGAGCCCTGCGGCCCGCGCGTAGCCTACGCCGCCGCTGCCGTAGCAGTTCCGGCCTGCCGTAGTTGAAGCGCCCTTCCGTTCCGGAGTAGACTGTCTCCCATCGGAGAACATTCATGGAACGCAAGAGAATTCTCACCGGCGACAGACCAACGGGCAAGCTTCATCTCGGACACTACGTCGGCTCCCTGGCGAACAGGGTCCGCCTACAGGACGAGTACGAATGTTTTTTCATCATCGCCGACCTCCATACTCTGACCACCAAACCGGAAAAAGAGAACATAGCCCTCCTGGCGGACAACGTCCGCTCCGCCGCGCTTGATTACCTGGCCTGCGGCATAGATCCGGCCAAATCCGTCATCTACCTTCAGTCCGCCGTGACTGAGGTGACCGAGCTCTCGCTATTCTTCGAGAACCTCATCACCGTGCCCCGGCTTTCCCGGGTTCCCAGCCTCAAAGAAATGGCCCAAAGCGCCCATATCGAGGAAATGCCCTTCGGGCTTTTGGGATATCCCGTGCTCCAAGCGGCGGATATCCTCCTGCCCCGGGCGCACCTGGTGCCGGTGGGAAAGGATAACGTCGCCCATGTGGAAGTGACCCGGGAGATAGCCAGGCGTTTCAATTACCTCTACGGCGAGACTTTCCCGGTCCCCGACCCCCTGGTTTCCGACTTCGGATCCCTGGTGGGAACCGACGGCAACGCCAAGATGTCCAAGAGCCTGAACAACGCGATTTTCCTTTCCGACGACGAAAAGACGGTGACCAAGCGGGTAATGTCCATGTACACAGACCCGAAACGCGTCTCCGCGGACGTTCCCGGAACCGTTGAGGGCAACCCGGTCTTCCAGTACCACGACGCCTTCAACCCCGACAAAGCGGAAGTGGAAGACTTGAAAGCCCGGTATAGGGCGGGCAAGGTCGGGGACGTGGAAGTGAAGGAAAAACTCGCCAAGGCTATCAACGCGTTCCTCGACCCCCTGCGGGAACGAAGGGCGCATTACGAATCCAAGGCCGGCCTCGCGGACGAGGTGGTCTACGACGGTACCCTGAAGATGCGGGAAGAAGCCAGGAAGACCTTGATCTTGGCGAAAAAAGCAATGGGCATGTCAGCGGTGTGGAATAGGATTTCCAGAAAAGCCGAAGACGTGAAGAAGAAGTCCGCGGGCGCTTGATTCAGGACCCCGGGGGTTACCTAGCAGCGCTTACTTGCTGTAGTACTCGGGCGAGGGCGTCCAGACCCTGCAGCGGTTCCGGCCCGCTTCCTTGGCTTCGTAGAGGGCGAGGTCCGCTCTACGGATAAATTCATGCAGAAGTTCCGTGTAACTCGGAACTCCCGAGAAAATTCCTATGCTCACCGTCGGAAATTCCCGCCCGTTGACCAGGCTGAGATGGGCTATGCCTTCCCGAAGCCGCTCGGCCACTACCAAGGCTTCTCGGGTCGACGTGTCCGGCAAGAGCACCAAAAACTCCTCGCCGCCGTAGCGCACCGGATAATCATCGCCCCTGAGGCTTCGCAGTATTTCCGACGCTATGCGCCTGAGCACTTGGTCTCCGTAGCCATGGCCATAGCTATCGTTACAGTTCTTGAAATGATCGATGTCGAGCATCAGCAGGCCGAGGGGTTTGTCGCCTGAGGCGGCCTTGGAGAACAATTCCTGACCGATGGTCTCCAGGCCGTATCGGTTGGCCAGCCCGGTCAGCTTGTCGGTCCTGGCTTCCGCCTTGATGAGGGTGTGCTTGCGGGAGTTGATGATCGCCAGGGCGAGATGCTCAGCCACGCTTGAGGCGAGGCGGACATGCTGATGGGTGTAAAAATCCTTTTTTACGCTGTCCAAGGCCAGAAGACCGATTGATTTATCCTCGAACACGAGGGGAATGCCCAGCCAGGATCGAATTTCGATGCTCTCGTCGACCTTGATGAAGCCTTCGAAATCTTTTTCCACGTCGTTGCAGACGATGGGGCGCCGGGAGGCGACCGCCCTGGCCGAGGGAGAGTCGAGCGAACCCATGGGGAAACAAAGATCCTTGAGCTGTTCCTCTGTGTACCCATATCCTCCGATAACCCTGAGGCAGCCTCCCTCGAGAAGCTGAACGGAGGCTTTGTCGAAAGGTATCATATGGTGAAGATGATCGATGATCGTGGATATAGTATCGTTGAAATCAAGGCTCTTATTGATCGATGTCAAGAGAGACTTCAACGACTCGATCTCGAGCAATCTCTCCTTGATCTCGTCCCTCGCCGAAACCAAATCGGTGACATTGGTCTCGCGTATTATCAGAAAGCTGTACCCGCCCTCGCTGTCGCTCTTGAGAAGCCGAAAAGACAAGGTGAGCCAGACGACGCTGCCATCCCGGAGGATAAAGCGCAACTGGTCTTGGTACTCAGGTCTGGTTCCAGCGACGAGCCTTTCGATCGAATCCTTCGCTCTCGCCAAATCATCCGGATGCAGGTTTGCATAGGGAAAACCAGCGCTGAGCCTCGAAGAGCCCGGTTCTTCACCGCTCGCCATCCGCAGTTCCTTGCCGAGGAATCCCCAGGCCCCCGAACTCTCGAGCATTGAGATTCCGCTCTGGGATATCAGCTCAACAGCCCAGGGGCTTTCGCGGATAGCGTTCATCATGACTAGTGGCGTTAAAGACATCGCGTGCAGTATAAACAGGGTAAGTATATGACACAAGCATCGCTCGCCGATAATGCGGAGGAAACAGTCAAGCTCACATCCCCGCTGGCTTCGCTCTACCCCCACCTACTTTACATGGCGCTACATCTTCAGGGGAAAAAACCCTACCTGGCGAACAATAGAAAAGAGCAATCCAAGGAAGCCCGGGAAACGGGCCAAGCCTTAATGCGACTCCAGCGCGGACTCACCGGCGATAGGGAGTTAGCGGGAACGGCATATTTTTCCAAGCCTGAGTTTTTAAGCGCCTATCTGCTTTATTACTGGCCAGTTTCATTTTTACAGACATCGCTTGCCCTCGAGGAGTTGCGTGCCCGGGGAGCCTTGCCCCGGCTCGGATCGATACTCGACCTGGGCGCGGGACCGGGACCTGCCGCCGCGGCCGCGGCTCACTTCGGGGCCGAAAGACTCCTGCTGCTGGATAAAAGCCAGGAAGCCCTCGGGCAGGCTGAGACGCTTTTACAGGCGCTCGCGGCCGCCATGGAAATGGCGAAACGGAAAAAAGGACCGGTCTTTTCAACAGACATCGCAGACCTTGAAAATCGGAAAAACCTGCCCGAAGGCACCTTCGACCTAATAATAGCCTGCCATAGCGCCAACGAGCTCTGGAAACGAGATGAGCAAGCCTTGGAGAAGCGAGCCGGGCTTTTCGGCCAGGCGGTCGAGAGACTTTCGGAAGGGGGAGTCCTGCTCGTCATCGAGCCTTCCGCCCTCGTGACGAGCCGCCCAGCATTGGCGCTCAGGGATCGTCTCTTGCGGGATTTCGCGAGCGGCCTTTACTGCGCCGCGCCCTGCCCTGATTCCATCCCCTGCCCTATGCTCGCCGCCGGCGAGGGAAGAAGTTGCCACTCCACCTGGGCCTGGAAGCCCTATGAACCCGTCGCCGCCCTCGCCGCCGCCGCCGGCCTGGACAGGGATTCGGTCAAGGCCACCTGGTTCGCTTTGAAAAAAGGAAACAGGATCGCCGACGTGAATGATTCACGTAAAGCCCCCGCCTTTCCGGACGGCGCGATGGGAGGTGGCAACCTCTCAGGCCGCGTGGTCTCCGAGCCCATGCTCAACAAAGCGGGGAGGCTACGCTATATTCTCTGCACGACAGCCGGCCTCGCGACTCTTTCGGCCAGGAAGGAAATAGGTTCCGGCGAAGCCGGTGCTTTCTTCCATCTTAGGCGAGGCGATATGATCGAAGCGTCCGAACTCGAACTCCGCGAAGGCGAGCGCAATTTCGGATTCGTCGAGGACTCGAGGTTGAAGACAATCTTCAAGGCTCCAGACGCGTGAGGCCAAAAAAGGCGAGAGGAAGATGAAAGAACACAGGCCTGTAATAGTCTCTATACTCGGATGGTCTGGCACCGGAAAGACCTCTTTCGTCGAAGCCGCCATAGCGGAGTGCCGGCGGCGCGGCATTTCGGCCGCCGCCATAAAAAAATCGCACAACGTTCCCGACCTTCCGCCGGACTCTAAGGATTCGTCGAGATTCCGCCGAGCCGGCGCCGAACCCTCGATTTATCTGAGTGGAAACGAAATGCTCGCCCTTATGGCGGCGCCGGCTCGGCTAGATGAAAAATCCATAGCCGCGCTCTGCCCCAGTGCGTCTATCATTTTCTGTGAAGGTCTTGAAGTCGCCGGCGCGCGACTCGTATTGATGGCGGGCGACGAATCGGATGAATCGGCGCTTAAGAGAAAACTATCCGAGATCGACATTATCGTCGCGCGCAACGCGATGATGCTAGAACTGGCCGGCGAACGCGGCGTTACAAGCTTCAAGGCCGAAGACATAGGCCTTCTCGTAGATTATCTCATAGCGACGGAGGACACCTATGAATGACGAGATAAAGGAAATTCGCATATACTGCGACGGCAAGGAATTGCCTTTGGCGGCCTTTGTCTCGAATTTGTTTTACGATACCATCGCCGCGATGGCGGCCAACTTGAAGGGCGCGGAAAAAGCCCGGACGATAACGATCACGCTCGTCAAACCTCCCGACGCTGGATGATACGATGGAGAAATCAGCCGTCCCGACGTCAGGCGATCGGAACTACAAAGCAATCATCATAGGCGCGGGCCCCGCCGGCCTTTTCGCCGCCATCCGCCTCGCCCAGGCCGTACGCTGCGAAATCCTCGTCCTCGAAGGCAGCGAAAAACCGGCACGCAAACTCCTGGCTTCAGGATCTGGCCAATGCAACATCAGCCATGCCGGACCAATAGCCGATTTTTTAAGCCGTTACGGCGGAGGCGAAAAAGCTCAATCCGCGGCACGTTTTCTCAAGCCTGCCCTCTATGGCTTCGACAACCGTGCGCTCCTCGATTGGTTCGGCGCCAGGGGCGTTGAATTCGAAATCGAAGAAAACGGCAAGATATTCCCCGCAGACCGCCGGGCATCGTCCATTCTCAAGGTTCTCCAGGTCGAGGCGCGGAAAACGGACATCGTTATCGAGACAAAGAGCCGCGTGCGCGCCGTCGGCCACGGCCCCGAGGGCTTCACCGTCCAGGCCGAAGGACGGGAGGAGCCCTATCGAGCACCCCTGCTGCTCCTCGCCACGGGAGGAATCACCTACCCCAAGACCGGCAGTTCCGGCGATGGCTATGCCTTCGCGGCCTCCCTAGGCCATCGTATTCTCCCGCCGCACCCCGCCCTCGCTCCAGTATATATCCGAGACTTTAGCCTCGAGCCCCTGGCAGGCCACTCTTTCCGCGAAGCACGACTTGCTGTTTTGCGCGCCGGCAAGCGCATCGCGGAAAAGCGCGGAGACCTTCTGATCACCCATCAAGGCTTTTCGGGCCCGGTCATTCTCGATTCTTCCCGCAATATAAAGCCGGGCGATTTTCTTGAGATCAGCTTCCTTCCCGAAAGCATCGACGAATTCCGAAACCGCCTCGACGCCGAACTCCAGGCAAAGCCTCGCCGCCTTGTCCGGCTCTGTCTTTCCGAACTCGGCCTGACCAAGAACATGGCCGAACTCCTCTGCGAACTTGCCCGCATTCCTGGTGAAAGCACTGCCGCCAACTTTCCGCGGGCAGGCCGGGACGCCCTAAGCCGATTAGCCTGCGCCCACAGTTTCCAAGTGGCCGGCTTAGGTTCCCTCGATATCGCCATGGTAACCGCCGGGGGCGTCGACCTAGCCGAAGTGAATTCCCAGACCATGGAATCCCGCCTCGTACCAGGCCTCTTTTTCGCCGGCGAAATCCTTGACTTCGACGGGGATACGGGCGGCTACAACCTTCAGGCGGCCTTCTCTACCGGAGCCCTGGCCGCCTCGAGCGTGGGCAACAGAATTTCCTAGAAAGGCCCGTATCCTGTGAGCGCGGCGATGCCCAGGAAAACCACGGACAGAAGCATGACCCAAATCCAAAGGCCTAGCACCCAGCGCAGCCACTTTGCGTAGCCTATCGGCGTGAAGCCAAGACTGATGAGAAGAACAGCGCTGGTGGGATAGGCCAGGTTTGAGAAACCGTCGCCGAAGACATAGGCCAGAACAGCGGTCTGTCGCGTTATGCCGACCAGCTCGGCCAGGGGAATGAGAATCGGGATGAGGAGAAAGGCCTTGGCAGAGCCCGAAGAGACGAAGAACTCGATGCCTAGGGTTAGGGCGAAGATCAGCAAAGCACCGTTTATTGGACTCGCTCCCCGGAGTGCTTCTGCGGCACCGCGCAGGATGGTGTCCAGGATACCTCCCGAGGCGATGACAAATTTGACGGAAGCTGCGATCAGGATTAGCGGAATGGCCGGGGCTATGCCCAACAGACCCTCCCCCGCAGCCTTCCAGGCTCCCCTGCCGATGCCGGCGATGAGCCCTGCCCCGATTCCGGCCGCGAGGAAAAGCAGGCCTACGACGGGCAGGGCATACTCTCCGAGTTCCGGCAGGAAGGATCCGGCGATCAGGACGGCGAAAATCAAGATGACGCAGACCGCGAGAAAGGCGATCGCCGCGTTGGTTTTTCGGTTTTCCGGCGCCAGCGCATCGGCGGAAAAATGAGCGAATTCCCCTTTGGCAGCCTGCTCCTCCTTATAGGCTAAAGCGGCGTGGGGATTCTTCTCCACTTTTCTGGCGTGGCGGTTGAGGAAAAAGGCGAGGAGGACGAAATTAGCCAGGAAGATGACGATCCGATAGCCTGCCCCCGAGAAGGCGGGCAGCCCGGCAAGGCCCTGCGCCACGCCGATTGTGAAGGGATTGATGACCGCCGCAGAAAATCCCATATTGGTCGCCAAAATGGACATGCCGAGGCCCGTCACGGCGTCCCAACCCAGGGAATAGGAAAGGGCGATCATCAGGGGCACCAGGGGAACGACCTCCTCGAAGATGCCGAAAAATGCCCCTATCGTCATGAAGAAAAAGGAAACGATCGTCAACAGGGCATATTTCTTCCCTTCGAATTTGCGAACGATCCGGGCGAGCATGGCCTTGAGAATCCCGCTTTTGTCCATCACGGCGAAGGCCGCGCCTACCATCAGAATGAAGATTAGAATAACCGTTACCGTGAGACCGTCCGGACCGCCCAGCACTTCCAGGGGCGCGAGGAACCAGCGCCACCAGGGATAGTCGGGACGCTCGGTGAAGGAGAAGGAGTCTGGCACCAAGCTCTCCCGCCCGTCCACGACAACCCGCTCATAGCTCCCCGCGGGCAGGATGAGGGTGAGGATTCCCGCTCCGATCATGAGCAGAAGCAGAATGACCAGTGATTGGATAAAAGCCTTTTTGCCGATCTGAGCTCCGGATCTTTTGCTCATCATAACCACCATTTTAAACCGTTTTTAGTTACCGTACTGTAAAATTAAGATTCTATCTACGACGATTATCCGAAAAGGATTTAGTCAGCACGAACCCCTGCCAGACTAATGCGACAGGTCCTAGGCCGGTCGGGCCCCCAACGCGCGCTCCAACCCCGCGAGGCCTTTTTCCAGATACGAGCGCGGAGTCCCATAGTTGAACCGCACATAGCCATTTCCCCCCGGACCGAACATGGTGCCGTCGTTAAGCGCCAGCCTGCCTTCAGCCTTGATCCTACGCATCAGTTCCTCCTGGCTCAAGTTCGCGCCTCGGCAATCCAGCCAGAGGAGATAGGAGGCATCGGGCATCGAAGCCTTCACCCCGGGCAAACGGGAATCGATAAATTCCAGCATCCTTTTGGCGTTGGCCTGTAGATTCAGCATAAGCTCGTCCAGCCAGAGATCGCCTTTCTCAAACACAACCTTGGTCGCCAGCAGGCCGAACAGGTCTATGTCGATATGGCAGCTTTCGATTTTTCTGCGCACCTTTTGCCGCATTTCCTCGTCGGGAATGATGAGAAAGGAGGATTTAAGGCCAGCGCAGTTGAAGGTTTTGCTGGGCGCCGAGACGACGATGGAGATTTTCCGCGCTTCTTCGGATAACGACGACAGCGGGTGATGGGTTAGCCCGGGCATCGCCAGGTCCCCATGGATTTCATCGGACAAAAGAATGACCCCGTGCCTGCCGCAAAGCGCGACAATATCCGAAAGCTCCTCCCTGCTCCATATCCTGCCCGAGGGATTATGGGGGCTGCAGAGCGCGTAGAACCGCGCTCCCTGCCTCATTTTTTCGTCCAAATCGGCGAAATCGAGGAAATATCGACCATTCTTTTCGATCAACGGAGATTGCAGCACCCTGTAGCGGCCATCTTCCCCAAACGAATAAAACGGGGGATACACAGGAGTATTGATGATGATGCCGTCCCCAGGCTTGGCCAGCGCCGCCAGGGCCATGTGTATGCCCGTCAGCACGCCGGGCACGTTGACAATCTCCTCGGGTAAAACCCTCATCCCATGCCTACGTTCATACCAGCCAGTGATGCTCTTGAAGTATCCATCACCGGCAAAGGTGTAGCCATAGGTAGCGTCCACCGTCCGCTGCCGCAACGCCTGGTCCAGTTGGGGCAGGCACTTGAAATCCATGTCCGCTACCCAGAAGGGCATCAGGCCCGGATCGCCGTACTCCCTGGCCAACCCGTCCCACTTATAGGAATCGGTTCCTTTTCTGTTTAACAGGGTATCGAAATCATACATGGCGGCTCCTTTGCATTAACGGAAGATTATACAGGAGAACATGAAAAACAAGATTATCAAGAAAATTTTGTACCTATTGCAGGTATATTCTATCTGTAGTGTACCTGCCGTATGCACGGTTAGCCGTAGGGTTTTATCGTCTCAAGTACGGTTTCCAGATTTTTTGCGGCTTCCCTCACATCCAACTCGTTCTGGAGGTTCAACCAAAACTTGTGCGAGTTTCCGAAAAACCTCGAAAGGCGCAGCGCCATCTCGACGGTTATCTTCCTCCTGTCATGTAATAGATCCAGTACGGTGCTCGTCGAGACCTTGAGTTCTTTGGATAACCTATACGGGGTGATATTCAAGGGCTCGAGAAATTCTTCCCGTAGTATTTCCCCCAAAGTAGGGGCCTCAATATATTCCTTTATCATAATCTGTTCTCCTCAATGATAGTCGACAATCGATACTTCGAGTGCATCACCGCCCTTGAATTTCAGGCGGTGGCATTTTCGACCGCACTTGGTGAAAGATCTTTTCAGTTTCGGCATCTCCGAAAGACTAGATCATAGTGATACTATCTGGTATACAGATATATCTGTCAAGAAGATATAAAAATTATCCATATTGTTATGTAATTCACCTCTCGCTTTACTGGCAACAGCAAGATAGTTCGAGATTACTGTTGAGCGATTGAACTCCAGAATAATCGAAAGCTATCTGTCATGCCACTTTCAAGAGTTAACAGACTTTTGAAAATGGCGTGTACTGAGGAATTTTTTCAATACATTGAATAAAACAAGGGGTGGCCGCTTTGGCCACCCCTTTGATCGGTACATTGCGCGGGACAAACCCTCGCATGCAATTTTAAAACTCGACCGGGCGCTTTACTTCAGGAACAGCGGCCTTTCCTCGTAATGGGTGTGCAGGAGCTGGTGAGCCTTGTGGCTGCCCGGGGCTTCCAGGAACTCCTCGTAGACCTTCTTGATGTAGGGGTTCTGGTGGGAGCAGCGGTATTCCTTGGCGTCGTCGTGGTCGTAGATGGCGCGGATGCGCTTGGTGCGGATCTCGTCGGTGGCGCCGTAGGGCTGGCCGCCTCCGCCTATGCAGCCGCCGCGGCAGGCCATGACCTCGATGAAGTGCCAGGGGCTATCCTTGCCGGAATCCCTGGCTGTCCGCACCTGGTCTA
The DNA here is from genome assembly GCA_964453055.1 of uncultured Treponema sp. Lineage (GTDB taxonomy): Bacteria > Spirochaetota > Spirochaetia > Treponematales > Rectinemataceae > UBA2256. The sequence goes on along the minus strand of CAYVOD010000059.1, from coordinate 328 downwards.
GCACTTCCTGGATGTTGCCCATCTGGTGGGCGACGGCGACGCGGATTTCGTGCCCGCCGATATGGACGCTGGCTTCCTTGATGCCCTGGAGACCGCGCACGGCGGTGAACTCCACGAACTTGAGCTCCTCGCCGGTGACCAGGGCGTAGGCTGTCCTGAGCGCGGCTTCCATGACGCCGCCGGTGGCGCCGAATATGGCGCCGGCGCCCGTGTAGGGACCCAAGGGGCTGTCAGGCTCGGATTCCGGCAGGTTCGCCAGATCTATGCCAGCCTGCTTGATCATCCTGGCCAGCTCCCTGGTGGTGATGGAGATATCCACGTCCTGGAA
>CAYVOD010000058.1:8905-12557 GCA_964453055.1 uncultured Treponema sp. | reverse complement strand
GCCCGCCAGCTGGTCAATCACGGCCACATCGCCGTGAACGGCAAGAGGGTGACCATCCCCTCCTTCCTCGTGAAGGCCGGAGACAAGGTATCGGTGGTCGAGCAGGCTAAGAAGTTCGACCTTATCAAGAACGCTTTGCAGGAAGTCGGCAAGTCCGGGACAATGCCCTGGATCGAGGTCAACCCCGACGAGATGGCCGGCCGCCTCGCCGCTTACCCGCATCGCCAGGACATCACCGATATGGCTGATATCCGCGAACAGCTCGTCGTCGAGCTTTATTCGAAATAAGGAGCCGAAATGGCACGAAAGAACCTTCTCAAAGGTTTCAAGAGGCCGAAGGGCATTACCTACGAGCAGAGCGAGTCGGGACCCTCCTACGGCAAGTTCATCGCCTACCCATTCGAGCCGGGATACGGAACCACCGTGGGGAATACCCTGCGGCGCATCCTTCTTTCGTCCATCCAGGGTTACGCGATCACAGCCGTCAGGATCGTTCGATACGACGAGGAAGGCGCGCAGCACATCGTCACCAGCGAGTTCGAGACCGTTCCCGGAATGGTCGAGGACACCATCGAGTTTCTCAACAACCTAAAGCAGCTCAGGCTGCGGCTGCCCAACGACCAGGAGCAGGCGACCTTCCTTTACGAGATCAAGGGACCGACCGAGATCGGCGGAGCCTATTTCTCGTCCGAGAAGGCCCTGGACGTCCTCAACCCCGAGATCCACGTCGCGACCCTGGACAAGGATGTCCGCCTCGACCTGGAAATCCAGGTGGATCTGGGCAGGGGCTACGTGCCCGCCGAGGTCAACGAACGCTACATCGAGATAGTAGGCACAATCCCCATGGACGCCATCTTCTCGCCGGTGACCAAGGTCAAGTACGCGATCGAGCCCACCAGGGTGGGCCAGCGCTCGGATTACGACAAGCTCGTCCTGGAAATCTGGACCGATGGCACAACCAAACCAGAGGATGCCCTCGGCGAGGCGGCCAAGATAGCCAAGGACCACCTCTCCATCTTTATCAACTTCGACGAGAACGAATCCGGCGGGGACGAGCAGAGCGACGAGATCGAGGAGAGGGTCCGCCAGATCCTCAATACCCCGGTGGAGGAGCTGGAGCTTTCGGTGCGTTCCTCCAACTGTCTCAAGAACGCCAACATAAAGACCATAGGCGACCTGACCCGCAAAACCGAGGAAGAAATCACCAAGACCAGGAACTTCGGCAAGAAATCCCTTTTGGAAATCAAGGCCAAGCTCGCGGAGTGGAACCTCAGCCTCGGCATGACGGATTATACGCCGCTTCGGAACTATCTGAAACTCAGCATGAAGAAGGAAGAGACCGATGAAGCATAAGATAGGATATAACAAACTGAACAGGGTTGCGGCCCACCGCAAGGCCCTGCTGCGCAACATGGCGACAGTCCTCTTCAAGCACGAACGGATAGTCACCACCAGGGCCAAGGCGATCGAGACCCGCAGGGTGGCCGAGAAGCTCATCACCAGGGCCAAGGAAGACTCTGTCCACAACAGAAGGATCGCCGCCAGGAAAATCCAGGACGACGCGGTGCTGGCCAAGCTCTTCACCGACATCGGCCCCCGCTTCAAGGAAAGGGCCGGCGGCTACACCAGGATCTTGCGCATAGGCGAAAGGGCGCACGACGCCGCCGATATGGTCATCCTCGAGCTGGTGGACCAGAAGGTAGACGAAAAGAAGGCCGCCCGCAGCAAGCGCAAAGCCGAGAAAAAAGCCAAGGCCGAGAAAAAGGCCGACTAAGGAAGCGGGAGGAAAATATGTCCAAAGCGCATAGAGGAAAAGGCCTTAGGGAAGTCCCGTCCAGCGGTCGCGGCCTCTGCCCCGTCTGCAACAGGGAGGGCGTCAAGGTCCTGTACGAGCAGGAAATCGAAGGCAAGAAGACCAAGATCTGCAAGTTGTGCAAGGCAACCTTGGCCAACAAGAAATAAGCGTTCAGCGGGAACGATGGTTCCGCTTTACGATGAGAGCCCCGCGAGCGATCGCGGGGCTTTTTCATCTTCGAACGGCAAATCCATATCGAAGTAAGCGGCGGCTCATTTCATGAACAAATTGGGCAGGACCTCCGTAAACCAGGGTATATAGGTGACCAAGAAGAGCACTACCAGCATGGCCGGCCAGAGGGGCAAAAGGGCGCGGCTGGTTTTTTCTATTGTCGTCTTGCCCACCATGCAGCCCACGAAAAGGCTGGCGCCCACGGGCGGGGTGGTGAGCCCTATGCCGAGGTTGAGCATGAGGAGTATGCCGAAGGTTATTTCGCTCATGCCAGCAGCCTTGACGACAGGAAGCAGGACAGGTGTCACGATGACGATCAGCGGCGCCACGTCCATGACCATGCCCAGGAGAAGCAGTAGGATATTGACCAAAAGAAGGATCAGGATCCTGTTCGAGGTGAGACCCAGGAAGAATTTCATGACAGCGGCGGGAATCTGGAGGTAGGTCATCATCCAGCCAAAGGCCGATGCGCAGCCGATAAGGAACAGGACGATCGCCGTGGTCTTGACCGATTCCAGCAAGATGGGAATGAGGTCCTTAAGCTTCAGTTCGCGATAAATGACGAAGCCCAGGAAGGCGGCGTACATGACCGATACCGCCGAGGCTTCGGTGGCGGTGAAAATTCCCGCCGCTATGCCCACGACAATGATGAGGGCGGCCAGCAGGGCGAAGATGCCGTCAACGGTTATTCTTACGCAGTCCTTGAGAGGAGGACGTTTCTCGCAAGGGTACTTGTGCTTCAATGCTATGAAGTAACAGGCGATGGCCAGGGATATTCCCAGGGCGATTCCGGGCAGATAGCCGGCCAGGAACAATTTGCCCACCGAAACCCCGCCAGCTACCATGGCGTAGATTACCATGTTGTGAGAAGGCGGGATGATGATGCCCTGGCTGGCCGAGGCCACCGTTATGGCCACCGAAAAATCCCTGTCGTAGCCCTTCTGCACCATCATAGGTATCATGATCGAGCCTGTGGAGGATACATCCGCTACCGCCGATCCCGATACGCCCCCGAAAAACATGGAATCGATGCAGTTCACAATCGCTAAGCCGCCGGGAAGGGGGCCTACGATGATGTAGGCGAAATCCACCATGCGCTTTGCCACTCCGCCGCGGGCCATTATCGAGCCGGCCAGGATGAAGAGCGGTATGGCGAGAAGCGGGAAGGATTGCATGCTCGCGGCCACCCGCTGGGCGATGATGGCGGGACCCATGCCCGCCGCGAAGGCGGAGAGCAGGGCTGATATACCCAAGCTGAAGGAAATGGGGATTCCGATCAAGATAAGTATGATGAACGAACCGAGAAGCACGAGTTCAACCGGCATTTCTGACCCCCTTATCCCTATCGGCGGCATCGAGAAGTTTCACCGTTACCCGAAGCAGGGCGAACATGATCATAAAGACCGCCGCGACAGGCAATACGAGGTAGGTGATGCCCAGCGGGAGTTGGATGGTCGACATCTGGCTTTCCCACATAGCCTGGGTGAGGACCAGCCCGTGCTTGAACAGGAATAGCGCAAAAGCTCCGATCGACGCGTCGATGAGGATCTCCACGACGATGCCCCATGCCTTGGGAAGCTTTTTCGTGACAAACTCGAGCCTCATATGATCGCCCGTCCAGACCGC
>CAYVOD010000058.1:0-8805 GCA_964453055.1 uncultured Treponema sp. | reverse complement strand
TTGACGATGGCGTCGATAAGGTCCTTGCCGACGATGGGCTCGAACTCCTTCCAGACACCGCCCACGGCCTTTTGGAACTCGGTGACGTCCTTCACCTCGTTGAAGACCATTCCCTTGGCCTTGAGGTCGGACACTGTCTTGTCGATCATCTCGCCCCAGAGCTTGTTGTGCTTTTCCATCGCCTCCAGTGCGGTCTGCTCGACGATGGTTTGCAGGTTTTTGGGCAGGCCGTCGAAGAGCTTCTTGCTCATCATGAGGAAATCGGGGATGGAGGAATGGCGGGTATAGCTGTAATACTTGGCCACTTCCTGCATGTTGAAGGAAAGGACCGTGGGCTCGTTGTTCTCCCAGCCGTCTATCACCTTGGTCTGCAGGGCGGAGTACACCTCGGACTGACCCATGGGAACCGCGTTGCCGCCCAGGGCGTTCACCGTGTCGATGAGGGGCTTGGACTGCATGACGCGGATCTTGAGGCCTTTAAGGTCGGAGGGGGTATAGATGGGCTTGGTGGCGGTGATGGAGCGGAACCCGGCGTCCATGAAGGCCAATCCCTTATACCCGGCCTTGTCCACGTCGGCCATCAAGCGCTTCCCGATCGCCCCTTGGAGCACGTTATGCTGATGTTCCAGGCTTCTCCAGATTAGGGGCAGGGAAATGACCTGCAGGGTGGGCGCGTACTGCCCCATGGGACCGGAGCTCACCTTGGCGAATTCCAGGGAGCCGATCTTGATGGCTTCGATATAATCCTTTTCCTGGCCGAGCTGTCCCGCGGGGAAGAGGGTGAGCTTTATGTCACCGTTGCTTTTTTTCGCCAGCTCGTCGGCGAAGAAGACGAGGGCTTGGTGGACCGGATGGCTATCGGGCAGGACCGAAGCCAGCTTCCAGTTGTACTTGGGCGCAGCCTGAGCGAAGGCGAGGACGACGAGCAGCAGCGTTATGACCGAAACGAATTTCTTCTTCATACGACAACCTCCTGGATCGATACGCGGAAAAACATCGGACAGCTTATCTAAACTGCCGACTCAAACTATAATCTATGATCAGCGAGCAGTCCATATAGCAATTTCATTTTCCATAATGTGGAATCAGGAGGGGCGATGAATACACTGAAAGGGAAGAACGCTCTCGTCACCGGCGGCGGATCGGGCATCGGCCTGGCTATCGCGGAGGAATTGGCCTCCCTGGGCGCCAACGTCATCATCCACTACCACCGCAGCGGCGACTCCGCGATGGCGGCGGCACAGAGGTTCCGCTCGAAAGGCCTGGATTCCCAGGCGGTCCGGGCCGACCTCTCGAGCCAGGAAGGAATCGCGGCCCTCTCGAGCTTCGTCGCTTCCCGCTGGGACCATCTCGACGTCCTGGTAAACAACGCGGGCGACCTTATCGCCCGCCAAAGCCTTGAACAGCTGGATATGGAGTATTACCGGAAGGTGATGGCGGTGAACCTCGATTCCAACGTCCTGGTCACCAAGGCCCTGCTCCCCTTGCTCAAGAAGGCGGGGTCCTCCTCGGTGGTGAACCTTTCGTCCTTGGCGGGGAGAAAGGGCGGCCACGGGGGATCGGTATTCTACGCGACGGCCAAGGGCGCGATCCTCACCCTGACCAGGGCTCTTTCCACCGAACTCGCGCCTTTTGGCGTGCGGGTGAACGCGGTGGCGCCCGGCCTGATCCTCGGCTCCGCCTTCCACGCGATCCACAGCACGGAAGAATCCAAGCGGGCGACCATCGCGCAGATTCCGCTCAAGAGAGCGGGCGACTGCCAGGACGTCGCCAGGGCGGTAGCCTTTTTCGCCAGCGAATACGACGGCTTCATCACAGGCGCCACCCTGGACATCAACGGAGGGATTTACATGGCCTAGGGACGGGGCCCCGACCTGGGCGGCTTAGCCGGGCCGCGGCCCGGCAGGCCCGGCAGGCGGGTCAGGCGCGTCGCGCGTGGCAAACGAGGCTGGCGGGTCAGCCGCGGCCCGGCTGGCGTTGGCCGCTATTGAAGCTTGCGGAGCCTTACCTCGATGTCCGTTTCCGGTTCGAGCGCTTTCAGGAGAAGAGCGGTATCCGTGTTGCCGAAGTGATAGGGATAGAGGATCTTGGGCTTCACCATCCTGGCGGCCTCGGCGGTCTGTCCGGGCGTCATGGTGAAGGGCAGGTTCATCGGGAGGAAGGCAATGTCGATTTCGCCTAGTTCGGCCATTTCAGGAATGGGTTCGGTATCCCCGGCCACATAGATCCTGAGGTCGCCCGCCGTCACCACATAGCCGTTGTCCCTGCGATCCTTAGGGTGGTAATTCGTCCTGCCTTGGGTGACGTTGTACGCCGGCACCGCCTTTATGGAAAGGCCCGCCGCCCGCCCTGTCCGTCCATGCTCGAGCGCCTCGCCGAATCCCAGTTTTTTGCGGGACGATTCATTCAGGATTATTTTCGTATCGTCCTTGCGCAGCGCGGCTATGGAAGCGGGATCGAGATGGTCTCCGTGCTCGTGGGTCACGAGCACGAGATCGGCTTTGGGAAAGCTCGAAAAATCCCCGTATTGCCTCACCGGATCGATATAAATGAGCTTGCCGCCGTATTCGAAGGCGAGGGTGGCGTGACCGAGGAAGGTTATCACGAGCTCCCCCTTGCCCGTATCGAAACGGTCGAATTCCTTAGCTTCGGCGCCGGAAAGGGCGAAGGCCCCCTGACCCAGGGCAACCGTGAAAAGCAGGCCTAGAGCCAGGCTCCTGGCGTTAGCAATCATAAGTCTCGTTCCTATCATAAAAACCCCCGCACGTAATCAAAGTATTCTAAAAAATATATATCAACCGGGGTGGAGTCAATTTTAGATCCTGGGCTTTAGTGTATTTTTGCTTGACAATCTAATATCAAAATGATATCATATAAATATCGAATGCTGCGATCGCGGAGGAAGATTATGGAATATCCTTATTCTGAAGAAAGAGTCTTGAAGGCGAAAAACGGAATGGCGGTGCTAATCCTTGCCGTCATCTTGATGATAGCCGGCTTCGCGGCCGTCGGCGCCGGCGGCGTCATCCTCGACGAGAACGGATCGTCGGCCGCGGGGGTGATGCTCCTCGTCGCGGGGATACTCTACTCCCTGGTCTGCTGGATTCCCTTCATGGGGCTGAAAGTCTTGAAACCCCAGGAAGCCCTGGTGCTCACCCTTTTCGGCAAGTACATCGGAACGCTCAAGGGCGAGGGCTTCTTCTTCGTGAATCCCTTCGTGTCAGCGTTTAATCCCGCCTCCGGCGCGGGGGCCGCCACGGCCACCGAAGACCAGAATCCCATGCCCCAGCTTGGCAAATCGAGCGGTTCGGCCAAAGTAAGCCTCCCGTCGAAAATAATTTCCCTCAAATCGATGACCCTGAACAACAACAAGCAGAAGATAAACGACGCGCTCGGAAACCCTGTGGAAGTCGGCATCGTGGTCATCTGGCGGATCATCAACTCCTCGATGGCCGTGTTCAACGTGGATAACTACAAGGCCTTCCTCTCCATACAATGCGACTCAGCCCTGCGCAACATAGCCCGGCTCTATCCCTACGATATCGCCGAGGGCGGAGAGGAGATGACCCTGCGCGGCTCCAGCCAGGAAGTGGCGGAGAAGTTGAAGGCCGAGATACAGACCAGAGTGGAGATCGCGGGCATAGAAATTCTCGAAGCCCGCATAACCCACCTGGCTTACGCTCCCGAAATAGCGGCGGTGATGCTCCAGCGCCAGCAGGCCACGGCGATAATCGACGCGCGGAAGATGATTGTGGACGGCGCCGTGGGCATGGTAGAAATGGCCTTGGCGAAGTTAAGCGAAAACAACATCGTCACCCTCGACGAGGAAAGGAAGGCGGCCATGGTGAGCAATCTGCTGGTGGTGCTCTGCGGCAACAGGGACGCCCAGCCCGTCGTCAACTCGGGATCCATCTACTGACATTCATGGACGATAAGAGCGAAAAGGATAAAAAGCAAATACTGCTGCGGCTCTCGCCGCAGCTCTGGCGGGACGTCGCCACCTGGGCCGAGGATGATTTCCGCTCGATAAACGGCCAGATCGAGTACCTCTTGACCGAGGCGGTCCGCCGCAGGAAGAAATCCTCCGACGGCGGCCCGGGCGGGGATACTTAGGGTAGGGCTAGGGGATAAATCGGTTTCAGGCGCTAGCGCCGCGCGTCGGGAGGGGCCGTAGGCTCGCCGCTTTTCCGCCAATCGGCGATCAGCGCAGCCAAGGCATCGACGGCCCTGGAAAGCCACCGGGCGCCGTTCTCCGCGGAAGCGGAGCCGCTGACCTCTCCCCAGGCGCCCCCGCGGCAATAGTCCCTGAAATCGCCGTAGGCGACGAAGGCCGAGCCGAGGGGGTGGGCGGCGACCTTGGCCAGGCCGGGCAGCGAATCCCCGTCATCGGCCTCGGCAAAATCCACCAGGTCGGGCGCCAAGGCCTTCATGACAGAACTGATCACCTCTCCTCCGTGGCCGAAAGGCTCCTTCGACCTAGTCTCCCCCCTGGCCGCATCTCCCGCGGCCTTCCACCAGTCTATCGCGCAGACTCCGAATCCTTCCCGGTGCAGGCGGCGGCAGAGCAGGTCCACGGTTTTCATGTTGAGCGAGTGGCAGGAGAGAAAGACTATGTTCGAGAAGCCCTGTTTCAGGAAAGATCGGGCCACCGCTTCGAGATAGGATCCCAAGACAGGCGGGTCGACGTGGACGGTTCCTGGCCAGAAATCCAGCTCGAAGGTGTCGCCGTAGGGAATGGGAGCCGTCGTGAGGCAATCCGCCTTTTCCGCCAGGAGGGCGGATACTGCCTGGGCCACAAAAAGGTCGGTGCCAAGGGGGCAATGGCTCCCCGTCTGCTCCACCGATCCCAGGGGAAGGATGAGGGTGTCGCAGCGCGTCAAGGCCTCGGCGAAACGGGGGGAGGTCATGCGATCGACGCGGCGGGGCGTCGGGGCGAAGTCGCCTTTGAAGGATTCCTGCATGGCTTCAGCCCCGGCGGACTTTTACCGGCTTGCCGGTCGCGGCGGATTCGGTGATCGCGAGGGCGGCTTCCATGGACCCGCAGGCGTCAGGCACGTCGGAGAGGACTGGAGCGCCCTTGTCGATGCATTCCACGAGATTGTCGATTTCCTGCTTGAAGGGATGATGTTCGACGGAACCCGAGTTCGGCGTATCGCAGGGAAGGGCGACGAAATCCTTCTGGAAGGGGAAGAGCGGCTTCGAATAAACCCTGTTGTCCCTGAGGGCGCCCTTAGTTCCGAGCAGGTCGATATTAAACTGATAGGGGAAGCTCAGGCCGTCCAGGGAAACCGAGATTTTCCCCACCGAACCGTCGGCGAACCGGATCGCGGCGACGATGGTCGTCGGGTAGTCGAAATCCTCGCGCATCCTGGTGGAATAGGCCGAAACCTCGTCGATCTCCCCGTGGAGGTAGCGGGCCAGGTCGGTGGCATGGCAGCCGCCGGTGATCATGGCCCCGCCGGCGTACTCCCCCCGCCGTATCCAGTCGTAGCTGGAAAAAGTCGGCTTGATCCCGTGCCAGTAATCCATTTCGGCATAATAGACATCCCCGATGGCCGAAGCGTCCAAAAGGCTTTTCAAATTGGCGACCAGGGGATGCCAGCGAAGCACGAAACTGACCACGCTTTTGCGGTCCGAGCGTACCGCTGCCTCGCGCAGCGATTGAAGCTCTTCATGGTTGATGCCCGCGGGTTTTTCGAGGATCAGGTGCTTGCCGGCCTCGAAGGCGAGGGCGGCCTCTTTGGCGTGCAGATAGTTCGGCATGCATTCCGATACGATATCCACGCTCTGATCCTCGAGCAGTTCCTCGTAGCGGTCATAGACGCGGATCGGGGCTCCGCCTTTACCCGCGCACGCCCATTCCTTTGCGAGCCTTTCGGAGCTGGAGCGCGAACGCGAGCTGACGGCCGCGAGCCGCAGCCGCGGATTGGAGAGAATGGCGGCCGCATGCTGGTTGGCCACCTGCCCGGCTCCCCGAATGCCAACGCAAAGTCTTCCTTCCTGGTCCATCCATATCCTCCGGTCAGCCGATTTCCAGGCTTTTGTAAATTTCCAGCGCGTATGCCCCGAATTCCGGCTGCACCCGCACCTCCTGCTGGCGAGGGCGGGGCAGGTTGATGTCCAGGGATTCGATCATCCTCGAGGGGCGGGCCGATAGCACGATGACCCTGTCCGAAAGGAAAACCGCCTCGTTGATGCCGTGGGTGACGAAGAGGATGGTTTTTCCCGTCTCCTGCCATATGCGCAGCAGTTCGATATTAAGCCTCTCCCTGGTTATAGCGTCCAGGGCGCCGAAGGGCTCGTCCATCAACAGGAGCTTGGGATCGTGCACCAGGGCCCGGGCGATGGAGACCCGCTGCTGCATGCCTCCGGAGAGTTCCCCCGGATACCGGTCCTCGAAACCCTCCAGGCCGACGAGGGCCAGCAGGTACCTGGCCCGCTCCTCCATGGCCTTTCTGTCCTTCTTCAAAATTTCGATGGGCAGAAGGACGTTGTCGATGACTTTCCTCCAATGGAGGAGCAGGGGTTTTTGGAAGACGAAGCCGACTTCCCGGCTTATGTCGAAATCCTTCTTGTCGATGATGATCTCGCCGGAAGATTTCGGCAGAAGCCCCGCTATGATCTTTAGGAGCGTCGTTTTTCCGCAGCCCGATGGGCCAACGATGGAGACGAATTCCTTTGGGAATATATCGAAGGTAACGTCGCCGAGCGCCTTGAGTTCGCCGCCGCCGGTCGTGTAAGTCTTTTTGACATTTTTAAGGGAGAGCAAAGGTTTTCTTTCGTCGCGCATCGCTGGCCACCGCCTTGACTATAGGTAAGGATCGAAGGATCGAATCGAGCGGGCGTGGCCGGCTCTTCGCCGGCCGCGCCCGCGGCTAATTTTCCGCGCCCGATTCTAGAAGCTGAACTTGAAGGGAGGGCTGGGAAGGAAGTCCGAAGAATAATAGTAGGTCGGATCCGGATTCATCGACAAGCCTTTTTCCTTCACGGTGTTGATCGTGTCCTGCATCCTCGCGGCGTCGATATAGCCGATTCCGTAGTTCTTGTAGCGATCGGTCTTGAAGAACTCCTTGACCGCCGTCAGGTTGGCTATGAAATCGTCGGTATTGATGGGATGGTACTTGGAGAGAATCGCGATCGCCTCGGGGATGTTGTTGAGCGTGTACTGCCAGGCCTTGTAGGATACCTTGAGGAACTTGCGCAAGGCTTCGGGATTGTTCTTCATGAAGTCGCCGTTGGCTATGTAGCTGTGCGCGTAGGCGTTGAAGCCGTAGTCCGCCCAGATGATCCATCCGAGCTGGTCGGGCGGCACCGCCTTTTCCATGAAGGGCTTGCCGGTGAAGAGCTCGAACACCACGTCCGCCTGCCTGGATCCCAGGGCGGCGGGTTTCGCCGTCGGTTCGATATTGATGAATTTGACGTCGTTGGCGTTGAGGCCGACGAGCTTGGCGAAAGCCGGCCACATCACCTTATGTCCGTCCGAGGCCGGCACGGCCACTGTCTTGCCCTTGAGGTCCTGGGGGGTCTTTATGCCGGAATCCTTCCAGAAGAACATGCAGTTGGGGTGCTTATCGAAGATGATGCCGACGATCTTCACGTTGGCGCCCTTGGCCCTGGACTCGATGGGGACCGGGGCGTCGGAGATGCCGATCTGGGCCTTGCCGGCGTCCACCATCTGCACGGTGAATCCCGAGCCTTGGCCGATCATGACGTTCACGTCCAGCCCTTCTTCCTTGAACCAACCCTTTTCCATGGCGACATAGTAGGGAGCGTGGTCGCCGGAAATCTTCCAGTTCAGCTGGAAGTTGATCTTTGTCGTCTGGGCTGAAATCCCGGCCAGGACGAGCAGCGCCAGCGCGATTGTCGCGATGATTCGCTTTCTCATTGTAAACCTCCTACGTGAGAATCCGATGAATTATGAGGGAACGCTTAAGCGGTCCCGAACGCAATGCTCCGATCAATTGCCGTCCCTTCCCTTGAACCGCCAGGGCATGCAGAGCCTTTCGACGGCCGATACGATGCCGAACAAGGCGACACCGAAGAGGGAGACGAGCATGAGCCCCGCGAAAATCGGCGGGGAATCCATGGTGTACTGGGAGTTGATGATGATATACCCCAAGCCCTTGTCCGAGGCGACGAACTCCCCGACGATCGCGCCGACGACGCACATCGTCGAGCTTATTTTCAGGCCGGTGAAAATATAGGGAAGCGAGTTGGGGAGCCTGAGCTTGAGGAATATCTGCAGCTTCGTCCCGTTCAGGTATTTCACCAGGTCCAGAAGATCGTCCTCGATTTCGAAAAGGCCCACGGTCGTATTGATCACGACGGGGAAAAAGGAAACGAGGAAGGCGATCAGTATGTTCGTCTTCAGGCCGTAGCCGAACCAGAGGACGAGGAGGGGGGCTATCGCGACGATGGGGAGGGAGTTGAGGAAGACGAAAGCCGGCATGACGATCTTCTTGATCGTCGCGTTCCAGGCCAGGCCAATCGCTATCGCTATGCCCAGTACCGAGGTAACGAGGAAGGATATCGCCAGCTCCTTCAGGGTAATGCGGATATGGACCATCCAGCTGTAATTCGCGTCGGGCTGGGGCTGTAAGAGATGCTGGAGGGCGACGATGGGAGAGGGAAGGATGTATTCCTTGACCTTGAAGACCCTGACGCAGACTTCCCAGATCACCAGCAGCACGAATATGACCGCCGGGGTCTTCAATCGAGCCCAGAGCGAATTCATCCTGAAGCCAGCGGGATTTTTCATGTCGCGCTCCCCGATTTATCGGTATTCCACGGCATGAGCGCCCGCTC
>CAYVOD010000057.1:98-12560 GCA_964453055.1 uncultured Treponema sp. | reverse complement strand
GCCGGCTCTGGGGCCGCCGCTTTTTCGGAAAGCTTTTCCCGCTCTCCCTGAATGGCTTCATGGCTTATCGGGTGAACGTGGCTGGCCGGAGCCTTGAGCTCTTCGGTAAGGGCTTGTGGCTGGGGTTGCGCTTGTCCTGCGCTCTCCTGTGGAAGCTCCGCAGGTTCCCCCTCGTGTCGCGCGACAACCTTGGCCTGGGTTTTTTTGAGTACGAGCTTTTTCTTGACGACCACGACCTTCTTTCGCTCCACCGGGGATTCTTCCTCGGTCTTCGGCTTGGCCGGGGTCGCTTCGCTCTGGGGCGACTTAGGCTGCTTGATGAGATGGACTTTTTTCTGGGGGTTCTCGGTGTTATCCGTCATATCCTACCTTTAGGCTTCCTGATCGTCGCCATATTCGAAACTAAGCTCCACTCCGCAGGAGGGGCAGTTCTTCATATCCGGAGTAACCGCGGTCCCGCAGTCAGGACAGGTATATTCTTCATCCTCGGAATCCATGACTTCCTCGGTTTCCTCTTGGACGATTTCAATATTCTCTTCGATGATTTTCTTGATGGATTCGATATCGTCCATCGGCAGGCCGGAGAGGGTGGCGAGCTCCTCGTCGTCCTTGGAGAGGAAATCCTCGACGAGATTCAGCTTCGCCGTCTCGAAAGCCTTAAGCCATTCGTCCTTCATTCCTGGCAGGTCCGAGAGCAGAACGGACTCTTCCTCCGCGACCTCCGCCTCTTCCTCGGCATCCATGAAGAGGCTGTCGGCGGCTCGCTTGAGCTCGATATTCCTGCCGTCCTGGAGATATTGCTCCTCGGTCTTGACATCGATGCTCCAGTCGCAGAGCCGGTTGGCCAGCTTGACGTTCTGGCCCATCTTGCCGATGGCGATGGAAAGCTCCTTATCCGCGACTATGGCCAGGGCGCTGTGCTTGGCCTCGTCCAGGATATGTACGGTCTTGACCTCCGCGGGGGAGAGGGCGTTTTTGATAAACTGGCGGGGATCCACATCGTATTTGATGAAATCAATCTTTTCCCCTTCCAGCTCTTGGCTGATGAGCTGGCTGCGCATGCCCTTGGGGCCGACGCAGGCGCCCACGGGGTCGATATCATCACGCTTGGAATACACGGCCACCTTTGTCCTGTACCCTGGTTCGCGGACGATTTTGAATATCTCTATGGTTTTGTCGTAAATTTCCGGGATCTCCAGCTCGAGCAACTTGGTGACGAACTCCGCATGGCTCCTCGAAAGAACTATCTGAAGCCCGTTCTTGCCCTTGTCGACCTCGTAGATAAGAGCCTTGATCCTGTCGCCGACATGGTAGACTTCCCTGGGCGACTGATATTTCTTCGGGAAGATGCCTTCTACCTTTCCCAGGTCCACGTATATCACGTTGTTGCGTTCCCGCTGGTAGTAGCCAATTATCAGCTCGCCCTGCTTGGATTTGTATTCCGCGTAGAGCGTGTCCCGGGAAATATCCCTGAAGTTTTGCCTCGTGGTCTGTTTCGCCACCATCACCGACTGGAGATCGAACTCCTGGGGATCCACGGGGAATTCCATGATATCCCCTACCTCGGCGTCTTCGGCATAACGTCGGGCTTCCTCAAGGGACATCTGGAGCACGTCGTCTTCCAGATCGTCCTCTTCGACGATGACTTTTTTAGCGTAGATGTCAACGCCCTCGTAGTTTTCCCTGAAGCGGACGACGGCGTTCTCGCTGGTTCCGAACTTCTTTTTATACGCCGCGAGAAGGGCTTCCTGGAGGGTGTTGACGATGAGTTCTTCGGAAATCCCTTTTTCGCTGATCAGCTGTCTAATGGCTTCCGCCATGTCAGATGCCATCTTTTACTCTCCCTTGGGCATAGAATCCAAGCGCGCCTTGGCGATGGACGAAATATCGATGAAGGCGCGCTCCGCGCCCTGCTGAAACTCTACCTTGCCTTCCGAATACGAAAGCAACCGACCTGCGACCCACTCTGAAGATCCTTTCAGGAAAAGCTTGACGTCTTTTCCGACGAAGGCCTTCCATTCCCTTTCGCTCCGGAGCATCCGGTCGATCCCCGGGCTGGAGATTTCCATATCCGGATCCTGCACACCCAAAAGGGTCTGGATCTGGGGAAGAATAAGCCTGTAGGCCTTAGTGCATTCTTCGGTGCCAGTGCCTTGGGGCGAATAGATCACCGCCTTGACCTTCAGTCCGCCCCGATGCCGGGAGAGACCGAATTCTAGCAGGAAAAGCCCCGCTTTTTCCAAGACCGAACCGATTTTGTCTTCGACTTCCCTGTCTTCTGCCATGCCGCCTCTAAAAAGCCCAGGCTGGTTGTCGCCGCCCTTTTCTGGGCGACAAGTCCCGCTCTTAGGCTTCGCGCCAAAAAAAAAGAGTCGTAGAACGACTCTCCTTATTACTAAAAAGAATCCCGCGCTTTTTACATGCGCCTATAGTAGTATTCTGCAATGGATTAGTCAATAGCCGCAGTCCAGAAGAGCGGCGCGAGGCTCGCTCTTAATCGGCGGCGATGACGATGGCAGCGACCTTCGGGGCGCCGGAGGCAGATAGCAGCTGTGCGCATGCTTCTATAGTAGCGCCAGTGGTGCATACGTCGTCGAGAAGGAGAAGCGGAAGACCTTCAGCGCCGCCGGCCATGCCGTGTTTAAGCTCGTAGGCTTCCCGCGCGTTCAGGCTCCGGTTTTTCTTGTCGAGTTTTTTCTGTTCCCTGCTCGGATTCCTTTTCAGCATTTTCAAAAGCCGGAATCCTTTTTTCTCCAGCCCCCGGGCTATTTCCTCCACCTGGTCCCACTGATGGAAACGAATTTTTTCAGCCCTCGGCGGCACTGGAACTATTGGACGGCCAGGCCAGCGCTCCGAAATTCTTTCAGCCAGCAATTCAACGAAGAAAGAGGCCAGGGAAGGCCGCTTGCCGCTCTTGTACGCCTTGAGAAGCCTGGCCGCGTCACCCTGATAAAGGAAAAGTGGATGGATTTCCTCGCATCCGCACTTACGTTCACGGCAAGGAAAGCAGAGTTCCTTCTCCGAATAGAGCGGCCTCCCGCAGAGCCCGCACCGTTGGCCATCCAATGCCTTGATCCCTCTTCGGCATCCATCGCAGAGAGGCATGGAATCCCCTAGCCCAGGAGACAGCCGGCGATTACAGAGGAGGCAGTAGTGGGGGAAAAGACAGGAAAGAATGAGGTTGCGGCCTTGCCGCGGCAGGCAAGCCCTATCGAGCGTTTTCCGATATTGTCCATCCATGACACTGACACGCCGCAAAACGACCCGGCGCTTCAATGAAGAGACCTGGCGTTCTTACACGTCAAGGCCGCGAACCGCTCAGCCCAGGGTCTCGCGCAGCTCAGAAAGCAGTTGCAATGCTTCCAGGGGCGTCATCGTGTCCGGATTCAAAGCGCGGATCCGGGTTATGGCCATATCCTCCGCCGAAAAAAGCTCGGCCTTCCAAGTGTTTCCGGTATTTCCGGACACAGACTCCTTGCCCGCATGCTTCGCGTCGCCTGCCGGCCTGTCCATGCCGACTTCCTCGCCCTCACCCGCGGTTTCCCTGGAAGGAGCCAAGTTCTGTTCAAGGCTGACGAAGCGTCCCTGAAGCTCCCTGGCTCGCTGGAGCACCGAGGCAGGAATTCCTGCCAATCCCGCCACGTGCAGCCCGTATGAACCGGCGGCCGGACCATGCCTGAGCTGTTTCAAGAAAACGATCTCCCCCTCGTTCTCCAGGACGGCCATGCTCAGGTTGAGCATCTTGGGATGATCGAGGGAGGTCAGTTCATGATAATGGGTGGCGAAGAGCGTCCTGCAGCCGATGTCGTCCAGTAGCATTTCGCTTACCGCCCAGGCGATGGAGACGCCGTCTAGCGTGCCGGTGCCCCTCCCCACCTCGTCCATGATGACCAGGCTGCGCTTGCTGGCGGTATTGAGGATATAGGCCGTCTCGTGCATCTCCACCAGGAAGGTGCTCTCCCCTCTTGCCAGGTTGTCCTGCGCCCCGACCCGGCAGAATATCTTGTCCACCAGGCCTATAGACGCGGATTCGGCGGGGACGAAGGAGCCCAAATGCGCCATGAGGCAGATCAGAGCCGTTTGGCGGAGAATCGTCGATTTTCCCGCCATGTTCGGTCCGGTGACGAGGGCGAAACCCTCAGCCTCGGCGTCAAGTTCTATATCATTGGGAACGAAGGCGCCGGGCGGCAGGCAGGCCTCCACGACAGGGTGCCTCCCCTGCCGTATCGAAAGCCCGCTACCATCGTTCAGCGACGGTCTGGCGTAGGCTCCTTCGGTGGCGGCCTGGGCGAATGAAGCCAGGCAGTCTATTTGTATAATCGCCTGTGCTATCGCCTCCATGGGGGGAATATAGCGCTTAAGGTCTTCCCGCAGGGCCAGGAAAAGCTTCTTTTCCAGTTCGATGATCTTTTCGGTGGCGCCATGGATTTCGCTTTCTATCTCAGCCAGCCGGTCCGTTGTATAGCGCTCCCCTGTAACGAGCGATTGGCGGCGGATAAAGTGCCCGGGCACCGAATCTATCTTGCCCTTGCTGACTTCCAGGTAGTATCCGATGATCTTGTTATAGCGGATCCTGAGATTTTGGATGCCGCAAGCGGCTCTTTCCTCCTCGAGGTAAGCCTCCAGCACTCGATTCGAATTCTGCTTGATCGTCCTCAGCCTGTCCAGTTCGGCGTCGTATGCGTCCCTCATAAGATTTCCCTCGGTAAGGAGTATCGAAGGGTCTTCCCTTATCGAGGCGCCAATGTATTCCATTGCTTCGGCGCAATCATGCCGGGCATTCTCCCAGGCTTCCGTTCGAAGCATGGCTGGTGCGGTCTTTTTATCCAGGAATTCCAAGGCTGCAAGCGAGGAACGCAGGGAATCCCGGAGCGCCAGTATGTCCTTGGCATGGGCCTTGTCCATGGCCAGGCGGGCGATTAGTCTTTCGGTATCCAAAACCCCGGCCAAGATTCTTCTCAGCTCGTTCAAGGTCAATTGTTCGCGATAGAGGAAGTCCACAGCGTCCAGCCGCGCTTCGATGAGGGCCTTGGAACGGAGCGGCTGCAATATCCATTGCCGTATCCGGCGGGCGGCGCCCGCGGTTTTTGTTCTATCCAGCACCGAAAGCAGGCTGTCCCTTCTTCCTGAGTCGGATAAATTCTTGACTAGCTCGAGGTTCCTTCTTGTCGCTTCGTCCAGGCCGACGTATTCCTGGGAATAGTAGGGCAGCAGGCTGCGGATATGCGGGCTTCCGACCTTGAGGTTCTCGTCGAGATAGGCCAGGAGAATGTCTGCGGCGGCCAATTCGGGCTCCTCCCCCGAAAAGCCGAATCCTTTCAATGAAGCGAGACTAAAGCGCCGGGCCAGGTTGTCAGCCGCCGTTTTCGCGTCGAAGGACCAGTCGGGCCGCTTTTCGACCATCAGGTTCTCGAGCTCCCGGAGGGTCGTCGCCAAGCTAGGTCTGTCGTGGAGGGACTGCTGGATGATAAGTTCTCTCGGGGCAAGCCTGTGGAGTTCGGAACGGAGAAACTCCTCCCCCACGGCAGCATCGTCAGGCATGGAGTGTGCCCTGAACTCGCCGGTGGACGCATCGAGGCTGGCAAGACAGATCCTGCCGTCCACGGCGCAGGCGCAGGCTATGTAATTATTGCTGTCCTGGTCCAGAAAATCCTCTTCGATCGTCGTGCCCGGCGTCACGACCTCTATGACGTCGCGTTCGACGATGCTCCGCGAATTCGGCTGGCTCAGCTGCTCGCAGATGGCGACTTTCTTTCCAGCCTTGAGCAACCGAGCGACGTAGGGCTTATAGGCATGGTAAGGTATGCCGCACATTGGCTGGCCTTGGCGCTGGGTTAGGGTGAGGTCTAGAAGGGCGCTAGCCTGCAGGGCGTCGTCGAAGAACATTTCATAAAAATCGCCGAGGCGGAAAAAGAGAATCGCATCTCTATACCGGGCTTTGACTCGCCGGTACTGGTCCATCATGGACAGGCGCTCAGCCAAGGAAATGCCCCCGTCTCGGCATTACTGTCCGCCGGACAATGCCTGAATCACCTTATCGGTGATATCCACCGATGGGCTGTTCCAAAGGACCAGGTTGGATTTTATATCCTCCGTCGCCAGGTTGAGCACCAGGGAATAACCCTCGGCTTCGGCTACCCGGGCTATGGTGGAGCTCAGGCGCTGCACGAAGCTCAAGGAAGCGCTCACGACCTTGGCCATGATGTCCAGCTCGTTCTGCCTCTGGGCGGCGAACTCCTTGATCGAAGCGGTTTTCTGCTCTATTTCCTTGGCATACTGCTCGGCGGTCAGGACCGCCCCCATGGATTCCAACTCTGTCTTACGGGCGCTGAGCTCCCGCACTTCAGCGGTTTTCGCGTTGATCTCAGCCTGGATTTCGGCTTTTTTAGCCTCGAATTTCTTCAGCGAATCCTGATCTATGGGGTATGCGGCGAGAACCCTCGCCATATTGAGGACCGCCACCCTGGTTATCTGCTGGGCTTGCAGTGGAAGGCCGGCCCAGATAATGAGCATTCCGGCAAGGATAGCCGGCAAATACCTTCTGGAAAGCCCTGAGGCTCTCAGTGTCATGTAAACCTCCCGATTCGAATCTGCCGCCTTAGTAGAGGGGCTGGGTGATGCTGAGCACGAAATCGAAATCCCAGCCCTTCGTCTTCCAGTCTATGTTCGCTCCATCGAAGGAAAATCGCTTGACGAAATAGAAGCGGAATGGGAACTGGGGAATGGTAAAACGAAGACCGGCCCCGGTGCTGAAAGCCATATTGCTCCACCCGAGGCTGGAGAACCCCGTATTGGGCACTGCGGCGGGGGTCGCGAGGCTCATATCCAGCATGCCGGTTTCGGTCTTCATCGCCCCGGCGTCCACGAAGAGGTCGAGCCAGAGCATTTGCTCGACCACGGGCATCCGCAGTTCGAGCGAGTTCTCCCAGAGCATTACCCCCTTTGCGCCGTAAAGCTCGTTCCAGCCCCGGGCGTTGAAGGTTCCGTCCAAGCTGATCCAGTCCTTGGTTACCTTGAAGGGATACCAGGGTTGGGCGAAAAGCGCCTGGAATCCCGTATGCGCCATGAGCACCCATTTAAAGTTCCAGGTTTCGCTCAAGGGTATCCTGAAGAGTGTGGAGAAGGCCTCCAGTTTAGTCTCGGACTTGAGATAGTGCTGGCGCTCCGAAGGGAGGATTCCCGTGAGGGTAAGCCGCTGTCCCGCGTAATATCCCGAGGAAGGATTGTACCAATAGTCGAGATTGTTGAGATAGAACCTTCCGTAAAGCCTGTCCGTGAGGAGCCATTGGCCGTTGGTGCTTCTGAACTCCGCTTCGTAGGGCCGATACTTGGCATCGTCGTACTGAATCATGTCGAGCCCCGAGCTCAAGCCCCCGGCCACTCCTAGGTCGCCGAAGCGATATTTCTGCGTATAGCCCAGGTTGAAGCCGAGGCTGAAATCCCAATTCTCGTAGGGCATGAGATATTGGCTCGGGATCGACGAAAGAGAGCCGCTCCATTGCCCGGAGCCGCTCACCAAGGAGCTAAAGGGGTCGGGAATATCCTCGTCGGTGAATATCGGAGCGATTATATCCTGGCCCGTCGTCTCGGAGCTGTGGGTAAAGCCGAAGCTGAAGCCTCTGGAAATTCGCTTGCCGAAAAGCCATCCCTCGCTGAAAGATGTCTCTAAGCTTTGCTCGGTGGGGGAAAGAGTGAGGTTTACCCCAAGGTTTCTTCCCTTTCCGCCCAGGTTCCTGTCGTTCCACTTGACGAACCCCGAGACGGGGAAGGAATCCTTGTTGCCTAGGCCGCTTAAAGTAACACCGAATTGGATGTCCGCTGTGCTCATCTCCTCCACATTGATTACGAGATCCATCAGGTTTTCGGCGCTGCCCTGATAGAATTCGGGTTCCGCGTTGGAAAAATACTGGAGGTTGTACAAATTCCTTAATCCGTCGATGATCTTCGCCTGAGAGAATATATCTCCTTCTTCCAGCGGCACTTCCCGGGCCAGCACGAAATCCTTGGTTTTTTCGTTACCTTTGAAACTAAGGGTTTCGATGTGCGCCCTGTCCCGCTCCGAGATGGAAATCTTATAGGCGATGCTGCCCTCGGCTTCGTTGCGGTTTTCGGTCAAGCCAATCTGGTTATAGATATAACCGGATTCGTAATAGAGGCTGTCGATCTTTTGCTTATCCTGCAGAAGCCGCTTGTAATTGAGAATGCTGCCTTCCTTCAGGGACACGAGCTCCCTGAGGCGACTTTCTTCAAATATCTGGTTGCCTTCGAACGCGATGCCGCCAAACTTCCACTGCTTGCCTTCTGATATGGCGATGGTCAGGATGAGCCAGTTCTTGCCGCCCTTGTCCTCTTTTTCGTATTCCTTGAAAACGTCGATTATTTTGGCGTCCACATATCCTTTGGATTGATAATAATCGATGATCGCCAGCTTGCTCTCCTCGAGCTTAGCCTCCTGGAAAGCGCCGCTCTGGAATAACGCCGCCTCCTTGAGGCTCATCTGGGACTTCAGGGTTCTTTCCGATATCGATGTGTTGCCGGAGAACTCGATGCTCCGAAGGGCGACCTGCTCACCCTCCTTTACGGTAAAATTGAGCACCAGGAGGGAGCTGTCGGAGCTTGGGACGGCTTGATGAGAAACCTCCGCGTCGGGATAGCCCTTTTCCAGGTAGAGTTTCTTGATCGCCACATCGTCCAAGTTAGCCTTGCTGTCGTTATATATGTCTCCCGCCTTGCCCGATATGACGGCGAGAATTTCCGAGCTTCGAAGCCCGGAATTGCCCGAAACGCGAACCGAAAGAACCGAAGGCTTTTCCTTGACCACGAAAAGAAGGGCCAGTCTGAGCTTGGCATCGTCCAGGGCCATCGCCTGCGGTTCGATCGTATCGAACCAGTCCAATTCATACAGTTTCGCCTGCATTTCGAGCCATAGCTCGGGGGTGAAAGGACTGCCTATATAGTTCCTGAGCAGGCTATCCAGCTCGGATTTGCTGGCCTTTTTCAATCCATCCCATCTGATGGATTCGATCGGCTTGTTCCAAAACCATTCCGCGTCGCTCTCCTGAGCCGCCAGAGACCCGCCGAGGGCTAGGAGCAATAAGGTTGCGATTATTCCCACTGTTCTTTTCATTGCGATATCCTCGTCCCCGCTAATACGCTAAACGCCAGCTAAGGCTCAATTCTTGTCCGCTGACTAGCGAGCCCTCTCCCATGAAGGGCGTAATGCTCCAATTTATCTGTCCGAAGGGCGAATCGAACTCGATGCCAAATTCGGAGTCTAGACGTAATCGTGATGAACTCACAAGGGGGTCTTCTCTGAAGCGCAGGCTCGCGTGGAAGAAGGCCGAATCGGTGAGATACCGACCCATGTAAAGTTCGCTTTGGTCCAAATACCTAGCCAGGGGATCTTCGGCATTGGGCTCGGATGATGGCTTGGTCAGGTCCAGGAGCCAGCGCTGCATGAAGGAGGATCGGATGAACACGATATCCATGCCCAGGGCCTTCTGTACCCGCTGCTCGAAGCTCTTGAAAATATTCAGCTGCGGTATGAACTCCGAAGAGGCGATAGCCGCCTCCCTTATCGTGAGGCTTTTCGAAGTATCCACCGCCAGCACTCCCCCCGACATTATGGCGATAAGCTCGGTCTCGCTGTAGAAAGGAATCGAGCTGAGCCGGGGGTTGAGGTTGGAAAGGGGCGCTTTTTCCGTCGAAAGGTTGATACGAACCAACCCTTCCCTTCCCGACTCCCTGAGCTCGGCATCCACCGTGACCAAGGGATTGAATTTGTTGGTATTCTCCGCGAATTCGATTTTGGCGCTGCGGATGAAGAAGTTCCTGAGGTAGTAGAAGACGTAGCCGGAACGGAGGTCTATGGCTCCGTCGAGGCTGTATTCTCCTGACCCTGAATCGAATTTCAGGGACAACAGGCTACCTGGCAAAGTGAAACCCCTAATGATCGGCAGGTTGGCGTCAGGGAGATATACCTCAAGTTGTTTCCCGAAGCTGATCGAGGCATCTATCCTGAAGCTAGGCGCGTTGGGATCTATCGGCTGCTGGGCTTCGGGGCCGAAGCCCTGGGGGTCGATGAGGGCTTGTCCCCTGTCCAGGTACACCGATCCCGCCGCCACCACCGTTCCGGCGTCGAGGCTGAGCGCTATATCCAATTGAGCCCTGGTGTCGATCAAGGTTATTCCCGCGATCTTGGTGGAAAGAACCACTACGGAATCGTTCCTAGTCACAACCTTGAATCCCAGATCGGTAAGGCTCCAGTTTTCCAGAAGCCCCGAGGCCGATACCTCCACCGCGCCGGTGCTCAAAGGAATCACCGCAGGAGCCAACTCTACGTTCCTTCCGGAAAAATTCACATAACCGCTGAATGGTCCGAATCGATCCTTGAGCAGGGCAGTGGATTCGACCACTCCGCCCTGTACGGACAAAATGCCGTTTATCTCAGGATCGGCCAGGGATCCGTCCAAGGTCAAAGATCCCGTGAGATCGCCGTCCAGCACCTTCAGGTTTTCTATCGGGAGGAAGGCACCGAGCCTGGCCAGGTCTATCTTGATATCTTCCACCTTTGCCGAAAGGAGATTGTCGCGCATGCGCCCTTTCACGCTGGCGAGGATGGGAAAGTCGTTTTCCATGGACAGTTCGAAAGATCCATCCGGAGACAAGGCCGCGTGGAGATCGCCGCCCCCGCCCTGCACCTTGAACCCATCATTCCCATATGAACCAGAAAACGTCCAACTCCTCACCAAGGTTTCATGAAACTTTATATTAGCAAGGGTTCCGCTGAACTCGGCGGAGACCTTGTTAGCCATCGGCTGCGCGGGGTCACCCTCAAAGCGGTACTCCGCATCCCCCACAAAAGTGGCTTCAAGATTCTGCGCGCCGAGCTCCTTACGATAATCCCCTACGAACTGAGCCTTGCCTTCCTGCAATGACACTTGGGCAGCCAGCTTCTCGAGGCGGTGTCCGGCATAATCTATCGAAGGCGCTTCAAAGCTCAGCTTCCCCTCAGTAAGATCCGCTTTGAGGCTAAAGTTCAGAGGCTGATTCTTTAATTCCCCGTTGTCGAGGCTCGCCTCCAGCGACAGACCGGGCAGTTTTTCCCACTTTATCGCCGATCCCGCTTCCAGCGCGGAGAGGTCTAGCGCGGAAAGGTCCAAGGCTCCTTTGAGCTTCAACTTCCCTCGCAGTTCGCCCTTCAGGTCCCCGGGAGCGAATCTCGAAAACGCTAAGCCCGTAAAATCAACCTTAGCGTCGATAGCGTTGCCCGAGTAGAGAGCGTCGAGAGTGTAGCTTTCCTCGGGATTTACCAAACCATTGAATTTTCCAGCGAACTTTAGGTCCGGGATGCTGCTTCCCTCCGGGACAGTCTTACCCACCGTGCCTCGCACGCTTCCTGTCAGCCCATACCCTGCCCCCTTTACCCATAGCCGCTCTATACCCAGCTCCCCCTTCTCGTACCTCACCCCTTCAGCCCTCAGCGCCGGATACTCCCCCTCCCCCTCATACCGCAGCCCTATCCCCGCACCCTCTACCCGCAGCGCTCCTCCCTCATACACCCCCTTCGCCTCGATATCCCCATAGATCACCCCTCCCCCCACTTCCACCGGCAACCCGCTCGCCTTCAACGACCCCTCATACCCTCCTGCCACCCGCTTCACCCCACCCTCTAGCCCATACCCTCCCCATACCCTTACCTCTGCCCCCTCATACCGCAGCCCTACCTCATACCCCTGCCCCCCATACCCTAGCTCCCCTTCAAACCCTATCCACCCTTCCCCATACTCTCCCTTACCCCCTACCCGCAGCTCCTTCCCCTTATACCCTACCTTCACCCCCTTCACCTCATACCCTCGACTGTCTCCTACCCCACTCCCCTCTACTCTCACCTCCCCAAAGCTCCCCCTCACCTCCGCGTTCACTCCCCCTGCTACCCACGATAGCTCCTTGTAGTCCCCCCTCACCCCAAACTCCCCGCTTACCGCTCCTCCCTCTACCCCTACCTCCGGCACCCCTACCCCTAACCACCCCGCTACGCCTTTCACCCACCCCACATCCACTCCCTTCACCCCAAGCGCCCCTTCATACCCCTTCCCCCCCTTCAAAATGCTCCCGCTCCCCTCTACCGCCCCTCCCCCTATCTCTCCTCCTACCCTCACATCGTACCGATCCTCCGCTTCCTCATACCCTACCACTACCCCCTTATACGCTCCCCCTACCAACTCCCCGTCCTCTACCACTACCTCATACTTCCCCTTCCTCCCCTCTACCCTCCCTCGTACCACCTCCCCCTTCCCCGCTACCTCCACCACTCCCGCTACCCCTACCCCTTCGTACTCAAGACCCCCCTCATACCGAAGCCGCAGCCCCTTATTCTCCCCTTCCACCTCCACCACTCTAAGCCCCTTCCCGTCTCCGCTCCCCTTCACCCCAACCACCATCCCCCCTACCTCATACCCC
>CAYVOD010000057.1:0-88 GCA_964453055.1 uncultured Treponema sp. | reverse complement strand
TACCGAAGCCGCAGCCCCTTATTCTCCCCTTCCACCTCCACCACACTAAGCCCCTTCCCGTCTCCGCTCCCCTTCACCCCAACCACCA
>CAYVOD010000056.1:0-13025 GCA_964453055.1 uncultured Treponema sp. | reverse complement strand
AACCAGCTCATGCGCATCGAGGACGAAATGGAAGGCATCGCGGAGTATTGGGGCAAGAAAGTATTTTATAACGTGAAGTAATTGTCTACTTTTACGCCGCCGCTCCTCCGCGATGCCTCACGGGCAAGCGAGGGAAGCGGCGGCTTCCCGATCCGATTCATGAGGAAAGGGCCGCTTCTCGCGAAGCGGCCCTTTTGCTGTTTTAGGTCTTTCCCGGGAAACCTTAACATCCCCTTTCCCCGCCCGGGCTCAGCAGCAGCCGGGGCGCACCAGGAATTCCAGGTTTTCCCGTATTCCCGCATCGGGTGGCAGGGTTTTGTAGTCCGCCCCCGCGCGCCCGTTCCAGTCCCATACGATTTCGCCCGCCAAGGTCGTAAGTTCGCAGGAAAGGCGCTGTTTGCCGCGCAACAGCCCGTTGACGGAATCAGTGAATCCGAAATCTCCCTCCATCAAAGTCCAAACCGCTATGTCCGCCGGCGCGCCCCTGGCCAGGGTGCCCAATTCGGGATGGCCGATCAGCTTCGCGGGAACGGAGGTCGAGCGCTCGATCGCCTCGCCTAAGCCCATGCCCGCCGCCATGAGCTTGGAAATAGTGGTGGGCATGTCCATGAGGTGCATGTTCATGCTGAGCACGTGGAGGTCCGTGGAGATCGTGTCGGGCGGGAATCCCTGGGCCAAGGCCGGTACGGCATTCCGGAAAAGGAAGCTGCCCGCGCCGTGGCCGAGGTCGAAGAGCACGCCCCGCTCGCGGGCCTTGAACAGGTAATCGTATACATATCCTGCCTCGTCGATCACCGGTACCGGGCCGCGAAAACAATGGGTCGAGAAATCGCCGGGCCTGAGTTTTTCGCCCACCAGCTCCCAGTAAGGCCGTTCTTTTCTGAAGTATCCGAAATCCACCATGATCGGAAGGCTCGATTCCTCGCCCGCCTCGAGCGCCGAATCCACCGAAAGCCAGTCCGGCTTCCAGTAGTGGGCGCTTTTTATGCCTACGACCACATCTGAGTGCTCCTTTGCCATCGACGCGGTTCGCTCGGCGTCGAAGACGCCGGACTCCTGCTCCAGGGCGTCGCTGATCATGCCGTGGCTGGCTATGTTCACGAAGGAGAAAACCCTAGTCTTAGCCCTGTCTATGACGGTGCTCCTGAACTGGGCGAAGTTTTTCGCGCCGGCCGAACCAGCGTCCACCATCGTGGTGACCCCTGTCCTGAAGCTGAAACCGTCGGGATAAATGCTGTTGTCCCCGGCCCAGGCGTCGGGCACCAGGGCGGAGGCGAAAAGATGGGTGTGGATATCCACCAGGCCGGCCGTCACCAGGCAATTCCTGGCGTCGATCGCCGCGGTCCCGGGACCTGCCTTGAGATCGGGGCCGATATCCGCGATACGTCCATCCTGGATTCCTATATCAGCGACCTTGTCGATCCCGTTCGCCGGATCCAGGACCCTGCCGCCTCGTATAAGCAACGAATAATGCCCGGTTTTGGCCATGATTCACTCCTTCCTGAAGTGTAGGGTCAGTCCGTCGATTCGTCAATTATGAAACTAAGTTTCATTTTTAATTTGACAGGGCGGCGCTATCGAGTATACTTGAAACCGTGCCACGACAAAAAAAACATCATTATCCCAGGAGGCAGAAATGAAACTGAAACGGACAATCCTCGCCGTCGCGCTCGTCTTGGCGACGATGACGGCGGGAGCCGCTACCTTCAGGTACGCGACGATCGCCGAACCGCCGAGCCTTGACCAGCACGTGCTCACGTCGGACCAGGCGACGACCATAGCCCAGCATGTGTTCGAGGGGCTCTATACATTCAACAAGAGCTATGACCCCATTCCCATGCTAGTGGAGAAGGAGAACATTTCCGCGGACGGAAAGACGATCACCCTTACCCTCAGGCAGGGAGTCAAATTCCACAACGGCAAGGAAATGACCTCCGCCGACGTGGTCGCCTCCCTCAATCGCTGGGGCGTCTACGGCGTTAGGGGCCCCGTGCTCTTCGAGCATATCCAGAAGGTGGAAGCTTCCTCCATGTACGCAGTGACCCTGGTGTTCAAGGACGTATTCGCGCCCTGGAAGACCCTCCTCGCCTTCATCAACGGCGGACCGGTCATCTATCCCGAGGAAATCGCCAAGCCCGCGACCAAGACACCGATCCCCGAAACCCAGTATATCGGCACCGGACCCTACCGTTTCGTCCAGCGCAATCCCGGCCGATTCATTCTCCTCGAAAAATTCAAGGATTACGTGGCCAGGGCGGATGCTCCCGACGGCTACGGCGGGAAGCGCGTAGCCCAGTTCGACCAGATCCAGTTCATCCCGGTAAGCGATGTCGGCACCAGGGTCAACGGCGTCAAGGCCGGCGATTACGACTATGCCGAACAGATTTCCGGAGATCTGTACGACATGCTCTCCAGCGATCCATCGGTGCACACCCTCCTTAACGAGGGCGTCATCATGCCCTTGATGTTCTTCGATTCCTCCGAGGGTCCCTTCGTGGGCAACTATAAGCTCCGCGTCGCGGTCCTTACCGCCCTAAACACCACCGCGGCCCTTCAGGCCGCCGTCGGCCCCAAGAACCTCTGGTCGGCCAACGGTTCGGTCATGCCCAAGGGAACTTCCTGGTACAGCACCGCCGGTTTGGAGAACTACAGCCCCAACAACGCCGCCCGGGCCAAGGCTCTGGCAGCCGAAGCCGGATACAAGGGAGAGAAAATCGTCTTCATGGTCTCTTCTGCCTACAAGATCCACAACGATATCGGACTTGTCTTCACCAAGCAGCTGAAGGACGCTGGCTTCAATATCGACCTGCAGATCTACGACTGGGCAACCCTCGTCTCGAAGCGCGGCGACGGCAAGCAGTGGGACATGTTCTTTACCCATCACGGCTTCGTGCCTGATCCCATTCTCTTCAGCTTCATGAGCGAAGCCTATCCCGGCTGGTGGGCCACGCCCGAGAAACGAGCCCTCGCGCAGACTTTCACTTCAACCCTGGATCAGAAGAAGCGCCTCGAAACCTGGGCCCAGATCCAGAAGCTGATGTACGAGCAGGTGCCTGTCCTCAAGATCGGCGACGTCTTTTCCTACGATATCTATTCCCCGAAGGTACAGAACCTCGGCGAGACCCAGCTTATCTGGCCGAAATTCTGGAACGTGAGCTTCAAATAACCTCGGTTGTGCCGAAACGCTCCTGGCTTTTTTTAAGCTAGCCGTCTTCGGCATCTTATTTCCTGGATTCGGGCTCCCGCTCGCGGCCGCGCCGCGGGCGGGAGCCCGGGTCTTTTCCCTATTTTGTGGAGCCAGACGCATGGTCAAGTTCGTGCTAAGACGGATAGTGGGGATGATTCCCTCGCTTTTTTTGGTGTCCGTCCTCGTTTTCGGGTTCGTGCACCTCATACCCGGAGATCCGATCCAGATTCTCCTAGGCGATCTGGCCACGCCGGAACAGGTCGCGGCCGTGCGGGAGGAAATGGGGCTGGATAAGCCCGTCTGGGTCCAGTACGGAAAATGGATAGCCGGCGTCGCCACCGGCGACATGGGCGACTCGATCTTTTTCGGCCAATCCGTATTGTCCGTCATCGGAAACAGGGCGGAGACCAGCATTCTCCTGGCCTTGCTCACCTTGTCGCTCATCCTGGTCATAGGAATACCCGTGGGGTATCTATCGGCCACTCGCTATGGCACAAGGCTGGATCAAAGCATCTCGGGCCTTAGCATGGCCTTCGCGTCGATCCCCACCTTCTGGCTGGGCCTCACGCTGATGACATTTTTCGCGGTGAAGCTCAGATGGCTGCCTAGTTCGGGCTTTCCTTCGATTTTCCAGTCCGGCGACTGGAGCAACCTGCGTTATCTGATCTTGCCTGCCGTCACCCTGTCGGCGCCTAACTCGGCCTTGATAATCCGGCTCACCAGGGCTTCGATGCTCGACGTGTTCAAGGAGGATTACGTACGCACGGCCCGGGCAAAGGGCTTGAAGGAAGCGGCGGTCAACGTGCTTCATGTATTCCGCAATTCCATGAACTCCCTGGTGTCGGCCCTCGGGTTTACCTTTGCGGGTCTCGTGTCGGGCACCGTGGTCACCGAGACTGTCTTTTCCCTGCCCGGTATCGGAAAGCTGGTGGTGGACTCGGTGCTGCGCCGCGACTATCCGGTGATTCAGGGAATAATACTATGCATCGCCCTGCTCTACATGGCGATCAACCTGCTGGTCGACATAGCCTATGGCGCTCTCGATCCGCGCATTCGATACAGCTGAAAAGGAGGGCCGTATGTCAGGATTTTCAAAAATGCTGCGGTCCCGGAAGATCGCCATAGCCGGTCTGGCCTTTCTGGCTTGCATCGTCATGATGGCCGTCCTCGCGCCCATCGTAGCGCCCGTCGATCCTTTGGAGATGGATCCAGCCAACCGGCTTCTTCCTCCCGGCAAGGGCCATATTTTCGGTACCGACAATTTCGGCCGCGATATCTGGAGCCGGGTCGTCTATGGATCCAGGACGAGCTTGGTCAGTTCCATAGGGGTGGTGCTGTTTTCGGTGACCATAGGGATATTCGTCGGCCTGGTGGCCGGCTATTTCAAAGCCCTCAACGCTCCCTTCATGCGACTCATCGACGTAATGATGGCGTTCCCCTCCCTCTTGCTAGCCCTCGTCCTGATGACCATTTTCGGCCGGGGCATGGTGAACGTCATACTGGCCGTGGGCATAACCTATCTCACCAGGACAACCCGCATCGTCTACGGCATGACCCTGAAGCTGAAGGAAGAGGTCTACATCGAAGCGTTCCGCTCCGCCGGAGCCTCTGACCTGCGGCTTCTGCTCAAGCACATTTTCCCCAACCTCACCTCCCCGGTCATAGTCCAGGCCACCTTTACCTTCGCGTTTTCCCTTTTGGACATGGCCTCCCTGGATTTCTTGGGCCTAGGGCTTCCGCCCGAGATTCCCAGCTGGGGCAATATGCTCTCCGAAGGCTCCATTTATCTGGCCAGGGCCCCCTGGATGCTCCTCATCCCAGGTTTGTTCATAGTCTTGACGGTGCTGTCGTTCAACCTTGTCGGCGATGTCCTGCGCGACCAGGTGGATCCGCGATTCAGGCACGACATCAAAGGAGTGTGAGCCATGCCGTCGGACATTTTATTGTCGATTCGCGGGCTTAAAACCCATTTTTCCACTCCCGCCGGCATGGTGAGCGCCGTGGACGGCGTGAGCTTCGATCTGGCCCGGGGAGAAACCCTCGGCCTTGTGGGAGAGTCGGGTTCGGGCAAGACGGTGACCGCCCTTTCGGTGATGCAGCTCTACGCCAAGCCCCAGGGCAGGATCGTCGCCGGCAAGATTCTTTTCGATGGCCGGGATATCGCCGCCATGGGCGAAAAGGATATGTATAAAATCAGGGGCAACTCCATTTCCATGATTTTTCAGGAACCCATGACCTCCCTCAATCCTGTCTACACTATCGGCAGGCAAATCGTGGAAGCTATCCGGGCCCATCGTTCCGTCGATAAGAAAGAAGCCTGGGCGATCGCCCTGGAATCCCTTAAGCAGGTTGGCATTCCCGATCCGGAGCGAAGGCTGAGGTCGTATCCCCACGAACTTTCGGGGGGCATGCGTCAGCGCGCCATGATCGCCATGGCCATTTCCTGCAAACCCACCCTCCTCATCGCCGACGAGCCGACCACCGCCTTGGACGTGACAATACAGGCCCAGATCCTGCAGCTTATCCGAGAGCTGAAGGATACGATGGGCATGTCGGTGCTGATGATCACCCATGACCTGGGCGTGATCGCCGAAGTGGCGGACAAGGTGGCGGTGATGTACGGCGGCCGGGTCGCGGAGTACGCCCAAACAGCCTCTCTCTTCGCCTCGCCCATGCATCCATACACGCGGGGCCTCATGGATTCCATTCCGGATATCGAAAAAGAGAGCGCCCGGCTCTATTCGATTCCCGGCACCGTACCGAGCCTGATCGGGGAAGCCAAGGGCTGCCGCTTCGCCAATCGCTGCCCCCGGGCGCTCCAGCGCTGCGGCATGGAAACGCCAGACCTATCCGAAGCGGCACCGGGGCACCTGGTCGCCTGCTGGAACCGGCTGGGAGATGTAGGGAACGAGGCTCCGGGCAAAGCGGCCAAGCCGAATTCTCGCGAGCCGGCCAATGACGAAGGAGAACAGCCGTGAGCGACAAAATCCTCAAAGTGGAACACCTGACCAAGGAGTTCAAGGTCCACAAGGGCGGCGGCGTTTTCAGCTCCTCGGGCGGCTCGCACGCCCTGGTCCGGGCGGTGAGCGACGTGAGTTTTTCGGTGTCGGAAGGGGAGACCTTCGGCATCGTGGGCGAGTCGGGCTGCGGAAAATCCACCACCGGCCGGCTGATCTTGAGGCTCATCGATCCCACCTCGGGGCGCATAGAGTTCAGGGGCGCCGATATCACCCATCTTTCAGGCGAAGCCCTCCGGGGCATGCGCCGCAAGATCCAGATGGTGTTTCAGGATCCCTACGCCTCCCTCAACCCCCGCATGAACATAGCGGGCAACGTGGGCGAACCCCTGGAGATCCACAAGCTGGTATCGAACAAGGCCGAAAGGGACGAAAGGGTTAAGGAACTGCTGGCCACCGTGGGGTTGAACCCTGAGTACTACGCCCGCTTTCCCTTCGAATTTTCCGGCGGGCAGCGGCAGCGCATCGGCATAGCCAGGGCTCTCTCGCTTTCCCCCGAACTGGTGATCGCCGACGAGCCGGTTTCCGCCCTTGACGTATCGCTCCAAGCCCAGATCATAAACTTGCTCCAGGATTTGAAGGCGAAACGGAAGCTGACCTATATCTTCATAGCCCACGATCTGGGCGTGGTGAAGCATATCTCCGACCGGATCGCCGTCATGTATCTGGGGAAAATCGCCGAGGTAGCCGACAAGAAGGAAATTTTCGACAAACCCCTGCATCCTTACACGCAGGCGCTCTTTTCCTCGATTCCGATCCCCAACCCCGCCAAGCGGCGGCTCCGCGCCCCCCTGGGCGGGGACGTCCCCAGCCCATTGGCCCCGCCGCCGGGCTGTCTTTTCCATACCCGCTGCCCTAAGGTGATTGATCGCTGCAGGGTGGAAGTGCCGGCGCTGAGGGAGGTCGCTCCCGGCCACCAGGTGGCCTGCCACCTGTGCTGAAAGCGGCTTCGCGGCGCCGAACCGCGGCGCCGGGCGATTTGCGGGGCCCCGCCCAGCGACTCAGCGGCTGAGCAGTCTCTTTACGGCGGCGAGCACTTCCTCGGCCTCGGATTCGGAAATGGTCTGGGGATTGAGAACCAAGCCGCCCTTCCAGGTATCCACGAGCACCGCCGGGTTTCCGCCCGCCGCTTTCCTGAGGCTTTTTTGCGCCACCTGGATGTCCATGCCCGCCTTTCGCACGATGACCTTAGGAATGCATACCGGGTGAATGCCCGGCTCGGTAGCCGTAAATGGAGAAGCATAGACCCCTGGCAGGCCAGCGAGCCCCGCCATCCAGAGGTCGCAGATCCCGGCCATGCCGGCCATCCGGGCTTCCTCGTCCTCGGCCAGATAAGCTTCGAGGGCAGCCAGGAATCCCATCACGTTTTCCTTGCCCGCTTTGGTGGGCCTGCCGACGCCGTAGTTTGGCGCCCCGTTGTACCGTGCCGCGTCGACGAGGGCTTTCGCGCCGACGACAAGGCCGGAACTCTGGGGCCCGGATATTTCCTTTCCCCCCGAGAAAATCACCAGGTCGGCGCCGCGCTTACGGAGGTTCCAAAGATTGTGTTTGGGCGGCAGCTCGGCCGCGGCGTCAACGACCACCGGCACGCCCCTGGCGTGGGCTATTTCCAGCGTCTCGTCCAGGGATAGTGAAGCGTTGAGCATCTCGGCCTGGAGGGCGAAGAACACGGCGGCCGTGTTTTCGTTGATCGCCGCCTCCAGGGCCCAGGGATGGGTCTTTATGCAGTCGCCTATCTCCACGAATCGGGCTCCCGCCGTGGGCACGGCGTTGTCGTAGGGATTGCGGTGGCAACGCTGTATTACCACTTCGGAGCGCGCGGGGGGGCGGGAGGGGAGGCAGTCGCGGAGGTAGGGATCCATGCCCGCTATGCAGGCTGCGATGGACTGGATGATGCCGGGCGAGGCTCCGGCGGTTATCAGCGCGCCTTCCACGCCGAGCTTTCCGGCGATGTAGTCTCCGGTCCTCCGGAGCAACTCTTCCATTTCCACGAAATGCCCGGCCGCCTCGGCCATCGCCGCCGCCGCCTCGGGCCGCAAGCGGCAGCCTCCATAAGCAGTCAGGGTTCCCGACGCGTTCACCACCCTGGGCAATCCCAGCATCGTCCTGAATTCCTGTCCATTCATACTTCACCTCTCGGTCGAGTATGGCATAGAGGAAGGCGGGGCGCCACCGGTGAGTAATAAAATTGGAACAAGATTTCATTTTTATCATATCGAACTTGACATATCGCGGCATTGCTGTGACACTATAAGGCGAAGATCAGCACTACGGAGGAGCGCACCGGATTCAATTCCGGGCGCGCAGAACGATGACCGCAAACCCGAAAGCCAAGAAAGATTCCGACGAAAAGCAGATTTCTGCGGCGGTTCGAACAATGGCGGTTCTCGAGGCCTTGTCCGAAGGCGGTCTCTATACCTTCGATACCCTGGTCGAGAAGGTCGGCTTGGCCAAGCCCACGTTGTTCCGTTTCCTGAAAACCCTGAAATCGCTGGGCTATATCGTCCAGCACGAGGATTCCAGATATTCCTTGAGCCTCAAGATGCTCACCGTCGGCTCGAAGGCCTTGGGAGCCATGGATCTACACGACGCGTCCCGGCCGGTCATAAAACGCCTGGCCAAGCATTTCCAGGAGACTGTCCATCTGGCAATACTGATGGACGCTAAAGTCGTCTACGTGCAAAAGGTGGAATCGATCCATACGATCAGGATGTACTCCACCATCGGCAAGCAGGCGCCACTGCACTGCACGTCCCTGGGCAAGGCGCTCCTTGCGTGGCAGCCCGACAGGGACCAAATCGTGAAGAAATTGGATCTCGTGCCCTATACGCGCAATACCATCGTCACGCGCAAGGCATTGATAGCCGAACTGAACGCCATAAGGGAACGCGGCTATTCCACGGACAACGAGGAGCACGAGCCGGACATTCGCTGCATCGGCGCGCCGATTTTCGATTATTCGGGATCGGTCATCGCGGCGGTGAGTGTGGCATGGCCCGTGTACCGCCACAAGCCGGAGGACGAGGCCAAGAACGCGGCCACGATCATGGCGGCCGCCGGAGAAATATCCAAATTGATGGGGTACGAAGCCACATGAAAAAGGTAAAGAATTCCTCGCGGTTGCCTTCGCCTTCCTTGATTTTTTTCGAGGACGCCATACGGGCTAACATAGATATGGCGATACGGATCGCAGGCGTTCCCGGGCGCCTGCGCCCCCACGTAAAGACCCACAAGACGGCCGAGATCGCGGCCATGTCCATGGCTCGGGGCATCCTGAAGTTCAAATGCGCCACCATCGCGGAGGCCGAAATGCTGGCCAGGGCGCAGGCGCCTGATATCCTGCTCGCCTATACCTTGATCGGCAGGAACGCCGAACGTCTGATAGAATTGGCCCTCAAGTATCCACACGCCCGGTTTTCGACCTTGGCGGACAACCTGGAGATGGCCCGGGCTCTTGGCGCCATGGCCGAAAGGGCGAAGGTGAAGGTGGGCGTTTTCCTCGACCTGGACGTGGGGCAGCACCGCACAGGCATAGCGCCCGGACGGGACGCCGAAGCCTTGTACGCGTATGTCTCCAGCGCGCCCGGGCTTTATGCCGGGGGTTTGCACTGCTACGACGGGCACAATCACCAGGTAGACCTGGCCGAACGCCAGGCCGCGGCCGACGCCTGCTATGGGATGGCCGCGGGCTTTCGCGCAACGCTTACCGGCTCAGGCATGATTGTGCCTGAAGTGGCGATGGGCGGCACTCCCACCTTCCCCTGCTACGCGCCCCGGCAAGATCTCACACTCTCGCCCGGCACCTGCTTCCTCCACGACTACAGCTACGCCTCCAGTTTCCCCGACCTGAAGTTCGAGTATGCGGCGGCTATCCTGGCCCGGGTGGTGAGCAGGAATACGGCGCTGGGCACCTTTACCATCGATCTGGGCTATAAGGGAGTCTCGGCCGACCCCAAGGGCGCGAGAGGTTTTCTTCCCGATTACGAAGGCAGCGTCGCGGTGCTGCAGAACGAGGAACACTGGGTATTCACGGCTCCTGCCAAAGGGCTACCCGCTCTAGGCGAAGAGATCTACGTGATACCGACGCATGTCTGTCCTACCGTAGCCCTCTACGAAAGAGCGTACGTAGCCGACAAGGAAGGCGTATGCTTCACGGAATGGAGGATTGCTTCAAGGGACAGGTCTATCGGCGTTTGACGTTGCGCGGCGACGATTTGAAACAGCGTTGTGCGCTTTAATGCTGGCGCATCATCGATAAAACTTATTTCCCAGGAGGAACCTGTATGAATGCCTATGAAAATCTGGCCAAGGCCGGTTACGCGCTTCCGGAAGTGCCGCCTTTAGGCGGACTTTACCAGCGGGTGAAACGGGTGGGCAACCTCGCCTTCGTCTCCGGCCAGGGTTGCACCGTTAAGGGCGCGCCCGTGTTCACAGGCAAGCTAGGCGCCGGCGTAAGCCTCGAGCAGGGACAGGAGGCGGCCAGGATCTGCGTGCTCAACGCGCTTGCGGTCCTGCACGAAAGCCTTGGTTCGCTCGATAAGGTGAAAAACGTGGTCAAGGTTCTCGGCTTCGTCGCCAGCGCCCCGGGCTTCAATAGCCAGCCCGCGGTCATCAACGGCTGCTCCCAGCTCCTCATCGACGTGTTCGGCGACGCAGGGCGACATGCCCGGTCGGCCATCGGCACCAACGAGCTGCCGGGGGACATCCCCGTCGAGATCGAGTTCATTTTCGAAGTGGAATGAGGGGGCAGGAAATGGATACCGTATTCGGCGATTCCAGGGCGAAAGCCTTGAGGGCCAAGGGAATCATCGCGGTCATGGTGATAGAGGACGCCGCAGACGCGGTCCCCATCGCTAAAGCATTGGTAGGCGAAGGAATAACGGCGATGGAGTTGACCTTGCGTACGCCCGCGGCCATGGAAGCCCTGAGGCGGATCGTCGCCGAGGTGCCCCAAATGCAGGCGGGCGTCGGGACTATCCTGACGCCCGCCCAGGTGCTTGAGGTAAAGGCGGCCAAGGCCGATTTCGGCGTTTCGCCTGGATTCAACCGGCGGGTGGTCGAGAAGGCGATGGAAGCCGGCCTGCCCTTCGCTCCCGGAATCTCCATAGCGTCCGAGATCGAAGCGGCGATCGAACTTGGCTGCAAGGTGCTCAAGTTCTTTCCCGCCGAACCCATGGGCGGGTTAAAATACCTGGACTCGGTAAACAATCCCTACGGATTTCTCGGCTTGAGCTATATACCCTTGGGCGGCTTGAACATCCAGAATCTCGCCTCCTGGCTGGAAAAAGACTACATTCTCGCCGTCGGCGGATCGTGGATAGCCCCAAAGAACCTGATCGCGAAAAAAGATTGGGACGCCATAAAGGCGAACGCCGCCCAAGCCATGAAAGTCTTCCGCGAAGTAAGGGGGTAGGCCGCGATGAGCGAATTCATTACCTTCGGGGAAATAATGAGCCGAATCGACATGCCCATGAAAAAGCGTTTCCGGCAGGCTTTCCCGGGCAGCGTCGATTTCAGTTTCGCCGGAGCCGAGGCCAACGTGGCCGCGTTCCTCGCCTTCAGCGGCAGGTCGGTTTCCTACGTGACAGCCCTGCCGCTCCACGAAATCGCCGACGCTTGCGTGGGCCATCTTCGCAATGTGGGCATCGATACCAGCAAAATCGTCAGAACGGCCGAAGGGCGCCTAGGGTGTTTCTATGTCGAGGAGGGAGCTAACCAGCGTCCGAGCAAGGTGATCTACGATCGAAGCTATTCGTCAATCAGCCTTACCCTCCCGTCGGCATATGCGTGGGATGAGATTTTCAAAGACGCGAGATGGTTCCACTTCACAGGCATTACCGCGGCTCTCTCGGCCAACGCGGCCGAAGCGATGCTGCATGCGGCGAGGGAAGCGAAAAAACGCGGGCTCACCGTTTCCTGCGACCTCAATTTCCGCAAGAACCTGTGGCGTTGGGAGCAGGGCACCGCCCCGGCGGCCCTGGCGAAGCGGATAATGACCCAAGCCCTGCCCTATGTCGACATCCTGATCGGCAACGAGGAAGATGCCTCCGACGTTTTGGGAATCAAGGCCGGCACCACCGACGTCACCTCCGGAGTGCTGCAGATCCAGAGTTATCCCGACGTTGCGCGGCAGATCGGCGCCCAGTTCCCCAATATCCGGAAAGTGGCTTTCACCCTGCGGGAGAGCATTTCAGCCAGCCATAACCGCTGGGGCGCCATGCTCTACGATGTTTCCTCGGGCAAGGCTTGCTTCGGACCGGAAACCGCTGGCGCCTATAAACCTTACGAAATCACCGACATAGTCGACAGGGTGGGGGGAGGGGATTCTTTCTCGGCGGCGCTCATCTTCGCCTTGAGCAGCCCAGATCTCGCCGAGGATTCGATCGCTGTGCGCTTCGCGGCGGCCGCCAGCTGCCTCAACCACTCCATTCGGGGCGATTTCAATTACTCGACCAAGGACGAAATTCTTTCCCTCATGAAAGGCGACGCGTCGGGCAGGGTAAAGCGCTAGGCTGGAAAAAGCGAAGCAAGATGACGGAACATATGGATTTCTGAACCGATAAAGAACGACGGTGAAATTTTTCTCGAGGGCCTGTCAACCAAGACAGGCCCTTCGTATTTTATGAGAATGCCGCGCCGGTAGGCTAAAGTAGCCACAGCTTTGAAAAGATCAGGCGCTACGAGGTAGCGGGTTATAGCTTTAGCCAGATGCGGGATGGAGTATCCTGGCTTGTGGCAAACCGCGAATTGCAGGTAGGATGAACCTATGTTTTCAGCGTTACAAAGCGTGCTCTCGGTAATCATCATGATCGGCCTGGGCT
>CAYVOD010000055.1:0-13206 GCA_964453055.1 uncultured Treponema sp. | reverse complement strand
CACTCCTTCGTCGTAGGGGTACGGGTGCCCGTGCAGACCGTCTGCCCTTGCTCCAAGGCTATATCGGAAGGGGGAGCCCATAACCAGCGCGGTCTGGTAACGCTGAAG
This sequence comes from uncultured Treponema sp., assembly GCA_964453055.1. Taxonomy (GTDB): domain Bacteria; phylum Spirochaetota; class Spirochaetia; order Treponematales; family Rectinemataceae; genus UBA2256. Next base: position 13,098 of record CAYVOD010000055.1, on the reverse strand, counting down.
GTCGAGCTGGGACCGTTTTTTTGGATCGAGGACATGGTCGCTATCGTGGAAGAATCGGCATCCAGCGATCTGTTCACCCTCCTCAAGCGGGAGGACGAGAAGTTCATCACCGAAAAATCCTATAATAGGCCTAGATTTGTCGAAGATCTCGTGAGGGAAGTATACTTGAAGGTGGACGCCCTCGGGAAATTCTCCAGGTTCTCAGTGGAAGCCGAAAATTTCGAGAGTATTCACAATCATTCAGCGTACGCGTTCGTGGAAAAGCAGTAAGGAGCTTGTCATGGCCGATAAATATCCGGTGGAAAAAAAGGATTTGGGCGATAAGGGCACGAAGGGGATCATGTCCGCCGGCGCGGGTCTCGGTCTCCTGGGCGTAAACGCCCTTCTGGGCGTCCCCGTCCTTGGATGGGCGCTTTCGGCGGGCCTTGTGCTTCTGGGAGCCATCGGGCTTTTCGGAAAAACGAAGACCGATAAAACCTCAGGGAGCATACTAACCGCGGCGGGCGTGGCGGGCTTGGCCACCATGTTTCTCCCCGGCCTCGCCAGGGGACTCCTCGGCGCGGGAGGCCTGGGGCTGCTCATCTATGGAATCGTAAACATAGGCTCCTTCCTCACGGGGCTTAGGCGGAAAAATTAAGATCCGGAACTTATCGATATCATGAAATACCTGCTCGAAACCTACGGCTGCCAGATGAACAAGGCCGAATCAGCCGCGGTGGAAGCCTTGTTCAGGGAACGCTCCTGGACCCCCGGATCGGTGGAAGAGGCGGATCTAGTCCTCATCAATACCTGCACCGTGCGGGCGACCGCCGAAAACAGGGCTTGGGGACGGATAGCCTATTTCGCCGCCGAAAAGAAAAAGAGAGACTTTTCCATAGCGGTGCTCGGCTGCATGGCAGAGCAGTACCATCAGGAGCTGCGAAAGAAAGCCCCCGCCGTGGACTATGTGCTGGGAACCTTCCAGAAGCAGGCATTAGGCTTGGTATTGGACCAGATAGAGAAGGGGAGCAGCTTCGACCTGAGGGAGGAAAGCCCGGCTTACGTGTTCTCATCCACTCATCACGAGCCTGGTGCCTTCAGGGCCTTCGTCCCCATAATGCACGGCTGCGACAATTTCTGCAGCTACTGCATCGTCCCCTATGTGAGGGGCAGGGAGGTATCCAGGGACCCAGAGGCTATCATCGCCGAGCTGGATGCCTTGGCCGCCGCGGGAGTGAGGGAAGTGACCTTGCTGGGGCAGAATGTCAATTCATACAGATGGCAAGATTCCCAAGGGATATTGGATTTTCCCGGGCTGCTCAGGCTCATCGCGTCAAGGCTTGGCTCACTCGGCAGGGCTAAGGAGAGCGGAATAGGATGGATCCGCTTTCTCACCAGCCATCCCAAGGATTTGTCCGACGATCTCGTAGCCGTCCTGGCCGCCGAACCCATTTTCTGCAAGCATATACATCTCTGCCTCCAATCCGGTTCGGATCGAGTTCTGGCAAGGATGAACCGAAAATATACGAGGGAGTACTTTTTAGGTCTGGTGGACAAGCTGCGAAAGGCTATTCCGGGGCTGTCGCTTTCGACCGATATTCTTGTGGGCTTCCCGGGGGAAACCGAAGAGGACCTGGAGGATACCTTAGCTGTCATGAGAAAGGTCGGCTTCTCCTATTCCTTCATGTACCACTTCAATCCCAGGGAGGGTACTCCCGCCATGAGGATGGACGAGAAGGTGCCCGAAAATACTAAAAAGGCCAGGCTGGCGAGGGTCATCGCGCTGCAGAAGGAAACCACGGAATCTCTTATGAACAGGCGAATCGGGGCTGTGGACGAAATCCTCGTCGAGAGCCTGTCCAAGCGTTCGAAAAAGGAAATCCTGGGCCGGACTGCCAGGGATGAAATGGTCGTGCTTCCAGGGGGGGCCGAGCAAATCGGCCAATTTATCAGGGTGCGCCTCGTATCCAGGTCTGGCAATACCTTCAAGGCGGAAGCGGTGAATGATTAGATCGGTCCTAGCTTCGGCGAGAATTTGGGTTTTCCTGGCGCTTTTTTCCCTTGCAGCCGGGATTGGGGCCCAGACATCTTCCGTCGCCGGCCCGAAGAGCTCCCAGACCGGCGCGGAAGCCGCCAAACTCGCCGCGGCCAGGACTGCCCTCGCGAAGATCAAGGATGATACCCTCTTGTCCTCGAGTCTCGAGAGCTATGCTTTTTCCCTGCCAGCCCATGATGCGGCTAATCTTTTCAAGGAATATATTCCCAAAATAACGGGCGGAAAAAAATCCCAGCTCGCCTCTCTGGGCGGTTATCTCGCCCTCATGGTGGGGCGATACGAGGACGCGGCTATCATGTTCCGGCAAGCGCTCCGGGAAAACCCGGAATCGGGCATAGACGCGGCTCGAAGCTATCTAGCGGCGGGCAACGTGAAGGAAGCCAAGGCCGTGCTGGAACTACTGCAAGGACAGCAACACGATGCATCGCTCGAAAAAAAGAAGAAGATCATCCTCGCCTGGATTCTTCTCTTCGAGGAAAAAGCGGAATCGGCTTTCGTGCTTCTCAAGGACATGGTAATCCTACCGATCGGCGGGCGAAAAGACATCGGGGAGGGGCAGGGCAATCCCCCCGATCCGGTCGGGGCCGCGGTCGAACAAGAGGCCTTGTTTCTTCTCTGGATCCTGGCATCCGCCGGCGACATCCACGGTTTTTCGGTCCCCAGCGCAGGCTATGAAGCGGCGGCCATGGAAACCTTGCTCGCAGCCAGGTATCCTCGATCCGCGGAGGCAGCCATCGTTCGACGCGGGATTTTGCCGTCTCCAAGCCCCTGGCTGCTCAGCGAGCTCTTCCCCTTCCCCGGGTCCAAGCCCGCGCTCTCCGCGACCGCCGGCCCGGCGAAGGCAGCGTCCGCCGAGGTGAAGAAGCCGCAGGGCGCCGACTCGGCGGAGCCTCCCGCCGGCGCCGATAAGCCGGCGGCCGCGGGCGCGCAAGGGCAGCAGGGCGCCCCCGCGCAAGGGCAGCCTGTAGCCGATCCGGCGGTTTCGGGCGCCCAGGCTGATGCTTCCTCCCGCCTGCAGGTGGGCTGGTTTTCCCGAAAAGACAATGCCAGCGGCCTGGAGGCAAGCCTCAAGAAGTCGGGATTCAAGGTCGCGGTCGAGGAACAGAAAACCAGGGAGGGAGAGGCGCGTTGGGCTGTCATCGTAGACGCCGAGGCCGACTGGACGAAAACCCAGGCTAAGCTCAAGGACCTGGGCTACGAATCCTACCTGCTGCCCTGAGACTTCTTTAGTCCGCTGAAGACCAAGGCAGGTTCGTAGAGAGACTCGACGCCCTGGGAAGAAATCCTCGCCGCCTCGAGCACTAGCTTCCGGCCTTCCTCGTCATTTTCGCCAAGCCATACAAAGAAGCTTCTCCTGCCCGAGGGAATATTTCTCGAGTCCCGCACTTCAAAGTCAAGGACGAGCAGCTGGCCGTAGCCGTAGAAAGGATAGGGGCCCGTAAAGTCCATCGATTCTTCCCGATAGGAGAATTCGTCTCTGGAAAGCCTGAGCGCATAGCCGCCGGGCGCGCTGTATTCTCCTTCGATCGCGGAACTGTCAAGAAGGACCTTTCGGGATGAGCCCTCGACGGGAAATTCGATGCCTGATTCGATCTTGAGCTTTTTTAGGCTTGGCTCCGGGGTTTCGCTTCTTCCCCTGACCCTTTCGTAGGCGCCGTTCCAATCCTCCCTGATCGGGAATTTCGCCGCCTGGCCCTGGGTGGCCACAAGACGAATCCTGTCCTTTCCCAAAAGATCAACCCCGAGAATCCGCACCGTATCGGGAACTCCGCTATTGGCGATCGAGCTATAAATCCCGGTGTAGGAGGGATTGGACCGGCCCCAGTTCCATACCTGTTTTTCCGTTTCGCTGTGTATGGTTATCTTCCTCGAATCCGGGGCGAAGTACACCAGGGTAGGTTCCCCGCCGGGACTTCCCGCTTTGCGCCATAGTCCCTCGATATAGGACTCGAATTCCTCTGGCTTGCCGGTGAGGACAGATTCGATAAAACTTCGTTCCACCGTCTCGCCCGGTATCGGTTCCTGGCCTTTGAGCGCAAATCCGGCACTCTCTTCGTCCCAAGCATAGACGAGGCGAACTTGGTCCAGGGGCGAAGCCTTGTTGCCGGCGGAGGCGTAAACGCTTATCGACGGCGAGAAGGAAGGGCCGGTCTCTCCTGCTTTCTCCTGCGCCTCGCTATCTTCCTCTACCCGGATCGAGAGCCCGGAACCGGAAAACACTTTTTTATAGCCGCCCTGCGAGGGGGAGGCCAAAGGCTTGAAGACCGTGAGGGTCTGGAGGTTTTTTTCGTCCAGGCCGAAACAGAGTAGGTCTATGCTTCCGTCGCCCAGCAGGTCCCTGGGCTGCACGATGAAAATAGTGGGTTTCGTGGCCAGGCTTTCGCCCTTCCAAACCCTGAAATAGCTGCCTATGGAGGGTGAAAAATCCGCGACTGCTATGGAGATGACTCCTGTTTCGGAGGATAAATCCCGCAGCACGAGAATTTGCTCCAGCTCCGAATCCTCGTCCAGGTTCATGTCAATGGCGTCCAGCAATACTTCGTCCCAGAGCAGAAGGATTTTAGAGCGAGGTTTCGGTTTTTCCTCTTCTTCGGTTCCTACGGTTTCGCTCCGAGAGAGTGGGGCGATAAGTACCGTTCTCGCCGCAAGGGGCAGGGCGGCCTCGATGTTTGCCCGGTTTTTCTTCGCCAGGAAAAAAACGAAGAGGACGAAGGAAAAAATAAAGGCGAGGGCCAGAACGGCTCGCAGAACTCGTTTCATGCCAGGACTCTTTGTATCACGACGGGGAGCGAAGAAACAAGCGACGGCCGATCGGGCTTGGCGGGCCGGCCTCTTCCGCAGTAGCCTCGGCGGTCGCGGGGATGCTAGAATCGTTCCGATGAAGGCTAAACGTTTTTCCAACAGATTTTCCCTGGTGCTCCTGCTCGGGGCCGCCTTGGTGCTGGTGAGCGCCCTTGTCCTTCTATGGGCGATGGTACTCAGGGAGGGGGCGAGGAGGGAAATGCTTCTCGAGTACGAAGCCTTCAGAGCCTCCAGCGCTGTGGTGGACGAGTATCGAAAAGACTCTTCCTATACCGGCACGGACAATGAGCGTGTTTTAGGATTCGGGTTTTACGCCTATGAAGGGAACGCTATAGTGCGTCATGGCAGCGCCCCCGAGCGAATCGATGTCCAGGAAAGCCTGGTCCAGCGAAAGCAGGACAGGGAGGGGCTCGGCCTCCCAGGTTCGGTCATGGTGGAGTTCAACCCCGGGGGCAAAAGCTTGGTAATGCTCCGTTATTCCGGCTTCCAGAATTCCGCCCGGGGAGCAGGAACGAACGCGATGCCCATGGGACCGAGAATGCAAAGGGGGAGAATCGATCCCAGCCTCCCCAATTCCTCCTTGAGCCAGGAAACGATTCCAGGGGCTTCCGGCCTTTTTCCCTTCATGGCCATGAGCGGAAATTACCTGGTCTGGATGGAATATTCCACCGCGGGCTTCGGCACGGAAAAGCTAGGGTATTCCTTGGCAGCCTCGGCCATCAGCGTAATTCTCGTCGCCTTGTTCGTCATGTTGATCTTTCTCTACCGCCACAACGAAGCCCTCCGGGGCAGGGAGGCGCAGACTAGGGAGCTGGTCCAGCTGGGCGAAGCAGCGCGGACCCTGGTCCACGAAATAAAGAACCCTCTGGGAATCATGCGCATCCAAACCTCGGCGATACGGCGGACCGCCTCCGCTCAAGCCACTTCCCCGGCGGATACGGAGAAAATCCTGCGATCTTCTGACCTCATCGAAGGAGAAATCCTGAGGCTGTCCGGCCTGGCAGACAGGATTAGGGAGTTTCTTCAGCCCGGCAAGACCAAGACCGCCGAGCTGGACCTGAAACGTTACCTGGAGCTTTACTCTGGCCGATACAGGGATTCGGCGGCGGGCGGCAAGGAAATTCAGACACTATTGCCAGTGGAGACTGAAGCCCTGGCCATGGCCGACGAGGAAAAACTGACCACAGCCCTGGACAACCTGCTCCGGAACGCCTTGGAGGCGGGAGAAGGAATACCTGAGGAAGAACTCTCGGTCACCATTCGCTTGTTCCGCCGGGATGCGTTCTGGGTGATAGCGGTGGCCGACAATGGTAGGGGCATTCCACCCGAGCTCGGCAAGCGACTCTTCGACCCATTTTTTACTACCAAGGAAAAGGGAAGCGGCATCGGTCTGGCGTTGGCCAAGAGGCTTGTTGAATCTTTTGGGGCGGCGCTTTCCTACGAGGGCTCGAATGGGGGAAGAGGCGCGGTATTTTCGATAAGCATCCCGGCGGTCAAAGCCTGAAGCAAAGCCGGCTAGAACTTTGAAAGCACTTTCTCTATGATCCGCAGGGCTTCCGCCATTTCACCTTCCCTGATGACCAGGGGAGGTGCGAAGCGGATGATATTGCCGTGGGTTTGCTTGGCCAGAAGTCCTTCGTTCTTTAACTCTACGCAGACATCCCAGGCATGAAACCCTTCATCGAAGACTATGGCGTTAAGAAGGCCCTTGCCCCGGACCAGCCGCTTTCTTTTGCAGGGAATCGACGCGACCTCTTTTCTGAACACTTCGCCTAAAACGAAAGACCGTTGATCCAGTTTTTCGCTTTCCAGCACTTCGAGGGATGCCATTCCCACCGCGCAAGCCAGGGGATTGCCGCCGAAGGTGGAGCCATGGGTGCCAGGCGTGAAGACTTTCAGGACTTTCTGGTCCGCGACGATGGCCGAAATGGGCAGTATGCCGCCGCCCAGGGCTTTGCCGAGGCACATTATATCGGGACGGGCATTCTCGTATTGCCAGGCGAAACGTTTGCCGGTCCTGCAGAATCCCGTCTGTATTTCGTCGAAAATCAAAAGGACGCCCCGGTCGTCGCAGATTTTCCGCAGCTCCGCCAAATATCCCTGCCTGGGCACGACGACGCCGGCTTCACCCTGGATAGGCTCCACCATGATAGCGACCGTATCGTCGTCTATAGCCTCTTCCATCGCCCGAGAGTCGTCGAAGGGAAGCTTTAAGAACCCCGGGGCGTAGGGACCATAATTCCCATAAGATTCAGGATCGCTGGACATTGAAATCGCCGCCAGCGTCCGGCCGTGGAAGTTGTTTTCCGCGCAGAGAATTTTCTGCCGGCCGTTGGGGACGCCCTTGATCTCCGCTCCCCAGCGCCGCGCGGCCTTGATAGCCGTTTCCACAGCCTCGGCCCCTGTGTTCATGGGGAGGGCGGCCTCGAAGCCGGTGAACTCGCAGAGGGCTTTGAGAAAGGGGCCCATCTTGTCGTTGTGAAAGGCCCGGGAAGTCAGGCTTACCCTGTCCAGCTGCTCCTTGGCCGCGGCCACGATATGTGGATGCAGATGACCCTGGTTGACCGCTGAGTAGGCCGAGAGGAAATCGAAGTATGTTTTGCCCTCCGGATCCTGTACCTTGCAGGCCTTGGCAGTGGAAATGACAACGGGAAGGGGGTGATAGTTATGGGCGCCGAACCGAAAATCCAGATCGATATAGTCCTGGGACTTCATAGGGCCTCCTTGGCTTCTTAACCCTCCGCCGAAAGCAAGGCCAGACCGGAATCCGCCCTTCGCCTGTGCGTTTCACCTGTAAGTGTACACCCCTTGGGAGAAAGGCGCTAGGGAGAAAAAGTTTGATAAATGTCAATAATATCTATAATTATCGAATAACTATGTATATAGATGCATCACCGGCCGAGGCCGGACCGGAGGCTTAGCCCCAGCCTGGCATTAAGCTTCGGCGTCGTAATTATAGCTGAGCTTGTTCCTATTTTCGAAGCGTTTCAGCCCGAGGTCGAGCAGGGTTTCGAGCAGAGCGGGGTAGGAGAGCCCGCCGGCCTGGCACATCCGGGGATACATGGAAATCGCGGTGAAACCCGGTATGGTATTAGCCTCGTTCAACAAAATAGCCCCGGTTCGCTTGTCGATGAAGAAGTCCATCCTGGCCATGCCCGAGAAGCCGCAGGCTTTATAGGCCTTGACCGCCATGGCCTTGAGGTTTTCCTCCTGGGTCTCGCTCAGGGAAGCCGGAACCTGCAGCGTCGCGCCTTCGGGATCCTTGTATTTGGCGTCGTAGTCGTAGTATTCGTGGGCGGGGATAATCTCGCCGGGCGAAAATGCCCTGGGATCTTCGTTGCCGAGGACGGCGCATTCCAGCTCCCTGGCGGGTATGAATTCCTCGATAAGGACTTTTTCGTCGTAGGCGAAAGCCTTGTCCAGGGCCTGGGTCAGCGAGGCTTCGTCAGTAGCCTTGGAAGTTCCCACCGAAGATCCTGAGCAGGCGGGTTTGACGAAACAGGGCCAGCCGAAGCGGGCTTCGATTTTTCTGCCCAAAGCGGAAAGGAAGTGAGGATTCATCAGATCGTTTTTCCTGACCGTGATGAACTCCACCACTGGAAGCCCTTCCCTGAGCCAAAGCTCCTTGGCGACCTGCTTATCCATTCCCACCGCCGAGCCGAGCACGCCAGAACCCACGTAGGGCAGGCCGGCGCACTCGAGGAGGCCCTGCACGGTACCGTCTTCGCCGAAGGTACCGTGGAGAACGGGAAATACGATATCGCATTCCAATATTTCCCAGGTTCCGGAGGCCTTTTCCGAGACCAGGCCGATGCCCGGAAGAACGGATACCTTAGTCCCCGATACGATGGGAGGCAGGCCTTCCATGCCGGAACGTCCGTTCACGATCAGTCTGAGCGAAGCTTCGTCCTGAAGAAGCCATTCGCCGGCCTTGGTTATGCCGATAGGCAGAATGGAGTATCGGGCCGGGTCCAGATTCTTGATTATGCTGGCGGCCGAAATGAGGGACACCTCGTGCTCCCCCGATTTCCCGCCGTAGAGAACAGCGATCGTTTTCATCGTACTTCCTTACTGAGAGGCTTTACGGCTCTATTCCCCGTACCCGAGTTCCTTTAAAGCCGCGAGGGCCTCGGTTTCTTCGTCGTAGGGCATTATATGATCGGCATAAATGATGGAATTCTCATGTCCCTTTCCTAGAAGAAGCACCGCGTCGCCGGCCTTGGCCATCGCGAAGGCGCTACGGATCGCCGTGGGCCTGTCGGGAATTAGGAAGAGTTCCCTGCCCCGTTCGAGCCCGGGGCAGCCCGCGGCTATCTCCTCCAGGAGTTCCATGGGTTTCTCGCCCCGCGGATCCTCGTCGCAGAGGACCAGGGCATCGCAATACCGCGCCGCCACCTGCGCTTGCCGCGGGCGTTTCTCCCTGTCCCGCTCCCCTCCGGATCCGAAAAGGCAGAAAATCCTGCCTTTAATCCGTTCGCGGACGGCGGGAAGGATTGCCTCGAAGGAGGAGGGCGTATGGGCGTAATCGATGATCACTTCGAAGGGCTGGCCGCGATCGACCAAATTCATCCTTCCCTTTACCGGCTTGAGCAGGGGCAAAAATTCGATCAGATCGGTCCAGGGACAGCCGACGATGCCGGAAACGACCGCCAGCGCCGCGAGGCTGTTTCCTACGTTGAATCGGCCTGGAAGCTCTATCCTCGCCTCAATCTCGATCCGTCCGGCATCCGCGGGAGCTTCTATCGAGCCGCTGGGCCCTTCTATCAGAAAGGTCGAACCCCTGGCGTCGCTGCGGATATCCTTGGCGAGCAAGGTACCCGGGCCTCCTATAGTCGAAAAGGAGACCAGGGGCTTTCGGGTACAAAGGCCGAAGTATTCGGCGCTGGGATCGTCGGCGTTGACTATCGCGAAAGAGGGAGTTGCCTTGGCCGATTGCCAAGAGGGGCAGGGGGGGCTTTTCCTGTGTCCGTGAGCGTCGAGGTTCCTGAAAAGGTTAGCCTTGTCCGAACGGTAACATTCCCAGGTGCCGTGGAATTCCAGATGCTCGCTCGTCACGTTGGTCATGACGGCGACGTCGAAATCGACGTCGGCTAGCCTGGCGGTCCTCTGGCTCAAGCCATGGCTCGACGCCTCCACGACCGCGCAGCAGCAGCCTGAATCCCTCATTTCCGCCAGCATCCGCTGCACCGCCGTCGATTCGGGCGTCGTCTGGTGCTCAGGATTCGGAATTTCTCCCTTTCCCGTATCGGACATGACGGTGGAAAAGAAACCGGTCTTCAATCCGGCAAGGTTCAAGAGCTGATAAATGAGGTAGACGGTGGTGCTTTTGCCCTCCGTGCCGGTCACTCCGATGGTGATGAGAAAGGAGGAAGCTCGTCCGTAGAAGGCCGCAGCCAACCTGCTCATCGCCGCCCTGGAATCCTTCACCTGCACGCAGGCCGCTCTAGGATAATCCTTGCCCAGAGGTTTTTCATGGATTATGGCCAAAGCCCCCCTGTCCAATGCTGCCTGTATGAAATCGTGGCCATCGCTGTGGATGCCGGGCAGCGCGACGAAGAGCATGCCGTCGGAAATCTTCCTGGAATCGTATTCGATGCCGCACAGGGGTCGATCGAGAAATTCTTCGCCTTGAAAGGCTATCAACTCCGATTCGTCCAGGGCGGAGATGAGGTTTCGCACGCTTGGCTGCATAGGCGACATAGAGTATCACGGACTGACCTGCGCTTCAATGACGACGCGCCGCCGTCTCCTTAGCGCGCGAAAGCGGGGTTGGGGCTAGAGAACGACCTTGAAACCGCCGTAGAAGACAAAGGGCATGCCGGAAAGATCGAAGTCCGTGGGAATGAAGCCGAGGGCTCCGAGGCCGATCCTGAACAGCTTCCTTTTCCCCAGGCTATACCAGGCCGACAACTCCGGCATCAGCAGGTTGATATTTTCGAGACCGCTATACCCGCCGATGGCATAATAACCCAGGAAATACCCGCCCAAGCTGAAATCGAGGGACAGGTCGCCGAGCCCGAGCTCAGCCTGAAGCTGGGGATAGGCGATGCTGGCCAAGATGAGGCTATAAACTCGTATGCCCCCTCCTAGTTTGAACGACCCGACTCCACCTTGAAAAAGCAGGGATGCCGTAGGTATGGGGAGGAAGCCTGCCAGCGAAAGAATGTCCTCATAGTCGGAGCTCAAGCCGAGCGAGTCCGTCAAGGCGCCGATGCCGATGGGGATTTGGGCGCCCAGCTCGAAATTAAATTCCGCGAACGCCAGCGACGTGGAAAGAAGAAGAACCAATCCAAGGAGGAACAAACGCTTTTTCATATTTACCTCCTTCAGTCTACATTGTAACAGTGTACTCACAAAAACGGCATAAGACAACCTGAGCTCCCATCAACGCCCGGCTCTGCTTGCGAGACCGCGTCATCCGGTGTATGTTTCGGGTATGTACGAGGTACGAGTCGAAGGCGGGTTTGCCGCCGCTCACAGGCTTCTCCATTATAACGGCAAATGCGAAAGGCTCCATGGCCACAACTACAAGGTAAGGGTATGGGCGAGAGGATCAGCGCTAGGCGAGGGGGGAATGCTCGTGGATTTTTCCCTACTCAAATCGGCCATGGCCAAGGTACTCGCCCTACTGGATCATTCGGACCTCAACGAAATCGAGATATTCGACCAGGATCCCTCGGCGGAGCGGATAGCCAAATTCATTTTCGATTCCGTCAAGGCCCAGGAGCCGGGGCTTCCCCTCTCCGCCGTCGAGGTGTTCGAAACCGAGACGTCGATGGCTCGCTACGCGATGGACTAGGACCGAGATTTTCTGTAAGCCCTTTTCTCCTCTTCCCCCTTTTCGACCCTCTCGAAAAACTCCTCCACCGACGGTTCCAGCACCTTGCCTTCCTCGAGCGCCTTCGTCCTGAAGACGAAGCCCCGGTCCACCGCCAGTTTCGACGCCCTGCGCAGTTCCAGGGCGTCGGCCAGCAGTATGGATACACCCGGCTTGCCCGCCCTGCCCGTGCGGCCTGCCCTGTGCACGTACCAGCTCGATTCTTCGGGAAAATCCAGGCTTATCACGTGGGAGATGCCGGGGATATCGAGCCCCCGGGCGCTCAGGTCCGTCGTCACCAGGTATCTGAGGCCGCCCTGCTGAAAACGCTCGATCGCGACCCTTCGCTGTTCCTTTTCTTCCCTGGCGAGAACGGATTCCACCGATACACCCGAGGATTTAAGCCTGTCCTCGGCTCGCCTGACCCGTTCGCCCGATCCCGCGAAGACCAGGCATTTCTCGGGCTTCAGCGCCCGCTCCAATTTACGCAAAAAATCGAGCCGCTTTCTGTGTTCTACGTAGAAGACCCAATGTTCGATATCCCTGGAGAGCACGCCCTCGTCTTTCAGGTCGATGGAAATGGGATCTTTCATGAAGCTTGAAGCCATACGCTTGGTCGAGGTGGAAATGGTGGCGGAGGCGAGGATTTTGCAGGCCTTGGGGGAGCTTTTCCCGAGTACCCATAGGACCTGCTCCCTGTATTCGCCGGAAAAGAGCCTGTCCCCCTCGTCCAGGACGAGATACTCGAGACGGTCGAGCCTGAGTATTCCAGCCCTGGCCAAGTCGGCTATCCTGCCCGGGGTGCCGATCACGACCTGAGGTTTCTTTTTCAACGCCGATTCCTGCCTGGAGAGGGGACTGCCGCCGAGGAGGGAAACCACGCCCAGGTTCAGGCCAGCCGCTTCTATCAGCGACTCGGCCTGCCTGGCGACCTGCACGCTCAACTCCTGGGTGGGGCAGAGAACCAGGAGAAGCGGGCCGCGGGCCGGCTCGAGATCGCGTATGCCTGATAGCGCTGGCGCGAGGTATGCCAGGGTCTTCCCCGTCCCGGTTTCCGACTGCAGGAAGAGGTCTCTCTTCTTCAAAGCCTTCGGAATAGCCAGGTTCTGGATCTGCGTGGGAGCCGAAAATCCGAGCCGCTGGAAGGCCTCGGCTACGGAGGCATCAAGATTTAGGGACGAGAAATCGTTCATGCCGCTATAGTTGCACATCCCGAGCCCTTTCAGCTATAGTCGACCAGCATGAATTTGGAAGCTTTCGTCTTGGGCTGCGGGGGCATGATGCCCCTTCCGTACCGCCACCTCACCAGCGTGCTTCTGCGGAGGGAAGGGGAGCTGTTTCTCTTCGACGCCGGGGAAGCCACCCAGATCTCCATACGCAGGCTGAATCTGCGCTGGAAAAAGATTACCGCCATATTCATTTCCCATATGCACGCCGACCACGT